>JAZKEZ010000095.1:8691-9844 GCA_040386675.1 Bacteroidota bacterium | reverse complement strand
CGTCTATCACTAATTCCGGTTCCTCGAGTTGGATAAAGTGGCCGCTTTTTGTGGCAAATACCTGCCGACTGTTGGAGGATAGCGAGAGCAGGTCTTTCTGCACTTTCTCATGGATCGATTTGTATTCTTCCGCCAACGCCGGCTTGAGGTTGCGGGTAGCAGAGTACTGTGTCGCCGACAAGATCACCAGTGGAATGGAATCGAAGGAATTGATTTTCCGGGCCTGGGCAAACAGCAGCTTGTCGGCGGCGGCTTCATCGAGCATGGTTTCGTAACAGGTATGAAAGAAGCGTGTGGTATGCCGGTTGAACCAATGGTCTGCCGGAAGTTCGGGTACAAACGGAGTAAAAGAATACATCGACCGAATCATCCCGGTTTCGGTGAGTGAGGCAATGAGCCATCGCGGCGGGGGAGTAACCGATTTCAGCAATTCTGCGGAGCAAAGCTCCATCTGGTCGGGATGAGTCACATCGACAAATACAATCCCCGCAATATCCGCACGGTTTTTCCTGATGAATTCGCGAAGCGTAACTCCCGCAAAAGAATGTCCCACCAAAATATATGGTTTCGGACAGTTGGTCTTTTCCAGGAGTTGAGTCAACTCGTCAGCATAATATTCCAGAGTTCTGATGGTACCTTTTCCTTCGCTCCACAGCAGTCCAGCCTTATCGTAAGAAATTGACGTTAAGGTGTCTGGAAGCGTGGCCTGCACCGCTTCCCAGGCGCGGTAATCGCTCCCTAATCCCGACTGGAAAACGACGGTCGGGCCGCTGGTTCCACGTTTCTCAAAATGGATCTTGTTTCCGTTGATGGTTACAAAGTTCTCAGCGGCTGGCTGGTACTTTTTTTCCAGGTTAGTCTGGATGAAACGCTCGGCAATACAGCCGGTAAGCAATATAACAGCGATACTAATGGATAACCATTTGCTGATTTTGAGAAGCCCTTTCATGGGGCGAAGGTATGCGTTTTGGGGGGAAGGGTTGAGGGGTTAAGGGGTTAAGAGTTTAGACGGGTTAGACGGGTTAGACGGTTCAGACAGTTTAGAGGGAATAGAAATACCGGAGCAGCTGTGGTCGTGCGGTGACGGTTTCAGCTGGTCCGGTATGACAGTACTTTGGGGTCCCTCATAGCGGGGTCCCTTACTGCGGGTCCC
>JAZKEZ010000095.1:0-8605 GCA_040386675.1 Bacteroidota bacterium | reverse complement strand
ATGACGTGTTATTATTTAGGAGTGTTGCCGTAGCGGGCGTTGTCAGAGTATTGGCCCAGGGTTACGTAGCCCCAACGGTCTACGCAATCGCCGTCTGACAAAGTGAAGGTGACGTCACCGCTTTGGTTGATAATCTCGCCGGCAGCTGAGATTACTTTTCCACTTTCAGTGACCATAGAGATGCCAAAGGGAGCGCTTTCGCCGTCTTTCGAAATGATCAACCGGTTTCCTTCGCGGCAGATCTGGTCAAAATTTTCATAGATGTAATCGTAGTTTTTTCCCTGGTAAACATATTTCCCTTTGTTCGGATAGCTGGTTGCAGCTGATGCTACAAAGTATGGTGTGCTTTTGCGGATCTTCGGAATGGCAATTTCGCGGGTTTCGAATTCAGCGGTCTGGGATTCCATGCGGCGCATGTTGCCTGAAGATGAGGATTCGCCGTTGCTGATTCCGGAGTTTGATGCGGCAGATTCATCGGAAGCGGTTGTAGCTGAACTTGAAGGGACAGTTACAGTTGTGTTGTAGCCGTTGGCCTGGGCTTTTTCGAGGTCTCTTTCCATTTCATAAGGAAGGTAGAAGTAGACTGCTGTGATCACGGCTATCGCTGTGAAAAGCGTTAGTAGTACGATATGATGGACTTTCATGAGAATGAGTTTTACTGATTTTCCGTAATAAAGGCAAAAGCCATTCCCTGAACCGGATTCAATCACCCGGATCTCACTCGTTGATTCGGTTAATGTATTGATAGTGTGAGACTTATTGTGTATTGGAGATGAGCGGATTGTCAGCCGAAAGCGTATGTTTGAGTCCTTCTATCGGAAAGAAAACGGGTATTTAATTCTACACGATTCCCGCTTTGATTTTTAGAACAGCTTGAAAATCAGGAAGATTGTAACTGGAACAAATAATGAAAGGTGGAGAGACACAAGTGTTACTTCACCTTATTCATCTCTCATCATCATGAACAATCTATTCAGAGGACTTATTGCCGGTTACGGCGCATCGAAACTTGGCGGCGGCTGCTTGGGAACTATCGTGGTATTTGTAATTATCTGGGTGATCCTGGGTCAGTGCAGTTAATTGGGATTTGAAGGATAAATCCTACTTCAACCGTATACCGATTCCAATTCCCGGAAGCCATCTCCCGTTTTTTACAGCCGTTTTTGCATTGTAATACATCGGTAACTGGATGCCTATCCGGCGATAGAAAAGCGTGATTCCCACTCCGAGGTTCGGGGTGATGAATGCATTTTTTACTGCCGAGTGGTCTTCTTTGAACCGTAAAGACGGAAGCATTCCCATCAGCAATTTGAAATCGCTGGTGAGATAGCTGATATTCGGTCCGGTAAAATTCATGAATGCTCCCCGGTCCACATAACCTGCGACCACGGCTCCGTCATATGCGGCAAACGAAAGTTCGTTTTTTACCTCAGGCCGTTGTTGTGCGTGGAGGTTGGAAAATGAAACAGCAAGGATCAGTAGCGGCAACGCTCTCATGTGAGTAAGATTTGCCGCAAAAATTGATGCAATTGTTGTCGGTCAACTACGGATAGTGTGTAATGAAACCGGGAAACGGTTCCAACAGGCGTTTACAGTTAGCGCTGCAAATTCACCTTTCCCGCCAGCTGGGTTACTTCTTTATCATCGATCAGGGTATATCGCAATTGCCAGATGTAAGTGCCTGCCGGTACCTGTGATTTCAAGTATTCGCCATCCCAGCCTGCCGCGGGGAGCTTGGATACGAATATCCTTTCTCCCCAGCGGTTGTAGATCTCAAACCTGTATTCGTTGACGATCCCAGCCCTGAACACGGGCAGGAACAGGTCATTTATCCCGTCGTTATCGGGTGTGAATGTATTGGGCACATAAACCTGCGGAATGCAGGCATCTTCAGTGTTTTCACTTATGGTTATGGTTTTGAAGCTCTCACATCCGTGAATGCTCGTTACCGCTACTGTTTTCATTCCCGTTTTCGTAATGATCTGATTTGCAGTGGTATCTCCATTTTCCCAGAGGTAGGTGCAGTCGTTGCAGCGGGCATCCAAAACGATGGTGTCGAAGGCACACAGTACGGTGTCGTTGAGCGATATCACAGGTAAGTCGTACCAGCCGACTACAATCTCATCACTTGAGCTACAGAAATTCTGGGTTACCGTTAATTGGTACGTTTTGCGGGCAGAAGCTTCTATAAACGGTATGTTTTGACCGGAGTTCCAGGCGTATGTGGCTCCAGGAAGTTGTGCGCCGATCGTAAATTGCTCACCCTTGCAAACGATCGTGTCGTTGCCAAGCGTAAATGCAGGAATAGCCTGTATCCCGATGCGGATGCTGTCGCTGCTCACACAATTCACATTGCTCACGGTTACCGCGTAAATCCCTGCGGAAGTGACCGTTATAGTAGCTAAAGTGGCGCCGGTGTTCCAGTTGTTGAGGTAAGACGAGTTTCCGGAATTCAGTACGATTGACTTTCCCGCACAGATCGTTGTGTCGGGTCCGAGGTCGATTACAGGAGTGGCATTGTAGCTCACATCTATGGTATCGCTGGCTGAACACGCCGCATCGCTCACTAAAACGCTGTATCTGCCGGGCAAGCGAACGGTGATCTGCCGGCCGGTTTCGCCCGAACTCCAATAAAACGAAGGGTTTCCTGCATCTGTGGCGGCGGTAACCAACAGCGTATCGCCGGTGCACAATGATACATCAGCCGGAAGTACAGCGGTGATGGGTTGCTGGCGATTGTAGGTTACGGTGTCGCGAACGGTGCACGTGCCGCGGGAAATTACGGCGTAGAATTGCCCGGCATTGCTGATGGTTTTTTGAGGAAATGTGCTGCCGTCGTTCCACAGGTAGGCGGCTGCTCCGCTTACAGTGATGTTTTGAGCAATCGTGAAATTCCCGCAAAAGGTACTGTCTGGCCCGAGGTTCAACACGGGCACCGCATCTTCACGAATGAAAATTGTATCGGTGTAGCTGCACCCGTTGCGGGTCAGCGTAAGCTGGTAATCTTCCTGTTGCCTGGCAAAGATCTCGCGGGTGGTTTTTCCGTTTTGCCACATATAATTATCGGCAGACTGCGTGGTGCCGATTTTAAGACTATCGCCTGCGCAGTACGCACTGTCTGGTCCAAGTGAGAAAACGGGTAAAGGATTCAGTTCCGTCACATTCACCAGCGTATCGGTAAAACATCCGAAATTATCACTCACGCGGCAGGAGTAACTTCCCTTGCCGAGACCGCTTGCGGTGGCACTGGTTTGTACCGGTGAAGTGTTCCAGCTATAAGTTAATGGCGTGCTGCCGGTAGCGCTTACTGTTGCCGAACCGCTTCGGTCGCCTTCACACTGAATGTGGGTGACGTTTACCTGGCTGATCTGCGGTGGATTTATCGTCCCGACCACTGTCTGAAAGTTCGCCGTACATCCGTATCCGTCGGTGATGGTAAGCTGGTAAGTAGCAGATGATAAGCCGGTGATGCTTGAACTGTGCTGTTGTGGCGTGGTGCTCCAGGTATAGCCCGGTGTTCCATGTCCGCCGGAAACCGCGGCTGTAATGCTGCCTTTCGATTGTCCGCAGGGGTCGTCCACAATAGTAAAGGTTGCACGAATGCTGTCGGGTTGCTGCAAACGGTAGGTAAATCCGGCGGTGCAGCCCGATGCATCGGTCGCGGTCAGGGTGTAATCGCCCGGTTTGAGGTTGATGGCAATGCTATCGGTCTGTACCGGCGTGGTGTTCCATTTCAGCACATACGGTGCGGTTCCTCCGCGTATCGATACTGAAATGCTTCCGTTAGCGCTGTCAATACAGCTTACCGGGGAAAATCCTTTCAGCGTGATCTGTGGACCGTCCAGCAAGCTGATGGTAATGCTCGAGTCTTTGATACAGCCGTTTTCATCGGTAATGGTAATTCGGTAAGGAGAACCACCGGCCAGTCCGGTAGCTATTGCGCTTTGTTGAGGTGGCGTGGTGTTCCAGTGGTAGAGGAGTTGCCCGGTACCGCCCGAGGCGCTGGCGGTTGCGGTACCACTCGGAAAGGCACAGGCGGCAGGCGTGCTGCTCACATTCAGTGTGATGGGTGAGGGTTGCGTAATGACGGTGCTTGCCGTCGCGGTACAACCGTTGGTGTCGCTTACGGTACAGGTGTACGTGCCTGTATCCAGCCCCGAAGCGCTTGCGTTTTGTGACGGATTGCCGGTCCATCTGTATTGATACGGGGCTGTAGTGCCGCTGGCGATCACTGTTGCCGATCCGTTTTTCGCACCAAAACAGCTTACGTTCTGCCGGTTTCCGAGTGCCACTTGCGGTCCGTCAACATGAATGATCTTGACTGTGCTGTCTTTTGTACAGCCGTTCCGGTCTTTAACGGTGATGGTGTACGTGCTTGCGGTCAGTTGGGTGAAGTTGCTGTCGGCACCGAAGCTCCCACCGCGCGAGAAGGTATACGGTCCGTTTCCGCCGGTAATGTGGCGTACCAGTATTTTTCCGTCGGTACGGTGACAGGTTTCGGGTGAAAGCTGAAGGGAAAAGCCGCTTACGCCGGTTTTGCGTTCTACGGTAACGGTTTGCGCGAGTTTGCAGCCGTTGTCGTCGATAACGGTGATGGTGTACGTGCCGGCTGTTAAACCGGTAAACGAGTTTCCTGTTCCGGGTGTGCCGCTGCCGGTAGAGAAGGTGTAGGGTGCTTTTCCGCCGTTTACAGTCCCGATGGTGATCTCTCCGTCGGCCTCATCGCAGGTGGCGGCAGTTACACTGGCCGCTGCACTTACGGGTCCCGAAGCAGCAGGAATGTTTACAATCGTGTCGTAGGTACAGCCGTTTTTATCCTTGACGCGCAGCGTGTGACTGCCGGCTCCCAATCCGCTGAAAGTCGCCGACGACTGGTAGGTCCCGCCGTCGCCCAAGTATTCGAACGGAGCCGTACCGCCTGTTTGTCCGGTTACTGTAAAACCACCGGTATTTGCAGTACATGCAGAAGAAACGGTACTAAAGGTGACCCGCTGAACGCCGGGAATATTGACGAGTGTGTAACTGGAATCTTTGGTGCAGCCCTTCGCGTCGCTTATTCTGAGTAGATAAGTTCCGCCGGATAAACCGGCAAAGGTATTTGCTGATTGATTCGGATTGCCGCCCAGCCGATAGGTGTAAGGAGCAATTCCGCCTGTTGGAGAAAAGGTGAGCCTTCCGTCTGCGCGCAGACAATGTTCATCTTCAATACTGGCAGCGATGCTGGTGATGGCGGGATAAACAGTAACTGTGAGCGTGGCCTGAACATCGGGACAGGGCGCGGCGCCTTTCGCGGTGTATACAAAGCGGTATAAGCTGCCGGCTGTCAACTTTGCGACGAGCAGATTCAGCTGGTGACCCGATCCGGAGAATGCACTGCTGCCATCAGGGTCGCTCCAGTTGCCGCCGGTATCGGGATTTCCGCGGAGGAGTTCAAAAAGTCTGAGCGTGTCGGTTCCCGGGCAAATGCTGAACGCACTGTCGGTTCCGGCGTTGGCCCGCGGATTTACCAGCACCGATACGGTATCGCGAAAGTTGCAGGTAGAATCGGAAGGGTCGGTCACCAGCAACTGGTATTCGCTTGCGGTAGTTGGGGTTGCCGTAGGGTTTTTGATAGCGGTGTTCGATACTGCGGCATTCGACCAGCGATACGTTACCGGCCGCGGAAAAGTGCTGGTGAAATCCAGCTGTACGGTTTCCCCGATGCAGATCACCGCTTTACTCGCGGTGGCATTGCCGGTAATGGCCGTCTTTCCTGAGGAAGTGATGGTGAAAGTCTTAATGTCAGGAATCGGGCAGGCTTCGCCCAGGTCGGTGACTTCAACGCGATAGGTGCCGGGTTTGAGGTTGCCGGCGGTTCCGGTCGAATTGGAGATGAACGGCGTGGTCTCTGGGTCTTTGAACCAGTTGTACCGGAACGGACCGCTGCCCCCGATCGGGGTGTACGTTGCGCCACCCAGGCAGCCGCCGTTGTTGACCACGAGATTGCCCTGTCTTACTTTTTTAATTTCTGAGATGTTGTCGATCTGGATGTCCTGTCTTCCGGTTCGGTTGATCGCGTAGAATCCCAGAAACCGGTAATCGCGGTCGGGAGTAAAGGTGATGGTATATTTCTGCCAGTTTTCGTTGGCGGCAGGTAACGCCGTATCGCTTCGCCACAGTAGTTTGCTGGGGGTACACAGTGTATTTCCGCCAACAAAAGCAAGTGCACCGCCCTGGTAGGTCCCGGTTTCTGCTTTAATGTCAATAGTAAAAGAGTAGGTTTTTCCTGCTGAAACCACACAGGAAAGACTGTCGTAGCGTACTTCCTGCATCACGCCTTCGCCCAATCTCGGAGTTATCCCGGGATATACAGTGTCTTTTCCGTCCCAAAATCCCATGTAACGAATTCCGTCTGATGCGGGTTTGTAGGCAAACTGCCCCGGCTCTGAATCGGGTGTGTTGTTGCACACCGGCCAGTCGTAAACGATGCGCGGTGGCGATGGACTGGTATTCTCAAAGCTGGGATCGGTAAACCTGATCTGTGCAGTGAGGCTCACCGAAAAAAAAGACAGCAGAAAAAACAGGAGAGAGCATGATCTCATAACTTGGGTATTTGATCTCAGGACACATTAAAACTAATCAGGGCAGTCCTCCGATTCCGCTTGTTATCCATTTGTTACCTATGTTGCTAATTGGTTTATGTGGTTTAATGTTCTGATTATTAATGTGTTGATCGATGATGTGAGAGGTCAGTTGTTATCTGTCCCGGAAGTGCAAAACCGGGTTTTATTTCCCGCTTATCACTATGTTTACCCTGCGTCTCATCACCTGATTTTCACCCTGCATGAAGTTTTTGCGTACCGCATTATCTTTCGTTTTCGCTTTGCTCTTTTCGGTTTTTTGCGCAAAGCTGTCTGCCCAGTCGCGGGAGATAAAAGTGCTGTCGGATAAAATGAACCGCAGCATTGCCGACGACAAAGCAGACTCGGCGATCATCTATTTCTTCCAGGCCGACCAGCTGGCTACTCCCGGATTTCCTGACGAGGTGATCAGTCTTAATCTCACCATTTCTTCATTCTTCCAGCAAAAGGGCGTTTACCTGCAGGCCATCAAGTGCAAGGAAAAGGCGTTGCAGTATTTCCGGGTGGTCGAGGGCCGTGATACCGTGTCGCGAAATCACTTCTTCTGCATGTCTGATATCGGTGGATTGTTCCTGCGGATCTCCCGGTTCGACTCGGCTTACGCGTATTACGCGATGGCGTTTGCAGCGGCTGAAAAAAAGCAGGAAGCGTTTCTTAAGGTACATGCAGAAAACAACATTGCGTATTGGTACGGCGCCAGGAGCGAACTCTCCAAGGCTTACGTGCATTACCGCAAAGCACTGAGCAACTTCGGACCGGTGATCCTTCCCGGCGATTCCTCGCTGTTTGGTGTCATCAATGGCAACATCAGCCTGCTGTTGTTTCAACAGAAAAAATACAGCGAAGCCATTCCGTATCTCGAAGTGAACCTGGAGACTTCCAGGCGCGGCCGGATGTATTATGATTACCTCGGTGCCATCCTGCTTTACGCCGAGATCAATATCATCAAGGGTAATTATTCATCTGCCCTGTCGCAACTGAAAGAGGCCGAATTGCTGGCGCGCAGGGAAAACCTGTTGAGCGACCTGCCGAATTGTTACCTGCTGTATGCCGATGCCTATCTCAAACAGGGCAACACGGGCGAAGGAAGGAAGTACCTGGAAGCCTACAAACAGATCCGGAAAGAACTGGACAGCAAATCGCTGCTGGATCTGCGGCACACCAACGAAATCCTCGGTCAGCAGCAGGTAGAATTGCTTGAAGCGGAACTGAAAAGTCAGATGAAAGCTGCAGGCGAAAGTCAGAAGTTACTGCGCAGTCGTCAGCAGATCCTCGTGCTGGTCATCCTGCTGCTGCTGTTGCTTGCCGCGGTCATCTTCCTGATCTACCGGCGCAAGAACAGCGAAATGCAAAAACGCAGTGAGATCGAAAAGATTCAGAAAAACCTGCTGGCGCAGGAACTGCTGAACGAGGAGCTGGTGAAAAAGCAACTCGACCAGGAACTCCGCTCCACCAAAAAAGACCTGACGACGCTGGCCATCGACATTCATCAGCAGGATAAACTCAAGAACGATATCATTTCCAGGCTCAAGCAAATTCAGTACACCGACAGCAACGACCAGATCCGGAAGGGAATCACTGAACTAGTAACCGAACTGAACCAGAAACTGGTCATGGACAAGGAAAAGCTGGTGTTCAAGGAGCACGTGGAGGAACTCAACAATTCGTTTTTTGAGAAGCTGGCACTACGCTTTCCCAACCTGACCAAAAACGAACGTGAATTCTGCGGATTGATGCGGCTGAACCTGAGTACAAAGGAAATAGCCGTGATCAAAAACATTACGGTCGAATCGACCAAGATGCTGAAGCACCGCGTCCGGAAAAAGCTTGAAATGGAAGCGGGCGAAGATATGTATGAGTTTATAATGGGGGTGTAAAGGAATTGCTCAAGACCCTGGGTGGTTGTCAGGAAACCTGGTCGTCTTCCCATTTGTAGCCTGCTCCATACACGGTTTTGATATAGTTTCCTGCTCCAGCTTCAGTCA
>JAZKEZ010000094.1:0-20422 GCA_040386675.1 Bacteroidota bacterium | reverse complement strand
TTGAATTTGGATATAACGTATGTAACAACCGTTCAAGAACACCGGTTACCGTACAAGTGGAGCAAATCCTTGATGCGCCGGTGGTTGAATGCGGACCAGCAGACAATACCTCACTGAGCTTCAGATGGACGGGAGATCCTGCAACGGTATCTTACCAGATCAGTACCGATGGTGGTGCTACCTTCTTTACCCCGAACGGTAACCTTGGACCAAACACCCACCAGATCACAGGACTTGATCCGGATTCAAACATTACCGCGATCGTGAGAGCGATCGGAATGAGACCATGTCAGAATTCACCTTACTCGAATGCAGTAACCTGTACCGCTACAGATTGTACCCCGGTTAATGCAACTCTTGACCGTGTGATCTACGAGCAGTGTGATGATGAGATCGCTTTCATCAACGTACTTAACCTGCCTCCTAACTACCGCGTGGTATTCAACGGCGGCGGTGCAACTACCGGAACCAGCTTTACCTACGGACCTAGACCTGCAGGAACCGACACTATTCCGATCCTTGTTTATGTAGACGGAGAGATGAGCTGCGATACACTATTGCTGAAAGCAGTTATTGTATTCCGCGAGTCGCCGGTTGCACGTATCGATGCAGTAGCCCTTACCCCATCAGTAGCCGGAGCATTCATCAATACTTACCAGTTCCTGTCGAACACCGTTGGTGATGCAGTATGGTTCTGGAACTTCGGAGACGGAACTACTTCAACCGCTAAGAACCCTGTCCACGAATACTCACAGACCGGAGCCTATGTAGTAACCCTTGATGTGAGAAACCAGTTTGGTTGCGACGCACGGGATACCCTGGACCGACTGATCACTGTGAGCCGTGTTCCTGAGATCTTTATCGCTAACACCTTTACACCAAACAAAGACGGAAAGAACGACCTGTTCAGGATCTTCGGTCAGAACATCAGACTGGAGAACTTCAAGATCTTCAATACTTACGGTAACATAGTATTTGAGACCAACGAACTTGCCCGCGGATGGGACGGAACTTACAACGGTGATCCTGCTCCATCAGGAACCTACTATTACACGGCTGTGATTTATGATGAAGTCAACGTCAGATACGAAAGAGAAGGTACAATCACACTAATACGCAAATAACAATGACTAAGAGATCGCTCATCATAGTTCTGGGACTTGCTTTTGGCGCATTAAGTGCGGACCTTAAGGCTCAGGACGCCCATTTCTCACAATACTTTGCTTCGCCCCTGTATACCAACCCGGCACTAACCGGCCAGATCAATGGTAACTTCAGGCTGAATGCACTTCAGCGTTCGCAGTGGCAGACGTATGACAATGCTGCTTATACGACTTCATCTTTCTCTGCAGATGCACGACTGAATAATTTCGGTCTTGGTCTGAATGCAGTGAACGAAGTTTCAGGAACCAACAACTACAACCGTCTTTCGGTGAATGTTGGTGGTGCTTACGACCTTTCGTTCAAGAGCAATAGTAACCAGCACCTTGTGTTTGGTGTACAGGCCGGTATTTACAACCTGTCGACCAACAACAAGAACATCACTGTTCCTGATCAGTATGAGCCAGGCTTTGGCGCAACCAACCCGGTGAATGAAGACCTGAGCAACCTGTCGGTACTTTCTCCTGATGTGAACTTCGGTGTGCTTTGGTTCAACGGTTCTGTAAAACGCAGATGGGCACCATTTGCAGGGGCTTCGGTATTTCACCTGCTTCAGCCTTACGATTCATTCAGCAAGGACAAAAGAGTTGACATGCGTTACCTGGTTCACGGGGGAGTACGTTTCCGCACCAACAGCGCGATCGAGTTCGTGCCTAATATCATGGCTTCTGTGCAGGGAACTGCTTACAACGGGATCGTAGGTGTGAATGCAAGCTACTCGCTGATCGACACCTATACCAGCATCCAGGCAGGTATCGGATACCGTCTTGATGATGCGATCGTGCCTTACTTCGGTCTTGGATACAAGGACTTTGCATTTGGTGTGACCTATGACGCAAACATCAGCTCACTGTCGGATGTAGGGAACAACAAGAATGCCCTTGAGTTCTCGCTTACCTATATTAACCGTAGCAATCAGGTTAAGAAACAATTTATCTGTCCACGACTATAATTTCCAGGAACAGTCATGAAAAAAATTACTGTTGGTTTACTGCTTTCACTTTGTGTATTGACTTCAAATCTCCTGTTTGGTCAGGGGATGAAGAACAATATCCAACTGGCAGATGACGCCTACGCACAGCGTAATTACTACACTGCGGTTAACCTTTACCTAAAGGTTTTTGAAGAATTCGAAAGTCCTGCAGAGGCGGTAAACATTCCTTACGGCGTGGCTACTCCTGTGAAGAAAAAGCAGGATTTTAAAGTATACCAGTACGTGATCGGACGTATTGCAGATTGTTTCTACAATATGCACGCATACACCGATGCTGAGAAGTGGTACGCTAAAGTTGCTGCCCTGGAAGAATTCAAGGATCTGAGAACGACCATGAACTATGGTACCACACTGAGATCGAACGCGAAGTACGACGAGGCTTATGTGATGTACAAGAAAGCCCGTTACATGCACACTCCGATCTACTTCAAGAATGGCCGTGGCCAGGAAGTAGAGACCGAAGAATCAAAAGAGATCACCCGTCGTATTGCATTTGAGCTTGCCAGTTCACAATTCGGTGCTGATGCCATCTCCAAGAAAACCAACAAGGATCCTGAGTTGATGGATACTGTGAAGGTGAACCGTATCGGTGAATCGAGCTATGCTGCGGCAAGAATGAAAGGCGACAAGATCCTTTTCACATCTACCCGCT
This sequence comes from Bacteroidota bacterium, assembly GCA_040386675.1. Classification (GTDB taxonomy): domain Bacteria; phylum Bacteroidota; class Bacteroidia; order Flavobacteriales_D; family Luteibaculaceae; genus DASUEB01. Next base: position 17,615 of record JAZKEZ010000094.1, on the reverse strand, counting down.
TCAAGATCAACAACCCAACTTCTAAGAGACTGGGTGATTATGCCAACAGTTTCCTGAGCTACCACCTGTACGACAGCACGCTGCTGCATGTTGACTTCGGTTTCGGAATTGACAGGAACGTGGCTACGCCGACCTTTACAGACGATAACATGACCATGTACTTTACTTCATGGTCTACCGAGTACGACAAGCCTGCTTACCAGATTTTTATGAGCAAGCCGCTCAACGACTCGATCTGGGAAGAGCCTAAATTGCTCAACACCATCGTTAACCTTCCTGAAACCCGCAACATGCACCCGTATGTTACCAAAGACGGAAGAGGACTTTACTTTGCTTCAGACCGTAAAGACGGTTTCGGCGGACTTGATATCTACTTCGTTCGTCTGGACGAGAAAGGTCAGCCAACCGGCCAGGCCCAGAACCTTGGTCCGAATGTAAACAGCGAAGGCGACGATCAGAGCCCATGGCTGGATGAACCGTCACAAGTTCTTTTCTTCTCATCGAACGGATGGATCGGAATGGGCGGATTTGACAACTTCTTCACTGTGAAGCGCTACGAAGAGTGGTCTAAGCCTACCAACCTTGGTTACCCGCTTAACTCATCGAGAGACGATGCTTACCTGTCTACCAGCAAGAACACCAACGTTGCGTTCCTTTCTTCAGACAGAAGCGGAACCTGCTGCTACGAATTGTATACTGTGGAGCTCAACCTTTACAGCGTAAGAGGCCAGGTGGTTGATGCCGGTGATGATCACCCGCTTGAAGGCGTTAAGGTTACTTTCTTTAACCAGGACGATGGCAGCGAGATCAGCAGTACCTATACCGACCGTTCAGGCTGGTACTACCGCCCGATCCTTAAAGGAACCCGCTACCACGCAGAATACCAGAAACTGGGTTACATCGACAACGATCTTCAGTTCACTACAGAAAGAGCATTCCCGAGAGACACCATGTTACTTCCGGTGGTGAAGATGCTTACTACCGATATCGGCAAGCCGGTTCGTATGGAAGACATCCTGTATGACTTCAACAAAGCAACCCTTCGCGGAGAATCCAGACAGGTACTTGACCGTTTAGCGAGAAACCTGAAGAAGTTCCCTTACCTGGTAGTTGAGTTAGGTTCTCACACCGACAACATCGGCGGAACTGAGTACAACCAGCGACTGTCTGAGGAGCGTGCAAAATCTGCAGTAGATTACCTGATCTCACAAGGTGTGGCAAGAGACGCTATCATTTCAAGAGGTTACGGTGAAAACTCGCCAAGAGTACCTAACCAGAATCCTGATGGTTCAGACAATCCTGAAAACCGCCAGATCAACCGTAGAACAGAGTTCAAGGTGCTGGAGTACAAGATGGATAGAATGAGAAAAAACTGATTTTTAGCTATTTGAAAATGCCCCGCATCACATATGCGGGGTTTTTTCGTTTTCAGACCCTACTGAATCAGATGTTGAAGAAGATCCCGTTGTTGTTTTTGCTGGCTGTATGTGCTGTGCCGCTGCTTGGGTCTTCGCTGCAGGAATTCAGTTTTAAGATCGTGGATGCCGGTACACTGTTCCCGATCCGCGATGCCAGGGTTGAGTTGATACAAGGAAAGACCGTTACAAAGTGTTCTGCCGATCTGATCGGTAACCCGTCAGCCAATGTTCCCTTCGGTGCGTACCGGGTGATGGTAACTGCCCCGGGGTATGTGCCGCTCGACACGCTTACGGTGTTGAACGACGACAAGCCGATCCGGGTGTTTATGCTGCACAAACAGGTTCAGGCAGACGATCATGTAAAGTTCTCTGTGAACGAATCCGGTAGCGTAATCAGTCTTAATATCGAGGACCTGCATGAACCGGAACCCGAAGAAGAGCCGGAGGAGATCAAAGACACCGTTGTTCCGGTTCAAGCAACTGTCATCGGTAAAACAACAGTGGTTACACCCGTTGTAATTCCAAAAACCCCGGTAGTTGAGCCGGATCCAAAACCTGAGGGTAACACCGTAATGCGCGACAAACTTGTCGAATCTTTTATCGATCCCGCGTTCAACGTCTGGGAGACAGACACAGCAGCGGCTGCCGAATTGCCGGCCACACTTGAAGAAAGCCTCACTGAAGCCGAATATGTTCCCAACAACATCGTGTTCCTGGTAGACCGATCTGCCTCGATGGCGCTCGACGGCAGGTTTGAGCTGTTGAAAAAATCGATCCTGAAACTCATGGTCTTTCTCCGTCCGGTAGATAAGATCTCTGTTGTGGCCTACGGCAGCGGAGTGGAAGTGTTGTTTGCGGGAGTAGAAGGTTCAGACGTCACCGCTGTTAAAGAAGGACTTAAATTGCTTAAGCCGGCCGGTACCTCAGACATCGTATCCGGATTACGCAAAGCCTACGAAATTGCACAGGAAGAATTTATAGCGGGAGGCAGTAATCTTATTATCCTTGCAACCGACGGCGACATTGCGATCAACGGGCCATCGAAAGTACTGATCGGCAAGAACCTCGCAAGTGGCACAAGGCTGTCGGTATTCGGTATCCGAAATGCGCCGTTTACCGAACTGAGTATGCGTGAACTGGCCAAGCTCGGTGCTGGAGATTACCTGAACATGCGCAAGGGACGAAAAGTGGAGCAGATGCTCATAGATGAAATAAAAGACAAATCGCTTATCAGGAAATAATGGAGGAAAAGAAGACCGGGGTTGCTATCCTGGGATCAACCGGGTCGATCGGCACACAGGCGCTCGAAGTGATCGCTGCCAACAGGGATTTTTTCACGGTAGAGATCCTTTCCGCACAATCGAATGCGGAACTGCTGATCAGTCAGGCGCTGGAATACAAGGCAAATGCAGTAGTAATCGGTGATGAATCGAAATACGAGCAGGTAAAGGAAGCACTGTGGGAAGCAGGGATCAAGACCTATGCCGGCGAAAAGGCGCTTGCAGAAGTGGTGGCGTTTGAAGCGGTGGATGTGGTGCTGACCGCCATGGTGGGTTACGCCGGACTCATCCCAACGATGGCTGCCATCGAAGCGGGAAAAACCATCGCTCTGGCTAACAAGGAAACCCTCGTGGTAGCCGGCGATATTGTTACCGAAGCTGCCCGGAAAAAAGGCGTGAACATTTACCCGGTCGATTCTGAGCATTCAGCGATCTTCCAGTGCCTGGTGGGTGAGTTTCACAACCCGGTGGAAAAGATCATTCTTACGGCTTCCGGAGGGCCTTTCCGCGGGAAGAAAACTGCGGAGCTGGAAAGCATTACCCGCGATATGGCGCTGAAGCATCCCAACTGGACCATGGGCGCCAAGATCACCATAGATTCATCTACACTGATGAACAAGGGACTGGAAGTGATCGAGGCCAAATGGCTGTTCGGTTTGCAGCCATCACAGATCGATGTGATCGTGCATCCGCAATCTATTATTCATTCCATGGTGCAGTTTTGCGACGGAAGTATCAAGGCACAGATGGGACTGCCGGACATGAAGCTGCCGATCCAGTTTGCGCTCGGTTACCCGAAAAGACTGCCAAGCACCTTCCCGCGCTTCGATTTCCTGGACTATCCGAACCTGAGTTTTGAAAAGCCCGACCGCGACACCTTCCGCTGTCTCGATCTGGCATTTGCCGCGATGGAAGTTGGCGGGAACATGGCGTGTGTGATGAATGCAGCCAACGAGATCGCAGTCGATGCTTTCCTGAACGAGCGGATCGCCTACCTTGAGATACCACGGCTCGTGGAAAAAACAATGGAAAAAGCATCGTTCCTGAAGAACCCTTCGCTGGCGGATTACGTTGCTTCAAATGAAGAAAGCCGTAGACTTGCTGCTGATTTTATTTAGCCCTTGTTACATTTGCAAACTTAGAATAACACTGAACTTTAATGGGAATCCTTATCCAGGCTGCACAGTTGCTGTTAAGCCTTTCAATATTAGTCGTACTTCACGAGTTGGGACACTTTCTCCCGGCCCGGTTTTTCGGCACACGCGTAGAGAAATTCTATCTTTTTTTCGATTACAAATTCTCACTTCTGAAGTGGAAAAGAGGTGAAACCGAATACGGTATCGGCTGGATCCCGCTGGGCGGATATGTAAAGATCTCGGGTATGATAGACGAAAGTCTTGACAAAGACCAGATGGACAAACCGGCCGAGTCGTGGGAGTTTCGTGCAAAGCCAGCCTGGCAGCGACTTATCATCATGGTGGGCGGTGTAACCGTGAACCTTATCCTTGGCTTCTTTATCTACGCCATGATCCTGTTCTTCTGGGGGAAAAATGAGCTTCCGCTCACTTCTGCAACAGAAGGCATGCACTATGATACCCTTTTGCTAGAAAATGGCTTCAAGGAAGGCGATAAGATCCAGATGGTTGGCGATCAGACACCATACGACACCCGGGATTTCAGTTCTCTCCTGTTCCTCGACAATCACAAAACGGTAACGGTTGAGCGCGAAGGAACACCAACGGTGATAGACCTTCCTGCAAATTTGTCGGAGCAGCTGCTTGAAAAAGGCGCGTCGGCACTGGCCATTCCAAGAACCCGTTACATGATCGGTGAGATCGAGCCCGGATCTCCGGTAGACAAAGCAGGTTTGAAGCTGGGCGATTACATCAACGGCGTAAACGGGAAGCAGTACACGTATGCGATGGAGATCCATCACGCCATAGTTGCGGCAGCCGGGAAATCGATCACTCTTGACGTAACCACCAAAGAAGGAGTTCAGAAATCGCTTACGCTGGTAAGAAACGATGCCGGAATTATTGGCGTACTGCCAGCCGGACCTGATCAGATATTGAAAGTGGTGCACCACGACTACAGTTTTTTCCAGGCCATTCCTGCCGGTGTGAATTTCGGTCTTGAGGTACTTGGCAAATATGTAAAGCAATTCAAACTGGTGTTTACCAAGGCAGGTGCGAAGCAGATCGGTGGTTTTGCCACCATGGGGAAACTATTCAACAAACATTGGGACTGGCACCAGTTCTGGGAAATGACTGCACTGATCTCGATCATCCTTGCCTTCATGAACATTTTACCGATCCCGGCGCTTGATGGCGGACACATCATATTCCTGCTTTGGGAGATGATTGCCGGCAAACCGGCACCAGAAAAGGTTATGGAATATGCCCAGTATGCCGGTATGATCCTGTTGCTCGGATTAATGCTTTTTGCTAACGGGAACGATATTTTCAGGCTGTTCACCAAATAGTCAGGCGAGTTTATTGCTAAACAGTTATCTTAACCCCATTAAAAAGATCCCCATATGACCCTAAATTGCATAATTGTAGATGACGATGAACTTAGTCAACTCACACTTCGCAAGTGTGTTGAGCAGGTAAAGTTCCTTAACCTTGTCGCCGTGTGCAATGATGCACTTGAGGCTACTGAAGTGCTGGCGAACAACAGCATTGACCTGGTGTTCCTGGACATTGAAATGCCGAATATGAGCGGTATCGACCTGGTGAAGAACTTCGAGGTTCCGCAGATCATTTTTGTTACCTCAAAGGCTGAGTTCGCTCCCGAAGCGTTTGACCTGGATGTGACCGACTTCATTATCAAGCCCGTTGAACTTCCCCGTTTCCTGAAAGCCTGTGACCGTGCGCTTCAAAATGCACAATCGCGCAGGAGCGATGACGGTGAAGGATCGGAATACGTATTTGTAAAACACGATTCACGCTACATCAAGATCAAAATGGAGGAGATCCATTATGTTGAGGCGCTTGCGGATTACGTGAACATTTACCTTGAAACCTCGAGACACACCATTCTTTCGACCATGAAAGCGATCGAATCGAAACTTCCTGAAAAGGAGTTTGTTCGTGTTCACCGCTCTTACATCGTGCGTATCGACAAGATCCAGGAGATTGAAGACAACACCATCATTCTCCAGGGAAATAAGCTTATTCCAGTTTCGCGTTCGTACAAAGAGAACCTGATGAACCATTTACGTATGCTTTAATACCAGGAATGAGGGCTGGACTTGTCATCCTGTTGCTGATCATAGCGGGAGTAAAACTGAGGGCACAAGACACCACTGTGGTCTTCGTGATCACTGACACGCTGGCGGCTGATACCTCACCCTGGAAACTTACCGGTTTATCGACGTTCAACTTCTCGCAGGTTTCACTGAATAACTGGAATGGCGGGGGACAAAGTGCGATCTCTGGTACCTCGCTGGTCAACGCGAAGCTTACGTATACCGGGAAGAAAACGCTTTTTGAGAATACGCTGAATGCGGCCTTTGGTCTGCAGCGGCTGCAAAAGCAGGGTACGGTAAAGACTGACGATAAGTTAGAGTTCCTTACCACTTACGGCCGGGAGGCATTCGGCAAATGGTACTACACCGTTTCGGGGAGTTTCCGTTCGCAATTTGCTCCGGGTTACAATTATCCGAACGACAGCACCGTGATTTCGAGGTTTCTTGCCCCGGGTTATGTTACCTTCGGTCTGGGACTTGAAAACAAGATCAGGGACTGTTTTACGATCTTCATTTCCCCGATATCGGCCAAATATACCATCGTCCAGGACGACAGCCTCTCTGCACAGGGCGCTTTCGGAGTGGATCCGGGCAAACGACTGAGGGAAGAATACGGAGGCTCGGCCAGGATCATTTTCAGTTGTCCGCTGATTGAAAATGTGAATTTCGCTACGCAGATGGACCTGTTCTCCAATTATTCCAAGAACCCGGAGAATGTGGATGTGAACTGGACCACGCTGATCTCATTTAAAGTAAACCGCTTCATTACCACCAGTATTTCTACCAGTTTGGTGTACGACGACGATGTGATCATCAAACAAGATAAAAATGACGATGGGATCCTCGATGTTGAGGGACCCAGGACCCAATTCAAAGAGGTATTTAACTTCGGACTTCAATACAAATTCTAATGCTCGACCTTTCCAATATCCGCCAGATCTCAGGAGGAGATGAATCCTTTGTTAAAGGCATCCTCACCATTTTTCTATCCAAAGAACAGGAGTATGCGGAAGGGATCACGCGTGAACTGGCCAATAAGAATTACGACCAGCTACGTCAGGTTGTACACAAGATCAAATCCTCGATCTCTGTGCTTGGGATGAACGACTTTAAGAAACGCCTGAACGAGCTTGAACTCGGGATCGAAAAAGGATTCTACAACGAAACGCAGATTGCCGAAGGGGCGACCAAAGCGCTGGAAGAATTCGGTGAATCACTGAAGGTAGTGAGAGCGTATCTTAAGGCGATGCGCTGATGCCGGAAACCGACTTCCTGATTGCCGGCCAGGGAATAGCCGGTACGGTGCTGGCGCTGGAACTGATCCGGCGCGGCCAGAAAGTACTGGTGATCGACAACGGACACGAAACTTCATCATCGATGGTTGCCGCAGGAATGTGGAACCCGATTGTGTTCAGGAAACTCAATAAAAGCTGGCGGGTTGATGAATTGCTTCCCGAGATGGAAAGGTTTTACCGCCACTGGGAATCGGAATTCGGAGCTACATTTTTTCATTTCAAGCCGATCGCACGCGTCTTCCCGGCAAGAGAGCAGGAGAACGACTGGCATTCCAAATCAGGCGAACCCGGCTATGAACAATACCTTGCTGACGACAACGGTGAAGAACTTCCCGGCATACAACTCCGGTTTCCAAAAGGTTTCGGGATCGTAAAGGGCAGCGGTTATCTCGATGTGCCGCTTTTCCTGGAACGTGCAAAGCAATTTCTCAGCGATAAACAGCTTCTGATCCACGGAACAGTGGATTACAACGCACTCGAAATCGGTGCCGATACCGTAAAACTTGGTGAGCTTACCGCGCGAAAACTTATCTTCTGCGAAGGATTCAAAGGCGCGGAAAATCCCTGGTTCAGGGGACTTCCTTTTGCCAATACAAAGGGAGAGTTGCTCACTATAACCTCCAAAGAACTTCCGCAACAGGTAATTCCAAACCTCGGTGTCTGGATGCTACCGGTTGGCAACGACAGGATAAAGGTCGGCGCCACCTTCGACTGGAGCGATTTCACCATGCTGCCCACTTCCACCGCACGACAGAAAATCGAAAAGGAGCTGGGCGAATTGACCCAGGTGACTTACGAGATAGTTGATCACCAGGCCGGAGTACGTCCAACGACCCGCGACCGGAGACCGGTACTCGGGTTTCATCACTCACACCCTGTATTGGGCATCTTCAACGGGTTAGGCCCGAAAGGTGTGATGAATGCACCGTGGAGTGCCGCGAGGTTTTGTGAGCATTTGATTGAGGGTGCTGAGTTGCCGGGGGATGTTGATGTGGGTAGGTTTGGGTATTAGGGGAAGATGTTGGTTTGCGACAGAACTGGGGGGTCTCTCGCTGCGCTCGAGATGACGCTTCTAATCTTTGTGTTCTTTGCACAAAAATCTTTGCGTCCTTTGCGGTTAAGAACAAGACAATACTACTTACATGCTAAAAATTGAACACATCGGAATTGCCGTAAAGAGCATCAGCGAATCTGACGCTTTGTTTGCCAAATTGTTTAACCGTGCGCCTTACAAGCAGGAAGGTGTGGAGAGCGAAGGTGTGCTCACTTCTTTTTTCCAGTTGGGAGAAAGTAAGGTGGAGCTGCTTGAAGCCACTACTCCGGATAGTCCGATTGCGAAATTCATAGAGAAGAAGGGTGAGGGGATCCATCACATTGCTTTCGAGGTAGAGGATATTTATGCCGAGATGGAACGGTTGAAAGCAGAGGGTTTTACGCTATTGAATGAGCAGCCGAAACAAGGTGCGGATAATAAGCTGATCTGCTTTCTGCATCCGAAGAGTAGTAATGGTGTGCTGATTGAGTTGTGTCAGGAAAGAAAGTGATTGTTTATTTAACCGCAAAGGCCACGAAGGATAACGCAAAGGGCGCAAAGAGATTCTTCTTTGCGCTCTTTGTGGTTAAATTCCACACTCTCTGGGAAATTTTTTCTCAAGGGTATTTGCGGGTTATTCCACGAATAATTTATAACCCTCTCATTTTCTTGTAGTTGTTTATTTCGGGCCATTCCTGATCGCTTCGGAACATACTTTGCCTATGTCCAGTCAACAACGGAATATGCAATTAATCCTCCCAGGGCCCTTGAGGAGTCATCATAAACCAGAAGTAAAAAGTAAAAAGTAAGGTTTGGCCGATGCGGCTTGCTCTAGTTAGGTAAAAAGCAGCGATCGAACTTAAACAAGGTAGAGAAAGAACGAGCTCCAACATCGTTTTAGCCGGATAGCGAAAGCCATCTGTTTCTACACCTGATAACCCGTTTTGAGCTGTTTGGCACGATTAAGTTTAACTACCGAATCCGCCTTCAACCTCAGGTGATAAGCCAGACAGAGCAAAACGGGTTTTTAAAAAACCTATAACACCACAAGAATATGCAAGTAGCGTCAAAAAACGGAACTACCAGTCTTAGAGATACGAAGAAAGCAGATAAGGCTTCTTCAGCTGCTACAGACAAGATCCAACTTGGTATCTCTGAAGGAGATGCAAAGAAAGTAGCAGATATGCTGGTTCAGGTAGTAGCCGATTCTTACGCATTGCTACTTAAAACACACAATTACCACTGGAATGTGAGAGGACCGATGTTCAAACAGGTTCACGAACTGACAGAACTACAATACAACACGATCTTTACCAATATCGACCTGGTAGCGGAACGGGTAAGGGCACTGGGACAACTGGTTCCTGCATCACTTAGTCTGTACGCCGGAAAGACAAACATCTCTGAGCCTGATAACAGGTTTACTGCAAGCCAGATGGTGGCAGATCTGGTAAAAGATCACGAACTTACTGCACGTCAGCTTAGAAAAGGCGTTGTCCTTGCCGATGACTCCGATGATAAAGCCTCTGCTGACTTGCTTACCAAATGCATTGCAGAACACGAAAAGGCGGCCTGGATGTTAAGATCACTTTTGGATTAAGTCCCACCTCCAACCTCAATATACATGAATCTTGGGGACGCGCCGAAAGGCAAATAATTTTGCGTCGATTATTGATCCCCGAATAGAAAGAGAGCTCTCAAATGCTCTCTTTCTTTGTTTTCGGGTGTTTCGAATCTAAGTTTGGAGAATATAACCGCAGAGGCGCGGAGGTAGGCGCAGAGGTCGCTGAGAAAATCTCTGAGCACTCTGCGCCTATCTCGGCGCCTCTGTGGTTAAACCTAAGTATCTCTTTAATTTACCGGGATCTGTATCTCAAATGTACTTCCCGAACCCGGCGTGCTTTCTATGCGTATCGAGCCGTTGTGCTGGTGAATGATCTGTTGTACTGCGGTCATACCCAGGCCAAGGCCTCCGGGACGATTGGTAAAGAAGGGATCAAACAACTTGCTGAGTGTATCAGAATCCATTCCTTTGCCGGTATCGCTGATGATGATGTAAGCGGCGTTGTGCTTCTGCTGTGTAGAGATCTTGAGTGATGGTTTTTTCGACATCTCCATTGCTTCGATAGCGTTGGTCAGAATGTTCGAGAAAGCCGTTTTTAAGCGCTCCTTGTCGATCTTCACCATCGTTTCGTTTTCCAGTCCTTCGGTATCGAGTGCAATGCCTTTCAGCTGCAGGCGGTCGGCTACGTTATCGATCGCTTCCTGCACCGCGGTTTCCACCGGCATTTCTTCCAGGTCGGGCTGGGTTGAACGGGTGTTGTTAAGCAGCGTGGAAATAAGCTGGTTGATCTTTACCGAGTTCCGGTTGATGATGTCGGTAAACAGGTGCAGGTCATCCTGTTCGGGAGTAAGTTCCGAAGCCAGTTGTTCTGAAGCCAGCGATATGTTGGTAAGCGGGTTACGAATGTCGTGCGCAATGGTCCGGATCATCTTACCGGTAAGGTTGATCTTCTCGATCATCTGCAAATCATCCTCCATCTTCTTCAACTTCGTGATGTCGTGAATGAGTCCCTGGTATGCAACGAGTTGCTTGTCTGCAGAGCTGTACAGCGGCGATGAAGAGATAATGGCGTCGATCAATCCGTTCGTTCCCGATTCGAGCTGCACGCTTTGGGTCGATGAATAAGCGGTGTTTTCGCTGGCCGTTATAAAATCTTCGTAATCGCTTTGCTGAACGAAAATGCTTTTCAATGAGCAGTTTCCGATTTCGTCGTCTTTGATCCCGAACAGGCTGCAAAAAGCGCTGTTGGCATCGATCACTATGCGGTCGTTATCGGTAATAAAGATCGGGTCGGTACTCTGGTCGAACAGCGTTTTAAACTTCTGTTGCTCGCGTTCAATGATCGAGCGCTGGTCGAAACGCTCGAGGGCGTGACGGATGGTACGCTCCAGGATCTCTGTAGTAAGCTGGGATTTTGGCAGGTAATCATCAGCACCGGAACGAATCGCAATAATGTCCAGATCGCGGTTGCCCATACCCGTAAGCAGGATCTTCGGCGCGGATATTTCACTTGCTTTTTTGATCAGTTCGAGCCCGGTTCCTTTACCCAGCAAGTGATCAATCAGGTAGATGTGGTGACGGTTTTCCAGCATTTTCTGGTAACCCATGTCAAAATTCGATGCCCACTCAAGTTCAAACAATTTCGGTCCAAGCGAGCGGAGCAGGTCTTTGATGTAGAAGAAATCATCTTCATCATCGTCGATGACCAGTATGCTGCATGGCTTGTTCTGTTGTAACATGGGGTAGAGAGCGTTGGGGGTAGTGGATACTTACTTGTGTTTTGGGAAGAAAAGAATAAAGGTAGCACCTTTATCGGCCTCTCCGCGTGCAGTGATGAAACCTTTGTGGTTTTTGCAGATCTTTTTACACACTGCGAGTCCGATACCGGTCCCGGCATATTCTGTCCTGCCGTGCAGTCTTTGGAAGATGGTAAATATCTTTTCGAGGTATTTGTTGTCGAATCCTATCCCGTTGTCGCTGATTTCGATGCGGTAATAGCTGAGTTTCGGGTTGAGCTCTACCTCATGATAGGTGTTCTTTTTGGTGTCTGTAATGCTGCACATCACAGAAATCCGGGCAGGCACATCGGTTTTGCTGAATTTCAGGGCATTGCTGATCAGGTTGAGGAAAAGCTGGTGCATCTGCATCTTGCTGGCCTTCGAAAGGGTAGGCAGATCAGATATGGTAACCAGTCCTTTTTTGTCTTCGATGGAAAGCTGCAGGTCGTCCAGTACCTGTCCCACAATGTCGTTCAGGTTTACGTTCTGTTGCTGAGTGTTGTCTTTGGTGAGCCGCGAAAAGGCAAGCAGATCCTGGATCAGGGTCTGCATACGCTCGGCTGCGTTCCGCATCGGAATGAGGTATTCCTGGCCGGGCATTCCTTCCTGGCTGTGGAATTTAGCCATGAACCGGTCGCTGAAGGTCTGGATCTTGCGCAGCGGTTCCTGCAAATCGTGCGAAGCCACGTAAGCGAATTGTTCCAGGTCTTCGTTGCTGCGCTGTAGTTCTTTGATTGCGTTGTCCAGTTTTTCGAGCGTTTTGCGCTGCTCGGTAATGTCGCGGATCGTAACGCCTGTAAATACATCGTTTTTGATCTGCCACGAGCTCAGGGAAATCTCCAGTGGAATGTCTTTTCCTTTTTTGGTTTTGCCGGTGGTTTCAAAACGGCTCACTTCTTCGTTGTCGTTTACCCGGTTTACCACCCTGACATCGGGCATGATCACGGTAGTCGACATGCTGTACGCCTCGGGCGGAGAATATCCGAATATGGTCTGCGCCATATTGTTCCACGAAATAATGGCTCCTGTGGCATCGGTAATTACAATGGCATCGTTCGAAGAGTCGTTGAGGTTGCGGTAGCGCATCTCGCTTTGTTTCAGGATGTCGGCAGAGCGGCGGCGGTCCTGTTCTGCGCGGTCGCGGTGTTTGTTGTCGCTCTGGAGTTTGATGTATCCGAGTACCGAAATGATAGCGGTGAGGATACCGAAGGTGGTAACCAGGCCAATCGATGTGGCCTCGTAAGTACGGATGCTTTTGGTGCGTTCCTCGTAGAGTTTCTGTTCAAAAGCAACCATCGATGTGGTGGTGCGCCTGATCTGGTTCATGATCTCATGACCGCGATACACCAGTCGTGCAATTTCTGCAGAACGAAAGGGCTCTTTCAGAGAGTCGGCTGCTGCAAGCCGCGTGAACAGGATCTTGCGTTCAAGTACCTGGCTGTTCAGTCGGTTAAGGGCCTCTACCTGCGACCATACATCCATGGTGAGTCCGTATGCCGAACGAATGTGCAGAAAAGCTCTTTTGTTGGCCTCATCAAACGGTTCCATCACCTGTTGGTTCCTGGAAAGCAGGTAGCCTCGCTGTACCGATTCCATTTCGTATACCGAAGAAGTGATGCCGGTAATCTCGATCTCCATCTTACGGCGGTGTTCGGCCCAGAACCGGTCTTTTTGTGCCTGGTACAACAGCGATACCGAGAAAAAAGTAAAGCTAATGATCAGTACCAGCGTAAAATAGAAGATCACCTTGTACGGCACTACTTTCCCTTTTCCTTTGGTCAGGTTTTTCAGTCGTTTGGAAAGCAGGTTTTCAAAAGGGATCAAGGGGTACTTTTTGGGTTTCTAAAATACACAAAACTCCAAAAGCCGGAAAACAAGCAGGAAGGAATAAAATTCCTTCCGTCAACACCGGTCATCATCGAGAGAATAACGGGGTTTTGCTTTTTTTCCTGCTTATGGAGTAAGCGGGTAAACCGCTTATTAAGCTTGTCTAACTGCGTCTTTCGCTTTGTTGATAGAGCCGTTGATGTTGTTAACTGCTTCTTCGCCTTTAGCAAGGTATCCGTCAACAGTGTCTTTGGCAGATTTTACTTTGCTCATAATTTTTTTACGGGTGTCAGCTCCGGTCATTGGGGCTAATAATAGTGCAGTTGCAGCACCTACGGCAGCTCCGGCAAGGGCAGCTCCGATGATTTTTCCTGAATTGTTCATGGTTGTTTTGTTTTTATAGGTTAAAACTGATCATTCGCAAGTATGCCTTATACCGGCTCTTTTCCGCGAATTAATCTCAGTAGGATTGATACTAGTGCGAGTACTAACAGTACGTGGATGATACCACCTGCGCTGTAAGCGAAAACTCCGATTGCCCATCCTATGATAAGGATCAAAGCGATTAGATATAATAGAGAGCTCATGATGTATGGTTTTATGGGGTTAAGGATTATATAGTTATCTCGGGATGAGGTGCAGTTCGAGGTCGTCACCACGTTCTCTCAGCCAAAGGGCATCGTTTTCCAGTTTAAGTATTTCGTAAACCTGGTCGAAATCGTCGTTCTCGAAATTCAGGTCCAGTTCTTCGTCTTTGTTGATGAATCTCCAGGTTCCGCTGGTAGAAACATTGAAGTCGATTCCGGCGAATGATCCTTTTGATCTGAGTGTGGCACTTTCTGATTTACCAAGATCAAGTTCGTAGTTATCATAGTTGTCAGTTACTTCATCACCGTCGTCGTATGCCCGGTCAATTTTCCAGTTGTTCACCATTCTTGCTTTCCTGGTGCGGAGGCTGAATCCCGGACCGTCTTCGTATTTGTTACAAGCTGGTAAAACGCTAAGTCCAAGTAAGGTAACCGCTAGAACTTTAAGGCTGATCGATTTCATCTGTAGTGTAGTGTTGTTGTTTTGATCTTACATTTTCAATATTCCTGCCATGCGTTTTTCAACATCGAATTTGCGCTGTATGTGTTGATTTTAAAGGGTTTATTGAAATTGTGCCGACTTATGTGCATAAAAAAGGGGGAACTCAATTCCCCCTTTTCTGTTGTTCTTCTACACGGTGCTCAGGTGTCGATTCCGAGCTGAACCAGTTTGTTGTACAGCGTCTTGCGGTCTATTTTGAGCAATTCAGCCGTTTTGCTTTTCCTGAAGCCGGTTTGCGCCAGTGCCTTGAGAATGATCTTCTTCTCGGCACGGTCGGTTGCGGTCTTCAAATCAATGATATCGTCGTCTTCTACCGACTCTTCCATCATCATGATGCTGAGGTCGGGATTCATGATCTCGCTTGGAAGGTGTTGTCCGTCGATATTGGTGTTTTCGGCAAAAAGAGTAGCGCGTTTGATCACGTTCTTCATTTCGCGGAGGTTTCCGGGCCACGGGTAGCTCTTGAACTTGTTCATGGCATTCTCGCTGAATCCTTTTACATCCTTATCGAGTTCCGAATTGGCCATGTCGAGGAAGTGGTTCGCATACAGGATCACGTCGTCTTTGCGTTCGCGCAGAGCGGGCAGCTCGATCACGAATTCGTTTATCCTGTAATAGATGTCTTCTCGGAAGGTTCCTTCTTTTACGGCTTTCTTAAGGTCTTCGTTGGTGGCGACGATGATGCGGATATCCACATCGATGTCTTTGGTGTCGCCGATACGTCGAACTTTCCGTTCCTGGAGTACGCGAAGCAGTTTAACCTGGTTCTCGTAAGAAAGGTTTCCGATCTCATCGAGGAACAGCGTTCCGCCGTTGGCGAGTTCAAACTGTCCGATCTTGTCGAACATCGCGCCGGTAAATGCGCCTTTTTTATGACCGAACAATTCGCTCGCGGCGAGTTCTGCAGGTAGTGCACCACAATCTACGGCGACAAAAGCGTTGTTTTTCCGCTTGCTCATAAAGTGGATCGCCTTGGCGGCAACTTCCTTACCTGTTCCGCTTTCACCGAGAATGATCACGGTCATGTCGGTTGGGGCAACGAGTTCGATCAGCTTTTGAATGTGTTTCGAGCGCTGACTTTCACCTTTAACATACACCAGTCCGCCGGCCTCGGCATTTGCAGAGCTTCTGCGTGCCGGTTTGGTTTCTGATGATACGGTGGCTGATGCAGAAGGAGCTTCTGCTTTATTTTCGCTTGCGGCAAGTGCATCCTTAATGGTGATAAGGATCTCTTCCGGGTGGATAGGTTTGGTTACGTATTCGAATGCACCGTATTTCATGGCCTTCACGGCGATCTTCACATCCGAGTAACCGGTAATGATAATGATCTGTGTGTCGGGGCGGGTAGATTTGATCGCTTTGATCATTTCCAGTCCGTCTTTATCAGGTAGCCTGAAATCGCAGATTACCAGGTCGTAAGGCTCATTTTTCAGTTTCTCAAGGGCGGTTGTTCCGTTGAAAGCAGTATCTACGGCATAACCGTTTTTTCCAAGAAAACGACTCAGCAACAGGCATATATCCGTGTCGTCATCTACACAAAGTACCTTTTTCATCTTCTTAGTTTAATGAGTTAAAGTTGGGGATTTTTGAATTGGGAGGCAGAAATATGGGGTAATAATTACGCATTTTCTGTCGCCATCAGGTATGGGAGAGCGCATGTTTAACATCATTTAGGGTAAATGGCTTTTTCAGGAAGTAGTGTGCGCCGTGGTGTTTTACGGTTTGTTCTTCATCAGGCTGGCCGGTTGCACTCATAATGATCACACGGGCTTTTTCGTTGCGAAGCAGGTTCGGGACCAGTGAGTAACCGATTCCGTCGCCGAGGTTAATGTCGACAAAAGCCAGGTCGGGCGCGGCTTGTGATAAGTGGGTTGAAGCGTCGTTGATAGAATACTTCATATTGATCTCTGCAGGAACGAGTGTGGTAAGCAGTCGCTTAAGTAATAAAGCTATCTCCGGATCGTCGTCAACAATCAGAATATTTTTGAAGCTGGACATTAGAGTCTGGGTGTTAGAAAGTCCTCTCAACAGAAAGAACAGCTGTTAATAAGTAAAATCGTGCCATTGTGGAATGGAAGTTGAAATATGTGCGACTAAAGCTTACAAATGCGGGATCTTCTCAAAAAATTCTGGACCCTGCTCAAGGGAACAGTCAATTGTTTCTCAGAAAACAAAGTGTTGAAGTTAAGTGCAGCCCTTTCTTACTATACCATCTTTTCCCTTCCGCCACTGTTGATGATGATCATTGGTTTTTGCGGCATCTTTTACGGACAGGACGCGGTAGAAGGACAGGTAGTGCAATTGCTGAAAGGCTTTGTGGGCATTGATGCGGCGATGGGCATACAGGGTGCGCTGGCTACGGTAAGTCTGCGCCAGGACACTTTCTTTGCGACCATGATCGGCGCGGCTTCGCTGCTATTGGGAGCCACGGCGGTGTTTGGCGAGATCCAGGATTCGATCAATTCCATCTGGCGACTCAAAACCCACCCGGAAAAAGGGATCATTAAGTTGCTGCTTACCCGACTGGTTTCGTTTGCAATGATTGTTGTGCTTGGGTTTCTGCTGCTGGTTTCGCTGCTGTTCAATACCGTTTTCGACCTGTTTATGGAGCGTCTGAGTTCTAGGTTTGATGGTTTTGTGGTAGAGGCCCTGTTTTACGTGAACTATGTGATCATCTACATTGTGATCACGCTGCTGTTTGCCATTGTATTTAAGGTGTTGCCAGACGCACGCATCAAGTGGAAGCAGATCCGTGCAGGGGCAATGGTTACGGGTGTTTTGTTCATGTTGGGTAAATACGGGATCAGCTTTTATCTTTCCCAGAATAGTTCGGTTACGGCCTACGGGGCTGCGGGCTCCGTTATAGTCTTACTGCTTTGGGTATATTATTCCTCAATAATTTTGTATTTCGGGGCGGCATTTACCCAAACTCTGGCGGTTTATAACGGTGAGCGGATAGAACCTAACAGGTATGCGGTGTTTGTGGCTATGCAGGAGGTGGAGATTGGTGATAATATAAAGGCAGAGCAGAAGTCGACGCACGCTTCGGTGTAGAATATGAGAGAGGTTTGCTTAACCGCA
>JAZKEZ010000093.1:2374-8407 GCA_040386675.1 Bacteroidota bacterium | reverse complement strand
CCTGGTAAAACTCACCAACACCAATGCAGTTTGTACCAATACCATTTCCAGGCAACTCACCATTGCCGCACCCAACTCGGTGGAAAAAGCCAACGGCGGCGAATTAAAGATCCTGGCCTACCCTAATCCAACCGACGGCATGCTTAACATTGCGCTGGAAACCGCAAACACGATCAAAAACATCGACATCCAGCTTACCGATGCGAACGGAACGGTGATCTACAACAAGCACCTGGATGAGCTTTCGGGAAGTTTCGCCGACAAGATCAACCTGAACGGCTTCGCAGACGGGGCGTATTTCCTAACGGTGAAACAACCGGGCGGGAAGTACAGTAAAAAGATCATTCTTCACTAAATCTTTCAGCATGAAAAGGTAATACCGATATTTGACCACGATGAAAACCCTCGCTTCCCTGCTAACCCTTGTAGTACTGTGCACTTCCTGCGCAACGCTGTTCAACGGCAGGTACACCCGGGTTACGATCACTACAGATCGTCCCGCGGCATTGGTAGTAAACGGCGACAGCCTTACACAGCGCACCAGTCAAAGGAAACTGAGTATAAAACGCGACCACATCCCGCTGATGATCACGGCCTACGACGACAGCACGGGCACCACCAGGCAGGTTGAAAAAAAGATGTCGACAGCCTATTGGATGGGGTATGCGTTTGTGCCTTACAACCTGTTGATAGACGGTTGGGGAAAAAAGAAATTCACCTATCCGAAAAACATATACATCGACCTCGACAGCACGTATGTGATCCGAAAACAGATCGAAAAACCTGTTGTGGTAAAACCACCCAGGGTTGCCAACCGAACCGAGAGCAACATCCTGAAATTCTCTCCGCTCAAAATGGTATCGCTGTTCAATCCCGGGATCGAACTGAGTTATGAACGGAAGTTCAGCAACCATTGGTCGGCAGAGATAAGCGGCACTTCGCTGCTCCCTGTGGTGTTCAAGACCTATCCTGACCGGGCATCGCAACGCGGTTTCGGCACCAGTTTGCAAGCCAAATATTACCTTGATCCCCGTGCCCTGATGGGAATGTATTTTTCTGCCGAATTCAATTACACGCAGCGCACCTATTCCGATAAGGGAGAATTTTATCCCAACGCCACCTACTCCGACACTACCCATTTTTACTACAACGGACAGGTAAGTCGCTTTACGGTAAAACAACAAGGTTATCGCTTCACGTTGAAATTCGGCTACCAGTATCTCGCCAAAAGCGGTTTTGTTGCCGACGGTTTCGGCGGATTGGGAATCCGCGGCTGGAACACGAAACACGAAGACAAACCCAGCCCTGACGACGTGCTGTATCTCCCGAAAAGCTACAACCCGTTCGAGGTATCCTCGCAGATTGGCGACCGGGTGGTTCCCGAAGTTACCCTCAACATAAGAATAGGATGGATTTTCTAACCCTCGACTCTCCCGCATGAAAACATATGTGCTGCTTTTAGTTGCGCTGGTGCTGCTGGTTTGCCTGTCCTTCAAATGTGAAAAGGATGATTCCTCCTGTCACCGCTACTTTTGGATGAAAAACAAAACCACTGACACGGTATATGTAGTGTCTTTTCCTGCAACGGAATTAAACCTCACCAATGCCAGGAGGGCCGTTCCAGGTGAGGAAGCAGCTACCTGTGTGGAACATCTCGGTGAAAGCGATCCTGCGACTGAGTTCCTTATCCTTGCCAAAGGCAATCGAACCTATTCAGAAGGCAGGATTAACCACGATTCCATAACGGGAAGCGACACTGCCCTGGCAAGATTTTCTTTTACGCTGGAGGAAATGAGGAAGGTGGGGTTTCACAGTAGCCATCATTAACCCTGCCCTAACCTTCGCTTAACCTCCTTACCCTACGTTTGCGCGATTTTTAACTTCATAACCGATGCGCATCTGTACCATCCTTCTTCTTGCATCCCTCGCTTACACCTCTGCCAATGCCCAAACCTGCGAAAACGCCTGTGGCACGCACCAGCATGGTGAAGGGTTTCACATTGAACATACCGCAGCGGGTAAAAGCAAGGCGAACGGCAATCACTACATCGGTAGCATGCACGAACACAGCAGCTTCAGCGACGGATCGCCGGGCACATCGCCTGCCGATTACTACCGCACCGGCAAAGCAAACGGCTACGACTTCGTAATGGGTTCGGAACACTCCGACAACTTCATCATTCCTATCGGACTGCACGAAGACTGCGCATCAGAAAAACTACTGGACTGTATCACCATCAATCCGATGAACCCGCTGGAAGGAATCTTCAAATGGGGAACCACGAAAACCATGACCTCAACGGCGACTACAGCCGATTTCCTGGCCATACGCGGTTTCGAATGGACCTCCGACCGCACCGGGCACATCAATGTGTATTTCTCTAAAAACCTCACCAACGCTAAGACCGACGGCGGTTACGTGGATGTAAAACTGTTTTACAACTGGCTGTCGACCGCCCCGATGACCATTCCCCTGTTCGATGAACTGACCGGCGGAATTGGCGGAGCTGATGGTTTTGCTGTATTCAATCACCCGGGCGACAAAAAGATCAGCAACCAGGACCCGGCTTACAACTGGAACAATTTCGAGTTTTCTGCCAAAGCCGAGCCCTTTATGGTCGGAATGGAGCTGTTCAATGCCGGTGATGATTACGGAAGTGGTGACCACAATTTTTACAGCGAAGCGCTTGACAAAGGCTGGCACATCGGTGCAATCGCATCAGAAGATCACCACGGATACGACTGGAACAATGCCAGCGACGGGAAAACGGTTTTCGTTGCAGATGCCCTGAATGAAGAATCGTTCCGGAAAGCAATGAAAGCAAGGAGCTTCTACGCAGTTCGCGACCACGGATTACGCATGGACTACACCGCCGGCACTGAATCGATGGGTTCTCAATTGCTGCGCAAAACAGGTTCTGTAGTTGCACTGAATGCTGAGATCTTCTCCGACAATGTAGAAGGACTTGAACTGGTAAGCAACTCTGGAACCGTACTGAGCACCGTAAAAGGGAAGCGGTTAAAACAGTCGGTGCCGGTAAGTGAAACCGAGCAATGGTACTACATCCGCGCAGTAAACGCCGAAGGAAGATCGATGGCGTATTCCTCTCCGATCTGGGTAAAAGGCGGCGGGACCATCGTTGACGAAACCACCGGAATTGCTGAGAACAGAAGTACTGAGACCAGCCTTTTCCCGAACCCGCTGACATCCGGAACTGAATTGCAGGCCAGATTCAATCACAACGCTACTGTTCAGTATACACTTACCGATGTTTCAGGAAGAATTGTTCTTAACGGAATTAACACCGTTGAGCCAGGAATCAATACGCTGCTAACACCTGCCCAAACCCAACTGACTCCCGGGTTGTACTTCCTTCAGATGGAAGAAAACGGATTCCTTTCGAGACAGCAAATTTTGGTGAGATAAGATTAAAACGCATCGAAATCCATCAACCCGAAATGCACATCTTCCCTGCGCAACATCGGCAGGTCGCCACTAAGGTCCTTGTAGAGAAGATTCAACGGTGAGGGTTTGAATTTATCCGGAAGATTAATGAAGAGTCCGCGGACGCTGTGACTTTTCGCTGAGCCGATGTACATCCTGAACACCGATCCGCCCTGGTTCAAACCGGATGAAGCAATACCTACATCACTGGTCATTACTGCTTTCAGCATTGGGATACCGGTTTCCGTCAGCACCGAACGACCTGACATCGAGTAGTGACCCTCCGGATTTTTCAGCCGCCAGGACAGGTAGTCTGCCGGCCATTCGGAATATGCGGTATGTTCGGCTGGCGCAGCAGTGATCACGCTTCCTATACCGATCCTTACGTCGAGGGCGGTGAGTTTGGAAAACCCGAATTTGGAGAGATAACCGGGTGTACTGTTGGCATTCGTGGATGTGATCACAAAAGTGTAACCCAACTCCCGTGCCCGCTCAAAAGTAGCATTTCCAAGACGGGTAAACAGGCCCTTTCCCTGGTGAGCAGGATCGGTAGCATTGTTCAGCGCAATGAGCGATCGGTGACTTACGCCCCCAATACTGTACTGCGCAGGAATGGTCGCGTGATGAGCAACCAGCCGGCCTTCAAAAAAAGCATCCGTACCCACTACATTCCCCAACGGATTTTCAGCATACTGCCACTTCAGGAATTCGGGCGTAAACTTTTTCGAGTCCGGGAAAACGGCACTCAGCAATTGGGAATACAGGTTGATGTGCTCAACCGACGAAGGCTTGATCTCGTATGACATGATCGGATAAAAGTATATTTTTCAGGTAATCGGAATAGGTCATTACCCGGAATCCTTTCTCTATGACCTTGTCCATTTTTTTGAGCAGTTTACTCCGGTTGTAATACATCAGAAAATTATAGATCCTGCTGTTATTGATCCCCGGGTTCATATAGCGTTCCTGGTCATGATCGATATCGTACGGATGAAAATAGCTGATGGCCGGAATGTCATTTTCAAGGCATTTTTGTATTTCGCGGTTGATGAAAAACCACGGCAGTACCCGGAAGTAGATGCCGCCGGCCACCGGGATAGTGAGCGGACCGAATTTAGCTACCGTAAGTGGAATTTCGCAGATTCCGTTCATTATCCTTGGGGCACTACCGAAGTTTTCCCAGCCGTAAAACGGATTTTTTGCTGGCAGCACCGAACTGGAATAAGTAAAACCCAGTTCGGCAAGCACGTCGTAGGCCCACTGTGTACCTGGTGTCAGCGAGAAGATCGGCGCCCGGAATCCTTTGATATCCGAGGCACCCGCAGCGTACAACACGTCCATGTTCCGCTTCATATCGTCGCGGAATTGCAGGGCCGTTTGCCGGTCGAGCGGAATGTGATCGAAGGTATGACAGGCAATTTCGTGTCCTTCGCTGAGTATTTCACGGATCAGCGAAGGATACAGCACAGCCATATCTCCGGTTACAAAAAAAGTGCAGGTACTGTTGTGGCGGCGGAGCCAATCCAGGTAACGGTAGGTATTCTGAGGTACACGCTCCTGGTATTTTCCAGGATGATCTAATCGCAGCCGGATATCTTCCAGGTCGACGCTGAAAAGGAAAGCTCCTTTCATAAAATGAGGGTCATACGTTTGAGGAGCCAATGTAATCAAACAATGACTACCTTCCTATCTCAACCGTCTAAACCGTCTCAACCGTCTCAACCGTCTCAACCATCAACCGTCTAAACCGTCTAAACCATCAACCGTCTCAACCATTTGATAACAATCCCTTCACACCGCTCTCCCATTGGATTAACAAGGTCTCCGCAACTTGCGCCAAACCTTTTTATCCAAATGAGAAAACACATCCTGCCGGCTTTACTGATCGGCGCCGCGGCTTTTGCAGCCTGCGAAAAGATTGAAAACCAATTCCTTCCACAAAATCAACTAAAGACCACCACGGGCAGCACCCTTGCCAATCCTTCGGTAATTGCAGGAGCCACCATGCTTGGCGCACCGGTTGCCGAAAGCAAGATTTACAAACTGCTTCCCGATTACAACAGCGACGACAAGTTCGAAGCCAGCGGCGTGCATTACCTCAACGGGTATTTCTACACCGTGTTCGACAACCGGTACAAGATCGGGAAACTGAAAAGCACCCTTCCGCAAAACAGCTCTCAAAACACCCTGCTTAGTTCGGGATCAGGCGATTCCGGGTTTGAAGGCATTGCATACGATGACAACAACACTCCAAACTTTTTCGTGGTGGAAGAAACCGTGAAAAACGGAAGCGTGTACCAGCCAAGGATCCGCGAATACGATGCATCCATGAATTACCAGAACAGCCTCTGGTGCGAATACAACTTCACCTCCGGTAACGCCAATAAAGGTTTTGAAGGCATTGCATGGGTATACCGCGGAGCCGACGACTATATGCTGGGACTCGTAGAGGGAACAGGGAAAGTAGTGGTACTTAAGAAGACCAGCTCGAAATGGGCATTTGTCCAGGAGATCACCCTTCCATCATCGGTAACGTTCACTGATTATTCAGACATAGCAATTTACGGAAACAAAGTAGCGATCACCAG
>JAZKEZ010000093.1:0-2364 GCA_040386675.1 Bacteroidota bacterium | reverse complement strand
GTATGGATCGGCACATTAAGCGCTACCACCTGGTCGATCACCGGCGGAACGGCATATACCTTCCCGACTGGAAGCTCAAGCGGCGTTGTAGGCGCAGGATCAAACCGGATCTACGGCAATATCGAAGGCGTTTCCTTCATCAGCAACAACCAGATCGTAGTGGTATCCGACAAAGCGAAAGACGATCAGCCGGCTTACCAGACGTATAAGGATCAGTCAGTTCATATTTTCAATATTCCATAATACCGGTTAACCGCAAAGGGCGCAAAGTTGCTCCGGTTAATCGGGGGATTTCCACAAAAAACCGGGTCTGAAAGTGCATACAGACCCGGTTTTTTATTAAAGTACCGGGATGAAAATTATGCACAAACAGTAAACTAACCCAAACATCACATTTCCGTAAAGTTCCAGGCAAATAACTACCGGTCATTTGCAAAAAAAAATTTCATGAGACGCTTAGTGATGTTGTTATCGGTCCTCTTCATGGCGGCCGCAGTTTATGCGCAAGACAATTCCTTTATCCGCCAGCAGGTAGATCCCAAACTTTATCCCTTTTTCCACGGAGTAGCCAGCGGCGACCCGCTTGCCGACCGCGTGATCCTGTGGACCAAAGTAAGTCCCGGGAACAACACCGGCGAAGCCATCGAAGTAAGCTGGCGTATGGCGCTCGATACCGGTATGCAGCAGGTTGTACAAACCGGGAAATTCAACACCAATTCTGGCAGGGATTACACTGTGAAAGTCGACGTTACCGGCCTCCAGGCTAACCAATACTATTACTACGACTTCAAAGCGCTCGGTCGCTTTTCGGTGCGCGGAAGAACCAAAACCGCTCCGGCCGCAGCTGAAGCCAGTGAAGTTAGACTGGGAATTGTAAGTTGCTCGAACTACGAGTACGGCTACTTCAACGCCTACAAAATGCTGGCGAAACGCAACGACATCGACGCTGTTCTTCACCTTGGCGATTACATTTACGAATACGAAGTTGGAGGATACAGCGCCAGTATTGACAACCGGAACCACGAACCTGAAAACGAGATCATCTCGCTGCAGGATTACCGAATTCGTCACTCGCACTACAAACTCGACAACGACCTGAAAACCCTGCACCAGCAATTCCCTTTCATTACCGTTTGGGATGACCACGAAAGCGCCGACAACAGTTACCGCGACGGGGCCAACAACCACACCGAGGGAACCGAAGGAGCCTGGACCGACCGCAAATCCTATTCGATAAAGGCTTACATGGAATGGATGCCGATCCGTGAGACCAACGGAACCAGCATTTACCGCACCATTAAATACGGCAACCTGGTAAACCTATACATGCTCGATACGCGGATCGAAGACCGCGACCTGCAGGCACAGACCGGTAACCTGATCGAGATCAACGACACCACCCGCCGACTGATCGGTGACAAGCAGTTCAACTGGCTGATCGACGAAATGAAAGCCTCTACTGCCAAGTGGAACGTGGTGGGCCAGCAGGTGATGATGGCGCCACTTCGTGCAGCAGTTGTACCCATCAACACCGACCAGTGGGACGGTTACGAATTTGAACGCAACCGCCTGTACAAAGCGATCAAAAGCAACAACATTCCCAATTTTGTAGTACTTACCGGCGACATCCACACCTCGTGGGCCAACGACCTTCCTGAAACCCTTGTTTACGAGCCGCTTACCGGAACAGGATCTGTTGGAGTAGAATTCGTTTGCACCAGCGTAACCTCTCCCGGACTTGATATTCCGCTGGGTGCAGAAGTGATCCGCACCATAAATCCGCACGTACAGTACCTCGATCTTACCCAGAAAGGATACATAGTACTGCACCTCAACAACGAGTTTACCCAGGGAGAATGGTACTACCAACCGGTAAACGAACCGGTAAACACCGAAACCTTCGGCGCCGCATACCGCGTAGACAGCGGAAAGAAACACCTGGTAAAGCAAAGCGCACCGCTTACCCCAAGCAAAACCCAGGCGGTTCCGGCACCTTCATTGCCAGACGGCTACTACACCGGCATCAGCAAACAAACCGAACTGAGTGTTTTCGGAATTTACCCGAACCCGTTCGTTTCTGAATTCTGCATCCAGTTTCACAATGCTTCAGCCGGCGCAACCACGCTCAAATTACTGAACGCAGAAGGAAAAGAAGTGCTAAACCGCGACTTTGCACAGGTTCCCGCCGGGATAAACTATCTTAGGGTAAATACCGGTATTCTTCCCGCTGGCAGCTATACGGTAATCATTAGCCGCAATGGAAGGACAACTGCGAGTAATGTTATGAGGGTGAATTGAGGTATTTGGAGGTTTCTCGCTGCGCTCGAAATGACAGTATGTTGAAAGTGGCCCTTTGACATAAAC
>JAZKEZ010000092.1:4638-9831 GCA_040386675.1 Bacteroidota bacterium | reverse complement strand
CTGTTTCTCAAACGGCACCGTCTCACCAGTCTCCGTTATCTTCCGGGCTTTTACCCTCCAGATGTATACATCATCGCGGACCAGCAGTCCCATGTACCGGCCGTCCCATTCAAAATTGGGATTGGTAGTCTCGTAGATCTTTTCTCCCCAGCGGTTAAATACCTCGTAGAAAGGAGAGACCAGGTTTTCTGAATACACGCGGTATACATCGTTTATGCCATCTCCATCCGGAGTAAAGGTGTTTGGCGCATAGAGGTCGATCGGGCAGTAGGCTCTCAGGAACAGCGTATCCGTGCCCGGACAGCCGTTGGAGTCTACCGTAGACAATACATATTCTCCTGCGCTGGTAACGTCAATTACCGGTGTAGTGGCGCCGGTACTCCACTGGTAAGTGGCAAATGCACCTTTGCGGCTGGAAAGTTTCATCGGTGTAAGGTCGCAGAAACTGCTGTCAGGACCCAGCGACGGCGGATTAGTGGTCAATACCTCCACTTCTATACTCCCAGGATTGCTCTGGCAGCCTTTGTTACTCGCTATGACCAGGTACTCGCCTGAATCTGAATACTGGGCCGTGTTGATCGTGAGCCAGGTGGTAGAATCTATGATAGGACTGCCACCGGACTTGTGGTGCCAGTAGTACTTCACGTTGGTAGCCGGGTTTACCACTTTTGCGTTGATCGGGTTACCGATACAAACCGGTGTGTTGGCTTGTACCTGTGGCGATGAGGGCGAAAAAGCCGCAGTAACCGGTAAGGTCACCGTTTTGGTGCAGGTGGCCGTGGTTACTTTCAGCGAATACGTTCCGTCGTGCTGTAGTGTGGAAACCGGGATAACCGGGCTGGAATAGGTACTGGTAAAGTTGGTTCCCGCCGGACCGGTCCAGAGATAGCTCACCAGGTTGGTATCTCCGGAAACCGCTGAATTCAGTCGGATAGGAGCACCGTCGCATACTGGGGAGTTCGATCCCAAAGTTACTTGTCCGATAGGGTTTTGCGGAACAATAATCTCCTGTTGACGGAGACAGCCGTCGCCAAACTTTACAACAAGCTGGTGTACTCCCGGAGTAAGCCCGTTGATCCGTGAAGCCGCGTTAAACGGTCCGCCGTCTATTGAAGAAGAGAATGACGTCTGGTTAGTGGTGATCAGCAGATCACGGGTAAAAGTCGAGCAATTCGGGCCGGTCAATGTCGCCGAACGGATCACTTTGGGAACCACAAGCGGGGTTTCGTACTGACCGGTAGTTGTTAATCCTACCAGTGGAAACGCTTTCTTGTCGGCTTCATTAATGACATGGGTCGGGTTATTGAATTTCAGATAGAACACATATCCGTTGGTAGAATCGGCCTGGTAGTTTTCGTCGTAAAGGTTCCTGAGCGCCTGGTCTTCAGGAATATAATGGTCACTGAATTTCAGGTATTCCATAATTCCGTAGAACCGGGAAGGGATCTGCTTGTTAAGCACGCGGGAACCGATAGAAAAATTGGTTCTCATTTTCGGACTTGATTCTCCGGGTAACATTTGCTCGCTATCTACAAGGCAACTGTCGATATATAAGTTTACCGTTTGTCCGCGGCGGGTAAACAACATGTGGTGCCACTGGGTATCGCGGCTATTGGTTCCTAATCTGTAGTAAAAAGAGTTTTTGGGCGGGTCATTCCGGAAGATACTGGTGTTTACCATGGTTCCGGAGTACGCACCTACCGTTTCTCCGTGCTGGTAAATGGTTGATGGATCATCGTTGGTGAAAAGCGCACCGATGCTGTCTCCGTGAAGTGTACTTCTGAACAGGATCTCCAGTGCAAAATCACCCAATGGCAAATTTGCATGATCCAGCTCAATACAGGTATCACCATTAAACCTGATCTGCTGCGCCTTCAAAGGATTGAACAGCAACATCAAAAGACAACTGCCTAATAATCCGAATATTCGTGGATTGTATCGTGTGAGAAATAACCTGTTGACCATCATACGCAAAACTTGAGTGGATAACTGAAGGCGGGGAGGGAAACCCGGTAACTATTATACGTAAAACTACGCCGCCGGTAGTCTGATGTACATTAAATTTCGACTTTTAGCAGAATTGTCTTGATAAGAACATTAAAAAATCTGCTGAAGATGTTACTAATTTTTATTGGTTTGCGCCTATGATTTCTCTGATCACCTGTAGTTACAACAACCGGTCTACCATCCAGGATACCCTGAGCAGTGCTGCGGCACAGTCGGGCGACTTCGAATACCTGGTGATCGACGGAGTATCGACCGACGGGAGCCTGGATCAGATCCGCGCTTCGGCCACAGTGAGCAGGCTGATCTCTGAAAAGGATAAGGGATTGTATGATGCCCTGAATAAAGGTGTAGCAAATGCCGGCGGAGACATTATCGGTTTTCTTCATGCCGACGATGTATTCGCATCTGCAGAAGTGATCCGGAAGGTACAACAGGCTTTTGAAGTAACCGGTGCCGATGCTGTATACGGTGACCTTAATTATGTATCATCCGATCTGAAAAACATTGTCCGCAAGTGGAAAAGCGGCAATCCCGGGAATTTTGTCTCAGGCTGGATGCCTCCGCACCCTGCACTCTTCGTAAAGAAGGAAGTGTTCGACCGGGTAGGGGGCTTCAGGCTAGACCTGGGTTCTGCAGCCGATTACGAATGGATGTTGAGGGCCATACATATAAATAAGATCAGGCTGGCTTATATCCCCGAAGTGCTTGTAAATATGCGGGTAGGTGGGATGAGTAATGCCGATCTGAATGCCCGGAAGAAAGCCTGGCACTTCGACCTGATGGCCTGGGAAGTTAATGGGCTGGGAAGGAATTACGCTGCGGTAATGCTTAAGAAGCTGCGGAAACTGCCTCAATATATCCTTCGGTAGTTCGGGAACCTTCGGATTTCATTCAACTTTTCCCGGATAGCATTCGACGGCGAAAAATAAAAAACCGTCAAGAATATAAACCCGCTTGGCATTTTTGGCTTATTTTGGCGTCAGTTTTAACCCCGGCAGCACATAATGAGACAATTTTTACTATTAGGTGTTTTTTCAGTATTACTCACAGCTTTACTAGTCCCACAGACCGCTTCAGCTCAAAACTACCGTTTCGAAGCTGGCTTCAATGTAGGTGGTACCAACTACCTCGGAGATATCGGGGGGAAATATCTTGAAGGAAGAAACAGTATCGCAGATATCCGCCTCAAGCAAACTTCGCTGGCCGGTGGTATCTACGCAAAATATGCACTCAGTCCGAGACTGGGCATTGCACTCAGCGGACTTTACGGCCGTATCCGTGGCGACGACAGTCTTACCACCAACCCGCAACGTAACGCCCGTAACCTGAGTTTCAGGAACGACATCAAGCAGATCGCTTTAACCCTGGAATACGAAATCTACGAAGCCTACAACATCGGAAGAAATACCAAATACAGGATCGATTATTCCCTGTACCTTTTAGGAGGAGCAAGTTACTTCATGCACAATCCACAAGCCGAATACGGCGGGAAATGGTACGACCTTCAGCCGTTAAAGACAGAAGGAGTTAACTATTCACTTACCGGAATATCTGTTCTTGGAGGATTCGGTATGGACTTCACACTCGATCGTAACTACAAGATCGGTTTCAAACTGATGGGTAACTTTACCAATACCGATCACCTCGACGATATTTCAGGTAAAGGATTGCCTCGCGCAGGATATACCTACGACGCAGCCGGCAACCTGGCCTATGCTTTATCAGACCGCAGGGGAGAAGCCGATCCGACCTACGTCCGCGATCCGTCTATTGCCTCACTAAGAGGTGGCGGTAACAACGACGCATTCATTTCAGCAACCCTGAACTTCGCCTACGTATTTAAAGGCAAAGGCGGCAAATACAATCGTGCCTTCCACAACGGTTACATCCGTAAAAAAGGAAAACGACTTGGCGTAAGCAGGTTCTTCGCTTTTTAACTTTAAAAGAGATTCAAACAAAAAATCCCGGCTGGTGCAAACCAGCCGGGATTTTTTGTGATTAGGTGTCAGTGCTCACTTGGATAGTTTTCTCGCTGCGCTCGTTGAGGGGCTCTCTCGCTGCGTTCGAGATGACGATCTCCGACTGAGCACCCACCCAACTTCTTACTTCTTAACTCTTACTTCTTAACTCTTACTTCTTACTTCTTACTTCCCTCTTAGTTTTCATTGCTTTCACCTTCTTAATTCCCTCATCTCCCACAAACCGCTCATACTCCTTACTCTCCATGCCGTAAATGGCTATTTTTCCCTCCTCGTCACTGTGGACTCCGAAACCGTAGGTTTTGGTAAGCGGCGACGCTCTCAGGCAGGCCTGTCCTTTGGAGAAAAACTGCTCACGGGCTTGCGGATATTCGGTTGAGGTGAGCCCGTTCCGATCGGCATATACCTGGAACAATACATCGTCTGAAGTGTATTTGTACGGATGTTTGGCCAGCAGCTCGTATTGCATGGCAGCCACCGTTTTACTGTCGCCTTTTTCGGGCGGTTTCGTGCCCGAAGCAGCCTTGGTATCTTCTGCAACTTCTATGAACGTGTCGAAATAGTTGGTGGTGTGAGTTTTCATCCTCCTTATTTTTTAGGGCTAATGGTATCGTTAAAAATTCGTCTGATGCGGTTTACCGGTTCTTTATTGATCGGGAATTCCATCCCTTTGCGGATAAACAGCTTCTCAAATTCCGTGAGGTGCCAACTGAGTGAGATCGGGCTGTTTTCCACTTGTTTAAGCTCAACGGTGATCAGATCGAACGGGATTTTGATCCAGCGGCGCATCTGGTCTTCCATTTCGTCCTGTGCGTAGTTGTGCGTGTTGAAGATGTTACCGTACACCGATCCCAGCGGACCAACTACTCGTGCTCCGAAACTGGTGTTGATGGTGGGGTCAAACCGGGCTTTTTTCTCAAGGTCACGCAATTGGATGACGTACACCCCGGAGGTGTTTTCCTCGATCCACTTGTGGAAAATGGAGATGAATGGGATGGTAGTGGTCAGTCCGAAATTATCGCGCATACCGGCATCCATGATATCGAGCTTGGGCTGCGTTGGCAAACTGGCCGAAGGCATAATGTAGGGAAAGGTGGCACTCATCCGCAATGCACTGGTAAACTTGAGTTTCTCGGGTTTGTGGCCTTTTAATAAATGGTCGAATGAAAGGTTCTCTGCCAGCACTTTACCGGTAATTCCGGGAAGT
>JAZKEZ010000092.1:2251-4628 GCA_040386675.1 Bacteroidota bacterium | reverse complement strand
AACTCACCGGACTCGAGCTGATCAGGATCTTGCGGCCGTCGTTGGCAATCGTCGGACTCAGGATCATCATAGGGATCCGCGACTTCAGCTCATCTTCACGGTATTGCCCGATGGACTTGTCCATGAGGTAACCGGTGTTGAGGTTCAGTTCTTTCTCGAAAGAATAAGCCCGGTCTTTCACATAGCTATAGCCGTCGTAATTGAAATACTGGTAGCGGATAAACAAGTCATTGGTCACCAGGCTCACCCCGATCGCGTTGAGCATATCCCTGCCCAGGCTGTCGAAATACTGCATGGCATCTACACGCTGTCCCTGTTGCTGTCCGCGAAGCTGCAAGGCGCGATAATAGCTTATCCCTACCATTCCGCCAGATGATCCGGTGATCAGGAAGGTATGGTCGAACACTTTGCCGTCGGTTATGCTGTCGAGATACGACATGCTCCGTAACGACCACAAACTCGATCTCAATCCGCCGCCGCTGCAGTTCAGGAAGATGATCGGTGGTTTTGCATTCCCGTAACGCGCCACATTTTTTGCCTTCCAGTTGTTGAGCATCGTCAACACGTATTCCTGGTCGCGCATCATCTCGGCTGATGAAGGCAGTCCGCTGTCGAGATAGTTCTGGTAATCAACCGGCTTCACACGGTAATCAACGCCATATGCCCGGTTTTCTATCCCGAGGAAACTGTCGCGGCTCGATGCCACATTTACCACCAGCGCAATCACCAACAGCAGGGTAGTGGTCCATCCTTTAAACCACGAATACGCCGCACTGATCACCATCACCAACATGGTAAACAGCAACAAAAAACTCGCTCCGGCAGGGATCAGCAGGATTTTGAACTCCCGCAGCGAACCGATCAGAACGAAAGAAACGATCAGTAAGATCTCGAAAATGGCTGCATTGATGTGATTCTGTGCAAAGACCCGCTCGATCAGTTCGTCGCTGTAATGCTCACTTCGCCGGGCCAGCGCGACTTTGAACGGGTGACTCATGTAAGTCTCTATCCTCCAGTCGCGGTGATTTCGCTGAATGTTCTTCCAGCGAGAGGTCATCTGCAATATGCTTCCTTCGTTCCATTCTTCTACGTCGCGCTTGCGGTTGCTCTGATGAATGTTGAATACGTCGCGGTTGGTTTTAAAGAAGTAATACAGCGACAACACGAAAAACAACAGCATTCCGCACACAAATCCGGAAAGGTTATACACCGCATCCATCCCAGAAATTAGTTCCTTTTTTACCTGGAACGTATAACTCTGGTAAAAGAAAACCAGTACAAACAGGAAGGGAATGATGAAGTTGTTGATACAGAATTTGAAGAAGGGACGCGAGACCGAAGCGATAAACGGGAACCGGAACCCATGCATGATGTAGCTATACAGGTTGAAGGCCATGATGAACCCGCCAAGGGCAAAGCCTAGTAAAGCGTAAGAGCCAAAACCGGTATGACCAAGGTATTCCGGGGCAAGAAGAAGAATAGGAACACCATACTTGGAACCGATGGTATTACAAATGATCCCGAAAAGAATGACCCAGAAAACAACGAGCAGGTGATTTTTTTTGAAATGCAGGATCAGCAGCTGGAACGGAAAAAAATAGTAAACGCGGTTAAATCGCTCGTAACTGTTGAACTGCCCTTTGGTCATAATGATCTTGCCCGGATGAAATCTGCCACAAGATAGGCCTGCAGCTTTCCTGTCTGTCCTTCAGGACTTGGAATGCCTTCAGACAGGTTTAAATATACAATATTCTTCCCCGAAGCCAAGAGGTGCAGTAATTTTCTGACTTTACCGTCGGACAGTCCGACCGGTGTTCTGGCACTGCTTTCGGTAAAACGAATGCTGTCCATATCGACTTCGATGCCGACCGGAAGTCCTTTGAAGAATTTGCTGACCTGCTTTACCGTATCAGCCGTACTAATGTTGCCGAACAGCATGTCTTCTGCGGTAAGGTAACGGAACAGCCCGGCATCTCCGTTAAGCGTTTTCCAGGTGTAAGTGTTGTTGTAATTCTGGTGTAGCCCGATCGGGAAGTATTTTTCAAGATAGCCATCGGCAATCGCGTAGCTGAAACCGTTGCCGCTGTGGCGTCCTTCCAGTTCCCGGATATCTGCATGCGGATCGATGTTTACCACGGCTACCGGTCGCTTGCCGAGTCCCTGGTAAGTGCCTTTCATCACTGGATAAGCATTGTTGTGTCCGCCTCCGATAACAATTGGTGTTTTACCCGCAGCGATCACCGTTCGGATCACCTGGCTCACCACTTTATCCACTTCCTGCACCAGGTCTCGAAGGGTATGCAGCTCATCAGGAATGTGATTCCGGAGATCGAGCGAACGCTGCTGTAGCTGATGCACGTCCGCTTCACCTAGCAGC
>JAZKEZ010000092.1:0-2241 GCA_040386675.1 Bacteroidota bacterium | reverse complement strand
AAGATGTCTTTTCCTTTCAGAAAAGGGTTGTCCTGCATATTCAGGAAAAAAGACAGGAAATCCCTGAAACCTCCGGCGGCACCTCGTTTTCCAAGGTTGGCATAAGGGCCGATATCTTCCGGGATGCCTATCAGACAGAAATTCCCTTTAAAATTTTTCACATCCTGTTCCCACGATGAGGAATGCGCCGGGACAATCGTGTCACCGATCTTGGCTTCACCTTTCCGGGTCTTGGTAAGGTGTTGAATTTCTTCTGGGGTAAGGCTTACAATTGACAAAAGGAGAATGTTTTAGGTGATCAGTTATATATCTTCCCGTCCAGGATAACGGTCTCAATCAGGTTGCTTCCGAACGAATACGGAAGGAAATCGACTGAAGGTATTGCTTTGGTAATGAAAAGGTTGGCGCGTTTCCCGATGGTAATGCTGCCCAGTTCATCGATCACGCCCATGGCATAGGCACTGTTAAGCGTGGCCGCGTTGATCGCTTCGTTCGGAGTCATTTTATACAGGATGCAACTCAGCGATACCATCAGGTTCATGTTCCCGCTCGGGCTGGTGCCGGGGTTAAAATCGCTGGCAATCGCGAGCGGCAGTCCGGCGTCGATCATGGTCCGTGCCGGCGGATGCGGCAATCCGATGAACAGTTGTGCTCCGGGAAGAATGGTAGGCATAGTATCCGAATTCAGCAGGCTGTCGATTTCTTCCTGCTCCACGTATTCCAGGTGATCTACGCTGACGGCACCCGATTGCACGCCGGCCTGTACGCCTCCCGAACGACTCATCTGGTTGGCATGTACTTTCGGTGTCAGCCCGAATTCCTTTGCAGTTTGCATCAACTCAACGGTTTCTGCTTCGCTAAAGTAGTTTCGTTCGCAGAAAATGTCGCAGTAATCTGCCAGCTTTTCATCGGCAATGGCAGGTAACATTTCAGTTTTGATGAGTTCGAGGTAGTCTGCGCTCCGGCCTGCAAACTCTCTTGGCACAGCATGAGCCCCCAAGAAAGTAGCTTTCACAGGAATAGGAGAGTGCTCACGGATCTTTTTAATGACGCGAAGCATCTTAAGTTCACTTTCCGTACTCAGTCCGTAACCGCTTTTGATCTCCACTGCACCGGTTCCCTGTCTGATGATCTCCTTCAACCGGGTCATCGCAGCATCAAACAATTCATCTTCTGAAGCCGTACGCAGTTTATCCGAAGAATTGAGTATGCCACCGCCCCGCACAGCGATTTCTTCGTACGATAAACCGTTGATGCGGTCGGTAAACTCCTGTTCACGGCTGCCGGCATACACCAGGTGAGTATGCGAATCGATCCAGCTCGGAAAAACAAATTTCCCGTCGCAGTCAATAATGGTCAGGTCGCGCCAGTCGGTCAGTCCACCCCAG
The DNA here is from genome assembly GCA_040386675.1 of Bacteroidota bacterium. GTDB lineage: Bacteria > Bacteroidota > Bacteroidia > Flavobacteriales_D > Luteibaculaceae > DASUEB01. The sequence goes on along the minus strand of JAZKEZ010000092.1, from coordinate 853 downwards.
TCTTCCATCAGTCCGTACTCCACGATCAGGCCGTTTTCTATGGCCAGCCAAGCGTTGTGCAGCACCGGCAACTCGTTCATGGCAGCACCTTTAATTACCTGGTTACCGGTTTCCCTCACCTGTACCAATCCGGCGATATTTTTGAGAAGTAGTTTCATGGTTGGTTTTTTTAACCGCAACGTTTGTTTATTTAACCGCAAAGGACGCAAAGGTTAACGCAAAGCGTAAAAACTTAGCGCTCTTTGCGGTTAACTAAAAACCGCGAAGCACTGCGAAAATAGCCAGATCTTAAAGCGTGGCTATGATGTACTGCATTAATTCTCCATTTTCCACTCTCCATTTTCAATTCAAAGAATAATTATCCGATTTGCAGCATCCACTTGGTTGCTTTGAATTAATTTTGCCCGCATGGCAGGAAATTCTTTTGGAAGATTATTCAGACTTACCTCCTTCGGAGAGTCGCATGGAGCTGCAATTGGCGGTGTTATTGACGGTTGTCCGGCTGGTATCGAGTTGGATCTCGACAAGATCCAGCTGGAACTTGACCGTCGGAAACCCGGACAATCTCACATTGTTACCCAACGCAAGGAAGGCGACCGCGTTGAATTCTTCTCGGGGATTTTCGAAGGAAAAACCACCGGGACCTCTATTGGATTTGCCATTTTCAATGAGAACCAGAAATCAACCGATTACGACCATATCAAGGAGGTGTACCGCCCGTCGCACGCCGACTATACCTATCAGACCAAGTACGGCATTCGCGATCACCGCGGCGGCGGAAGGTCGTCTGCCCGTGAAACGGCTGCCCGCGTTGTTGCAGGTGCAGTTGCCCGGCAATGGCTTGATCAACAAG
>JAZKEZ010000091.1:19394-20130 GCA_040386675.1 Bacteroidota bacterium | reverse complement strand
TCCGGGAGTGGAGTGAAGTGAGGGAAAAGCAGCGACGGTTTTTGCGTTACTTTTTATAAAAAAGTAACAGCGACAAACTAAGCAATCGTCAAACAAGGAAAATTTTACCCGTTTGTAAATCCAAATCTCCAACACCTCCGTAATTGTCATGGAACTGTCACCAGACCATGAAAAAGACGCAATCTTCAAAATGGAAATGGGTAGCCGGCATCGCAGGAGCATTGTTTCTTGTGTTATGTGCCGATATTTATTTCTCCACCAACGACATCAACGAGGGAGGCCATACTAACTGGCAACTATCCCGCATCGACTTCAGGCAGCCGATGGATACTGCATCAGCCGACAAGGCGATCAACGCGGTGCGCTCAGTTGAAGGCGTGCAGCAGGCGGTATTCAATTACGAAAGCAAAACGCTGGTTTACGCCACGATCAATTGCAAGCAGTCTTCGCAGCAGATCTTCGAAACTGTGGTCCGTTCTGGAGATTTCAAGGCAGAGCGCTATGTGCTTACCGAAGAACAGGCTTCAGGAGGCTGTCCGGTAATGAGCGGGAGTGAGATGAAACGCAGGGTATTCCTGTACTTCGGAAGGCTGGCCGCCAAATTTTAACGAAACAAAAACAAAACCATAAAACAAAACAAGACCATGAAAAAAACAATCCTACTGATTTCGACGGTTGTCTTGGGAGGTGCCCTTGCACTTTCATCCTGCAAAAAAGACGAGCCGGAACAAGTGAC
>JAZKEZ010000091.1:7742-19384 GCA_040386675.1 Bacteroidota bacterium | reverse complement strand
CGCCAACGCTTTATGAGCGTGTTGGAGGAACCAAAATGGTAGCTGACCCTGCTAACAGCGGCCAGATGATCCAGGCCGGTCGTCTTACCCTTCGTTCGGTAACTGACTCTGCACTTCTTGTGATCGCAGCTGATCTACAAATGGCAAAATTCTTCCCGGTACTTCTTAAAGAAGTTTTCCAGGACGGAAACACTACCGGTTTCGCTGCACTAAGCAAGAACTTCACTGATTTCCTTTGCCTGGCTACTCAGCAGCCAAACGCAAAATACATGGGACTTGACATGAAGACTGCTCACGATCCGGCTAAAAACTCCAGGATGGGCGAAAAGGCTGCAAACGCAGATTTCGATCGTTTTGTAGTCGATGTTGGGACCGCTCTGGCGAAAAACGGAGTTACCGTAGACAACAACAAAGCGCTGGTTACCGACCTGGTTGCCTTGCTTGAAACTACCCGAAAGGATATCGTTCAGAAGTAATTACTGTTGATTGATTGAAGATCCCGTTTGGTTCGCCAGACGGGATTTTTTTTGTGTTAGAAGTAAAGTCTCCCCTCAAAAATCACTCCTCTGCATCATCCCCTTAAACTCCTCAACAATCTCGTAAGCCTGTTGTTTAAAGGTTTCGAGCAAAGCGATCATTGCGGGATCAGTAGGCTCTTCTTTCTGGTGCTGCAGTTCTTCCGCCATATCAACCATATCGTTCCGGCCGGTAAAACCCATCGAGCTTTTCAGCGAATGTGCGGTTCGTGCAACTCCCGGCCAGTCATTGGCATCCTGTGATTCCTGCATGCTTTGCAGGTAGCGCGGAACATCCTCGCAAAAAATATTCAGCATTTCGCGGATGGTCTCAGGGTCGTTACCGACAAGGCTTTTCAGGTAGTCAAGATTCACTTTCATCGTTTCGGGAATTAGGCACCCGGGCGTCCAGTTTTACCAGGGCGACCATGGTCATATACAATTCTTTTGGGTTAAATGGCTTGGTAATACAGGCGTTCATACCTTCCTCGAGGTAACGTAACTGCTCCTCGGGCATGGCATGCGCCGTGACTGCAATAACGGGAATTTTACTTTTCTCTGAGTGCAGTTTGCGAATTGCTTTTACCGCAGTTACGCCGTCCATTTCGGGCATCTGGATGTCCATGAGCACAATGTCGTAGTAGTTGCTGATGAGTTTTTCCAGCGCTTCAACACCGTTTGCGGCAATGTCGACAATGCACCCGAAATCGGTGAGCACTTTTCGTCCCAGCACCTGGTTGTTGCGGTTGTCTTCAGCCATCAGCACGCGTATCGGGAAAATGTGGTGCGGCTCAGGGATCATGTCGTAGTCCTTTTCGATCTTGTTTTCGTCACCGATCTCGAAACTCAGCATGATCGTAAACGTGCTTCCCTTGTTGAGTTCGCTTTCTACCGAAATGGTGCCTTCGAGCAATTCCACAAGGTTCTTAACGATCGCCAGTCCGAGGCCGGTTCCACCGAACTTCCGGGAGATGTGCCCTTCTGCCTGCTGGAAGCTCTTAAAGATCATGTCGAGCTTGTTCTGGGCAATTCCCATCCCTGTATCGGCCACCGAAAAGCGCAGGATACAGATCGAAGAAGTTTGCTGCACCAGTTTTACCGACAAAGTCACTTCTCCGGCAGCAGTAAACTTGATGGCATTGCTCATCAGGTTGGTGATCATCTGCGTGATACGAACCGGATCGCTTACAATCACCGGAGGGATTGCAGCGTCGATGTTCAGCTTGAATTGTATGCCTTTTTCCAGCACCTTGTAATTGAACAGGCGGCTCAGCTCTCCCAGTTTGTCCTTCAGGTTGAAGTGTACACGCTCAATCGACAATTTCCCGGCTTCGAGCTTACTGAAATCAAGGATGTCGTTCACAATAACGAGCAGGTCTTCGGTCGAGCGGCTGATGGTGGTCAGGTAATCTTTGTTTTCACCGTTGATCTCGCCCGATTTAAGCAGCAGCCGGGTAAAACCCATGATGGCATTCATCGGTGTACGGATCTCGTGGCTCATATTGGCCAGGAACTCCTGTTTCATCCGTGCAGCTTCCTGTGCTTCGCGAAGCGAATGGGTGATGAGCAGCTGGTTTTCGTGCTGCTCGGTAATGTCGTACACCACGTGTGCGGCACCGATCACTTCGCCTTCTGCGTTCCTTACTGCGCTGAACGATAGCCGGTATGCCTTGAGCTTTCCTTTTATGGTGGTGTGATGTTCCACATCAAATTCTTCGCCGGTTAGCGCGCGGTCCCACTGGTCCATCAGAAAAACATAAGAGGCCGGCAGGCGGTTCAACAGTTCAGTAGCCGAATCGCCGGGTTTGATATGTAGTCCGTGGGTAGTTTTAAAGTGACTGAAATAGGCCTGGTTAAAAGCCACGAAGCGTTTTTGGGTATCAAGACCTGCAATAAGGTTGCGGCTTCCGTCAATAATTCCCTGTAACCATTTGTCGAGCAGTCGTACATTCTGGTTCGCCTGCTCCAGGCTCTGGTCGAGCTCAACGCGTGAAGTAATGTCTCTGGCAGAACAGCTGATGAATTCGCCAGCACCGGTCGCTACTTTCTTCAGGCTGATCTCTGCTGGAAACTCACGCCCGGACCGATGCCTCAGCGTGGTTTGCAGTGTGATCGCACCGGAAGAGCTTTGCAGTCCGCTGATGGTGCTGCGCATCACTTCCACAGGATCGGTATCGCCGATCAGCACCGCGGCAGATTTGCCAAGCAGGTCGGATTTGCGGTAACCGAACAGCTGCTCGGTCATGTCGTTGATCAGGTTGATCCTTCCGGCCGCGTCGATCAGGATCAGGGCATCGGGAGCAGAATCAACCAATCCCTTGTATTTCCCTTCAGCCAGGCGTTTCTCGGACAAATCCCGGATCACTACCGAATACCCGGTGAGTTTACCGTTTTCAAGGATTGGCGCGTAAACGGTATGTGCCCAGATTTTTTGCTGATCGGGTTTTAACCGGATACCGTAATTCTCTGCAGAACCCAGTTCAGCCGATTCTTTTAGCGTTTCCCATTCCGATTCGGCGGGTTCTTCGGTTTGCAGCGGACAAAATTCCCAGAGCTTCCCGGATAAAACTGTTGATGAAAAGATCCGTTCGGCTCCTGTATTGGCAAACAGGATGCTCCCTTCTTCCGAAAGGTGGAAGATTGCATATTCCGAAATGGCATTCAGAACCTGTTCAAGGGGTAACGGAGGGTTATGCAATGCTATTGGTTTTTTGGGTTACGGGGGGCTGTGCAAATCCTTTTCGAACCAGCTTATCCCACGATTTTTTCCCTCTTATGTAATCGATGTTTCCGCGAATGGCGGCGTAGACCACAAACGGATGGAAGACAAAGGGCTCGATCATCGCAGTGAGCAGCAAAACGGAGATGTCGCGTTTACGTCCGTAGGCGTGGTAAGTTACTTCTTCCAGCAGCAGCGCAAACACGGAGAAGAAGATCGCAAACGAATACACCAGCGCGCACATCAGGAAAAAGAATTGCCAGTTGATCAGTCCGAATACAGCCAGGAAGATAGTATATACGATCCCTAAAAACTCGATGATGGGAGCCATCCATTCAAAAAAGAACCAGAATGGATAACTGATCAGTCCGATCTTCCGGTACTTCGGATTGAAGAATACGCCGCGGTGCATCCTCAGGGTTTCTATCGTGCCGCGTGTCCAGCGGTTGCGCTGTTTCTGAAGCGCGTCCCATTGCTCCGGAACTTCGGTCCAGCACAGCGGATCGGGGACAAAAGCCACCTGGTATTTCTGCCTGGTTTTGTGCATGTAGCGACGCATCCGCACCACCAGTTCCATGTCTTCGCCTACGGTCTTGTGGTTGTATCCACCTGCAGCAATGGTGATCCTGCGGTCGAAGATCCCGAGCGCACCGCTTATAATAAGCAGTCCGTCGAGGAAAGTCCAGGCCATACGACCCAGCAGGAATGCACGGATGTACTCTACCGCCTGGAAACGGGCCACCCAGCTTTTCGGAGCTACTACTTTGAGCAGTTTACCTGACTCGATGCGGCACGAATTTACAATACGGACCACACCGCCCGTTGCAATCACCTTTGTATCAGTTTGATCCTCAAAAGGTTTCATCAGTTTCAGCAGCGCGTCCTGCTCAAGGATGCAATCAGCATCGATACAGGTAACATAAGGCTGCTGCGAGATGTTCAGTCCTACGTTAAGCGCATCGGCTTTTCCGCCATTCATCTTATCCACAACGATCAGGTTATCGAAAGCCTTATTGGTCGATTTATAAACACCCAGTACCTCTTTGGTTTCGATCTGGTAATTCACCACGAACGGAATTTTCACCAGGCTGAAGGCCTCGATCACCTTGCTCATGGTATCGTCCTTACTTCCATCGTTTACCACGATCAGGTCGAGATTGGGATAATGTATGGACAAAAGCGACCGGATGTTTTCGACAATGGTAACGCCCTCGTTGTAGGCCGGGGCGAGGATCGAAACACCAGGAGTTATAGTTGAGGTAAGCAGCGAATCGTAATTCGTAAAGGTGTTTTTATGCACATATTTCTTTACCGCGATCAGCGAAATGAAGGCGAGAAGGATGTAAGACGACATGATCGTAACCGCGTAGTAAAATACCGCTGTTTCGTAGAAATTGACCAGGAACCTGGCCACATCACTGCTAAGGAATGAGCTCATACCGTGCGTGTTTATAGATTTCCTTGTTGTACGATGAGAGCGTTGTATTTGCAGGAAGTGTGTAACCCAGCCGGATCAGTGCTTTGGTGGCGGCCATAACAAGGTCGTAGTCATTGCGCTGAAGCAGTTCTTCAAGAAAAGGAATGTGACTATCGTTGCCAAGCAGCCCGATAGCACGGATCACTTCGGGTTGAAATTGTTCGTCGTGCGAATAGAACAGGTTGGGGAGGTCGTCGGCTACCGGGAAATGGTCAATGGCGACCAAAGCAGAGAGGGCCGCAACCCCAACATCAAGGTTTTCGTGCCAGAGCAGTCCGACCATCTTGTCCGGATTGTCCAGTTGGCGGTATTTCGAAATGAGCTTCAGTCCGAAAACAATGATTGAATCATTTTTCGCATCGAGCAGGTAATAGAATGATGGGATGTCTTCGAGAGGGAATTGGTCCAGCTCCTGCATAATGCGGGTTTGCTGCCAGTCGGAAACCGAGCGGTTCAGTTCACTGAGGTACTCCAGGTTTTTTACGCCACCCATCCGTACGGCTGCAAACTGGGCTTCTTCGCGCAATACCGTACTGTAGTGGCCGATGTAATTCAGCACCAGCGGCAAGCCGTGATTTACCTGCATCTGTCCGAGCTCGGTAAATTCGAATGCTTTTTCGTACCATGATCCGTATCGGATCGCCCGGAAAGCGTATTTCTCCAGTCCCACGTCCTGGTACAATCTCACCAGTCTTTTTTCCGGCGCCCCTTTAAAATCGTGGTGGAGAAAAAGAATGGTAGCGACCAGGACTTCGCGGCGGATGTCGTTTTTTGCTGCACGTTGTAATCGGAAAACCAAGGCGTTGTATTTCTCTTCTCCCACCTCGTATTCTTCCTCATCGAACACGAACTCGGTAAGAAGCGCTTCGTATTCCTCACGGAATTTTTCCTGTAACTGTATTTTGCGCGTTTTGATGAGACGGCTGCGGAGAATAACGAGGAGGATGACGACCGAACCGGTGAGCAGGCAGAGGATGCCCCACGACGAGATCCATATCGGGGGATATTCATTAAACAGGTATCCGAGTAGCCATTCTTTCACCTTAACGCGCGGATTTTAGCCGATCAGCTTTTTAATTCTGACCAACAACTCATTGGGACTGAATGGTTTGGTCATGTAGTCATCCGCGCCAAGCGAGAACGCTTTAAGCACGGTGTTTTCCTGGCCCAGAGCCGACAACAGCAATGTTTTGGTTTTCAGTCCAAGCTGTTTGATCTCGGTAACCAATTCCATACCGGAAGCAAACGGCATCATGATGTCGGACACCATCAGGTCGAAGTCGCCGCTTCGCAGCAATTCCATAGCCTGCCTGCCGTCATCGGCGGTAGTGATATCGTATCCTTCCTTCTGTAATTTGAAGGCAATGGCCTTGAGCATCATCTTCTCATCTTCGGCCACCAGTATTTTCTTACCCATGATTTTGTTCTTGCCCGCAAAGTAGCCCACAATGGCTTCTAAAGTAGGAAAATATAGAACACTTGCAGGTTTCAGCGGTTCAGCCAACCGATTTTCCCGCTGAAAGATGAACAGATCACAGTCGCCGGTAAAAAACTGAACAGTAGTTCAATACTGAGCAAAATACCGCTATCAGGGTATTTTGACTATCAAATTCAAAATACTCCGTTTTTTATTTTCTTTTCTGATGAAAAGGCAGTAGTATTGTCTCGTGTAATTCACCTTTACACACACGCGCAAAAAAACAGGGATGTTTAACGGGAGCAGCAATGCTCCCGTTTTTTTTTGCGGTATGTGAATCATTATTTGTAGACCAGTCCACAGCAGCTACTTATTTATACGTAGCATTTATTCGTCTTTATGACTACTTATTTATACTTATTTCCTATAATCATAAATAACTATTGACTAATCTTAAGTCGTTTACAAAGAGCAGGTTATATCATTGTTTCCATAGTGTTACCTGATCTGTTGCGGATATTTTTGCCCATTCGCTGATAGCTTTGGGTAAACTAAAAATCCCCCATACTATGATTGGAAACGAAAACCACCGGATCACACTGGCTGAAGCGGCCGAGCTGACCGCAAATTTCCGTAATGCGCCCCTGGCCATTGTTGCCGCAGTACTAACCGGACTGAAAGGAGAGGCATTGGGTAAAAACGATATCGACACCTTACTCCAACAGCCAGGTTGCACCGGAACAAGAATTTATTTCGGACTGCAACTTTTGCCTATCCCAAAATTCAGGCTTATTCTTGTAGGTGTAGACGCAAACGACAATGACCTCGTGAACGGGATCCTTCTCGATCACGGCAAGCTCTGTCCTCCTGCCTGTGGAATATCAAATGTTTTAAATTCATAGCAATTGCTTGAGTTCAACCTGTTAGCTTCCTGCTTTATACTTATTCCAGCCGTAGTGGCTGGAATACTTTTTAGATCAACACCGGCGCTTCAGGGCTTCTCCCTTTACCTGTTTACTGCAGTTTTATTTGAAGCGGCATTTGTCTATACCGGTCTCAAAAGATTAAATAACTGGTGGCTACTGGATTTTTACTGTCTCACCGAATACATTTTACTGGGCTCATGGCTCGTAAACAGCCTGGCTTTCAGCAAGTGGCGAAAACTTAAATGGTCGGTTTTTGCCGGTCTCGGTGCGATAATTCTCTGGTTAACACTTTATAAACAGGACTTTACCTTGCCCCACGTCAATTTCCAGAATGTGGTTTTGCTGATCTTGTCCGGGCTTGCTTTGGTATTCTTGCTGAAGCAGGATTTCAACTATGCACTTACCAGCGACTCCCGGTTCTGGATCTTTGGGGGAATCTTTATCCGGTTTTCGTGTCTCTTTCTTATATTCACGCTTACTACGTTTCTACAACATTCTGACGAAAGTGTAAACGGAATGTATTTTATTTACCTGCTTTCCTCAGTCAACCTGCTTACCTACGTTCTGTTCATCATCGCATATTTATGCAAATACCCTCATCGCCTGTTGCCCAGGTAGTTTTGAATGCAGTGATACTGGTGCTCCTTTTTTCAGGACTGCTTTTTGCCCTGATGACCGTATTCCAGCGAAAAATCCGCTTGAAACAGAAGGAGTTGTATGAGGCAATGATCGGTAATCTTGAAGCCGAACAGATGAAGATCGGGCGTGACCTGCACGATCAGACCAGCCCTTTTTTATCAGCGATCCGGCATCACCTCGACACGCATACCGGGCATGACGAGACGCTGAACCAACTGCTGGAGTCTTCGTTATTCGGCATCCGGTCGGCGTACCACAATTTAAGTCCGCCGGGTTTGCTGGACAACAGTCTCGAATTTGCAGTAAGGCACCTGGTTACCAATGTGTACGGAAACTCAGGGATTACATTCAATATTTCATTTCGTTTGGGAGGGATGACCATTCACGACCAGGGCGGTTTGCACCTGTACCGCATCATTGCTGAGCTTACCGGAAATGCAGTGAAATATGCAAACGCCACAGCCATCACTGTAGAAGTCGAGGCCGGGCCTAAGTCGGTTACTGTTTTAGTACAAGACAACGGGACAGGAATGGATGTTTCGGTAGCGGTATATTCTACCGGACTGGGATGGCAGAGCATTAACAACCGCATACAAATACTGAACGGAAACAAAACGATCGTTTCAGACCGCTCCGGAACAAAGATAGCTATTGAAGTCCCCAGGACCAGTGTAAGTTAAAACCCTCTTTATGACGAATGCACGAATATTAGTAATCGATGACCACATCATGTTCCAGGAGTCGCTGGTACGTGTGATCAGGATGATGCCGGAGTCCGGAAAAGTAAAAGGGGTTTCTTCTGCGAATGAAGCCTTTGGCGAAATTGAAAAAGAGGTCTGGGACCTGATCCTGCTTGACATTGAGATGCCGGTAATGAATGGACTGGGTTTCCTGGAAGCGCTGCTTGGACGAGAGGTCAGGCCGGCGGTAATTATGTTGTCCACCCACGAGCGCGATGATTTTGTGCAACGCTCGTACAGTCTCGGAGCACGTGGATATGTCTTGAAAACCGGCGACACGCAGGAATTGAAAATGGCCATCGGGCGGGTACTGGGTGGTGGTTTTTACTTCACCCAGAAAATCCAGAACATTATATTCAATGAAGTGGTTTCCGATCACATCTTCAAGAAATCACTGCCTGCATTAAGCGCCAGGGAATTGGACGTATTGAGACTGATCTGTAAGCAAAAAACCGGGAAGGAGATCGCCGACAGCCTGTGTATTGCATTGGCAACAGTCAGTGTTCACCGGGCAAACCTGTTAAAGAAGACCAAGTGTGTGAATATGGCGGGACTGGTAAAGTTTGCTATCGACAACGGGTACAATCGTGACTGAGGCTAATCCGTTCGTCGGGCATTTCTGCAACTCGTCGGATTTTCATTACCACTTGTCGACTAACCCCGGGTCATCATTTTTGATCTGCTATGTTTACATCGTGTAATTCACCTTTACACAATACACGCGCAAAACAGGGATGTTTGACAGGGGGCCGATAGGCCCCTTGTTTTTTTCTACCCGGCCCCTCGTCATCCTGAGCGCAGCGAAGGATCTCATTGGCTTAGTCTTACCAAGGATCTCACTGGTTTTGTCTTACAAAGCATCCCATCAGTCTAGATTTCCGAAGGATCTTATTAACGTTACTTTCGAAGGACTCACCCGTCATCCTGAGCGCAGCGAAGGATCTCACCGGAACCTCAGTACCTTTAAATCACCAAGAATCCACACACCCAATCATCCGCCTTTCACCCCCACTCATCGGCAATTTCTGCAACTCGTCGGATTTTCGTTACCACTTATCGACTGACCCCGGGTCATCATTTTTGATCGATTATGTTTACATCGTGTAATTCACCTTTACACAATACACGCGCAAAACAGGGATGTTTGACAGGGGGCCGATAGGCCCCTTGTTTTTTCCACCCGGCCCCTCGTCATCCTGAGCGCAGCGAAGGATCTCATCGGTTTTGTCTCGCAAAGGATCTTACTAACATTTACGTTCGAAGGATTCCCCTCGTCATCCTGAGCGCAGCGAAGGATCTCATCGGTTTTGTCTTACAAAGGATCTTACTAACATTTACGTTCGAAGGATTCCCTCGTCATTCTGAGCGCAGCGAAGGACCCCACCGTCTTACCTAAAACCATCTCTCCACGCCTTCCCCCCCCCACTCATCGGATTTTTTTGCACTCTGTCGATCCACACCCCTCCGTCATCGGTTCTCCTTTACATAGTCTTCCGATCTCCATACATTTGTTTCGTGATGTTGCTTTAGAGGGTTGCACTCACAAATCAAATAGGGATGTTTGTCAAGGGGCTTCGGCCCCTTGTTTTTTTTCGGTTAGTTTTGCAGCCGTTCCCATGAGCAATCCATTGAAAATAATCATTTCAGGAGGCCCCTGTTCAGGGAAAACCACCCTCATCCAACTACTTGAATCTTCCGGTTATTCCTGTATTGCAGAATCTGCCCGTATTGTGATCCGCGAGCAACTCGATGCGGGTACCGACCTGGTTCCGTGGCTCAACCTGCAAGGCTACAGCGACCTGGTTTTTGACCATATCTGTACCGAAGCCGAAAAGCCGCTTACCGCTACTTCCTTTTTCGACCGCAGCTCCGTTGATGTTGTTGCCTACCTTACCCACGGCGGAATTGCTGTATCTGAGGAGATAACCCGAAGGACCAAAGCCATCGGGTATCATCCGGTGATGTTCTTCGCGCCATTTTGGGCAGACATCTATCAAACCGACGCAGAGCGTAAGGAAAGCCCCGAAGAAGCGCAGCAATTGTCACAGACACTTTACGCGGCCTATCAGTCTTTTGGTTTCACTATCATCACTCTTCCGTTGATCGCTCCACGTGAGCGCCTCCAATTCATCTTACAATGGTTAAAAGAAAACAGCTGAACCCCCTGATCTTTATTTTCGTTGCACTGATCGGTCTTGCTTCATGCACCGGCAGTCAAACACCTGCCACCACAGCAGTCAGCAGTGCTGTGACAACACAGAAACCTGAATACGCAAAACACTTTGAGATCGAAAGAACCGGAACCGACAGGATCCTCCGGATTTTCAACCCATGGAAACCCGGAGCTGTGATGCAGGAACTGGTGTTTAACGACAGCACCGGGATTCGCCGGCCGGTACGATCGCTCATCCCGATGTCGACCTCATTTTATGGCTACCTGGAGAAACTCGGCGAATTAAACACCGTATCGGGAATCGAAGACAAAAACTACGTATTTAACCCCGAGTTGCTGAAAAAGGCGGAGAGCGGACAACTCCCCGAAGTGGGACAAGCCGGCAATATCTCCATAGAGCGAACCATTGAACTTGCGCCTCAGCTGGTCATCATTTCTGGTACAGAGATCCTCGGTCCGAACCTGTTAAAGATTGAATCTTCGGGAATTCCCATTTTGAATAACATGGACTGGCAGGAGCAGCATCCGCTCGGGCGGGCGGAATGGATCAAGGTATTCGGTCTGCTTTTTAACAAAGAACACGAGGCCGACAGCATTTTTAACAGCATTAAAACCCGCTACCTGGAACTGCGCGACCGGGTGGAAAAAGAAATCCCTGCCAATCGCCAGGATGTATTGCTCGGTTACAACTACCAGGGCACATGGTTCCTGCCCGGCGGGAAAAGCTACGTAGGTCAGTACCTGAGAGATGCGGGGGTGAATTACAAATACAGCAGAGATACTACAACCGGCAGCCTGCCGCTCAATGCCGAGCTGGTGTTCAATGATTTTGCAGCGACCAAAGTCTGGATCAACCCGGGGTCGTGCAAAAACCTGAAGGAGCTGCTGCTGCTCGACCAGCGCTATAAAAACCTGGCTTCTTTCCGCGGTGGACAGGTATTCAACAACAACCTGAGAAGTCTGCCAAACGGAGGGAACGATTTCTGGGAAAACAGTCCGTCAAATCCAGACATCGTGCTTTCCGACCTGGTAAAGA
>JAZKEZ010000091.1:0-7732 GCA_040386675.1 Bacteroidota bacterium | reverse complement strand
GATCTTTTATCCGCAGTTGTTGCCGGATCACAAGTTGTACTTTTACCAGCGATTGCAGTAACCATGGATCCCGTACTACGTAAACACAGGCAGAAACAGGCAGGAATATGTGTGGCACTCGCCATACTTACCGTCGTGCTGTTCCTGGCCGATCTCTGTTACGGGGCCGTTTCCATCTCATTATCTGAGATCATCGACATTCTCAGCGGCAAAGCCACCCATGCCGGTCACGCGTTCATCATCAACGACTTCCGCCTGCCGAAGGCCATCACTGCGCTTACCGCCGGTGCCGCCATTGCCGTTTCAGGACTGATCATGCAGACTTTTTTCCGCAACCCGCTGGCAGGACCTTTTGTACTTGGAGTAAGTTCGGGAGCAAGTCTTGGCGTAGCCCTGCTGGTGATGGCCGGGAGCATTTTCGGCTCTTTCTTTATTTACGGTCAGTGGGCGATCATTCTTGCCGGACTGATCGGCTCCGCGCTGGTGCTCACGCTGGTGGTCATGGCCTCATCAAAAGTCAACGACCCTGTTTCATTGCTCATTATCGGGTTGATGTTCGGGAGCTTTACGAGTGCCATTGTGAGTGTGCTGCAATATTTCAGTATTCCCGAACTGGTGCAGGCTTACCTGTTCTGGACCTTCGGAAGCCTGAGCGGAGTAGGATGGGAGCAGCTTTCGTGGCTGGTGCCTGCAGTTGTCGCCGGCTTGCTGCTCAGTCTGATGCTGCGGAAAAACCTCAATCTCCTCCTGCTGGGCGAGCATTACGCCGTATCACTCGGAATGAATGTAAAACGCAACCGTTTCCTGGTGATCGTGGTGACCTGTCTGCTTGCCGGCGTGGTGACTGCTTTCTGCGGACCCATCGCTTTTCTCGGGATGGCGGTTCCGCACCTCGCCCGAAACCTGATGAATACCGCCGACCACGGCAAACTGATACCCGTTACCGCATTGCTTGGTGCGATCCTGCTGTTGTTTTGCGACATCTGCACGCAACTTCCCGGGAAAGACCTGGCTCTTCCCATTAACGCGCTCACCTCGCTTATCGGTGCACCCGTTGTGATTGCCATTATCCTGAAACGCAACAAAGCTTCTTTCTGATGGTACTTTCGGCAGATCAACTCAGCATCGGATACCGTTCCGGCAAAGGCACAGAAGTGGTGCAGGGACCGGTCTCACTTCAGCTTCACGAAGGAGAATTCATAGCATTGCTCGGTCCAAACGGATCGGGGAAATCAACCTTGTTAAGGGTGCTGGCCGGCATAGACCAGCCGATCTCCGGAACGGTGATGCTTGGGAACAAACCACTGGCCAGCCTTAGTGCACCTGAACGCAGCCTCGGGATATCGCTCGTGCTTACCGAACGGCTCACCAATAATTTCCTCCGGGTAGAAGACCTGATCGCTCTCGGCAGGTATCCTCATTCGGGATGGATGGGAAGGTTGAGCGGGGACGACTACCAGAAAGTATCGGAAGCGATCCGCTTATGCAACCTGGAAGAACTCCGCCACCGCACCATGGATCAGCTGAGTGATGGCGAACGCCAGCGGGCCATGATCGCGCGGGCCATTGCTCAGGACACGCCACTGATCATACTCGATGAACCTACCGCGCACCTGGATCTCAAAACCCGGGTTGAGGTGCTGTTCCTGCTGCGTACGCTGGCCAGGAAAACCAACAAAGCCATCATTGTGGCCACACACGAACTGGAGCTTGCCATCTCGCTGGCCGACCAGGTATGGCTGATGAAAGAAAAACGATCCTTCACCACCGGCATCCCGGAAGCGCTGATGATGAGCGGAACATTACCCGAAGCCTTTACCTCCGGGCACATCAGCCTGGATGATCATACCGGGACGTTCAAGATCATACCCGAAATACATACCCGGATCAGGATTGAAGGAGAGGGAACCCGGCTGCATTGGACTAAAAAAGCATTGGAAAGAAACGGTATTGGCATTGCTTCAGATTCCGGAGAACTGTTGACGGTGAATCCTGGAAACTGGATATGGCAAGGCCGGGAGATTCATTCCCTGAAGGAAGTGTTGAGAATGGTCATGCTGTGATTATAATGACGTGGTCATACGATAGTCATTCAGTAGTCATACAGTTGTTATGCGGTTGTCATACAGTTGAAGGATTCGGCACTTGCAATTGTCTGACAATGTTTGACCACTGAATGACAATACCTGAGCATATATAACGACTTGGTCTTACAGAATAACCGACTGCTTTTAAGTACTAATTTAGCCCCATGGATTACGAGTTTGAAAAGAAGTGGCAGGAACTGCTGAAAAAGATTGAACAGAATTTCCAGATGCCGCCTGATCTGCAGGGAATACTGTTTCTTATTGGTGTGCAGGAACTCGGCAAGGGTTACGGCAAGTTCAAGAAGGATGAGAAGCTGAACCTGATGCACATTGCGATCTGCAGGCTACTCGAGCCTTACGGGTACTATGATTTCGACGGTAACGACCCCGACGGATGGCCTCACTATACGGCAACAAAAAAGCTGCCCTCGCTGGCACCGGGCCAACAACAGCAGCTTATAAGAGAAGCGATCTTAGATTATTTTATTGAATTGTAACGGTCTTCTCGTTGGTCTTTTCTTCCTCAACGCGAACCGTTCCGAGGCCGGTCTGATCAATTTTGTGTACTTCGATATCAAGTACTACAAAACCTGCCTGTCCTGGTTTGGTCTGATCCGAAAGATCGAAAGTCACCTGTCCTGAACCATCAGAATATTTAGTCTCCTTGAAACGGATCTGGGCGTCCGGGTTGGCTTCTTCGGGATTCGATGATTTACCGAAAAGTCTGACCTCTGCGTCCTTCACACGGGCACCATCGGTATCTACAACCGTGATCACCACTGTGGTCGGCTTGTCTTTTTTACAAGCAGAGAAAAATACTGTAAGCGCTGCAAATGCAAGGATTCCGGATAGTTTAAACAAGTTCTTCATTTTACCATTTATTGCTACTTTCGCCCTGAAAAGTGTTCAAAACGAACAAATTTAGAAAATTTTGATACTGATGAGACGTATCCTTTTAACTCTTGTTGCCTGCGTTGGATTGCTAAACGCCTTTTCACAGGGCAAAGACAACAAGCAGAACACCTTTGTGACCATTAGTACGTCGTACGGTGACATTAAGATCAAACTGTACGATGAAACGCCGAAGCACCGCGACAACTTCATCAAGCTCGCTAAGGAGGGATACCTGAACAACACCCTGTTTCACCGGGTGATCAAAGACTTTATGATCCAGGGCGGAGACCCTGACAGTAAAACCTCTGCACCCGGAGCTATGCTCGGAAACGGCGGCCCGGGCTACACCATTCCGGCTGAGTTCAACGACAGCCTGTACCACAAGAAAGGCGCCTTGGCCGCAGCCCGTACCGGCGACCAGATGAACCCTATGCGCGAGTCTTCAGGTTCACAATTTTACATTGTGCAGGGAAGGCCCTTTACCGAGAGCGACCTGAAACGATTCGAGACCAACATCAACCAGGAAAGAATGAACATGTTGTTTACCAATCTCCTGTCTAAACCGGAAAATGCGGAACTAAAGAAAATGATCGACGGTTTTGTAAAAGTGGGCAACCAGAACGAACTGAACTTTATCATGCAACAGGTGCAGCCGCAAATGGAACAGCAGCTGGAACAGGCCGGGAAATACAAATACAGCGCACAGGCCATCAGGGAATACGCCACCATTGGCGGAGCACCGCACCTCGACGGTTTATACACCGTTTTTGGTGAAGTTGTGGAAGGACTTGATGTGATTGATAAAATCGCAGCGCTTCCTGTCGGACCGAATGACCGTCCGGTACAGGATATCGCCATCCAGGTAAAGATCAGCAGGAAATAAGAAGAAGGGAACAGTCATGCAGGAAAAAGTAAATGCTCTTCTTGAAGAGATCAAAGGAATAGCAGCATCAACCGCTGAAGAAGCAGAACATCTGAGGATCAAATACCTTGGAAGAAAAGGAAGCATTACCCAGTTGTTCGATGATTTCAAGCAACTTCCCGGCGATGTAAAACGCGAGATGGGAAAAGTGCTCAATGAGCTGAAAACCAAAGCGACCGATCGTATCAATGCACTGAAGGAGCACACAGAGGTAAAACCTGAAGGGTCTTCTTCGGCCATCGACCTTTCCCTGCCGGTAAGGCTCGACAGTCTTGGCTCACGACACCCGGTACAACTGGTACGGAACCGTATCGTGGAGATCTTCACCCAACTTGGATTCAACCTGAGCGACGGTCCGGAGATCGAAGACGACTGGCACAACTTCTCTGCACTGAATTTCCCCGAGGAACACCCTGCGAGAGACATGCAGGACACATTTTTCGTGGACCCGGGAATGGCACTGCGTACCCACACTTCATCCGTACAGGTGAGGCTGATGGAAACCCAGGAACCGCCTATCCGCAGCATTATGCCCGGACGCGTGTTCAGGAACGAAGCCGTTTCTTCGCGTTCGCACTGCATTTTCCACCAGGTGGAAGGATTGTACATTGACAAAGACGTTTCGTTTGCCGACCTGAAGCAGACGCTGCTGCACTTTGCCCGCGAAATGTTCGGGAAATCGAAGATCAGGCTGAGACCGTCTTACTTCCCCTTCACCGAACCGAGTGCCGAAATGGACGTGTACTGGGGATTGAAGACCGAAACCGATTACCGGATTACCAAAGGAACCGGCTGGCTCGAAGTACTGGGCTGCGGAATGGTGGACCCGAATGTACTCACCAACTGCGGGATCAACCCTGAAGTATACAGCGGATACGCATTCGGGATGGGAATTGAACGTATGGCCATGTTGTTATATGGCATCGACGATATCCGGATGTATTTTGAGAACGACCAGCGCTTCCTGAAGCAGTTTTCGGGAGTGCTGTAATACCCAGCCTTATTCGGTTATCTTTGAAAACAGTCAATACCTGGTAACGTGAATACTTTCCGGAATATAATACGCTCTCTTATGGCAGCCTTGTTGCTGCTCACCTGTATTCCGGGTGCATTTTCACAAAACCGGAAACCCGCAACCGACAAAAAACCTTCGGTAACTGCCTCAGAACAGGCAGCTTCCGATGATCTGGTTGCGGCCATCCACGGAAAAGACAATGCAAAAATCGCAGCTGCTGTCGATAAGATCAGCCTGCTGAAATTCGAAAAGCAGCCCGCATTGGGTGCAAAAGCACACCTGGCTGCCGCCGATTTCTTTGCCGCGGAGCATGCGCACCGACATGCTGCCGGGCATTACCGCGAAGCCATCGCTTTTATTTCTGCTACCGACGGGAGTGATAAAAACGAGATCCGGTTTACGGTAACCCTGCAACTCGCCGCCGAACTGGAGAAGATCAACCGTTCGGATTCTGCGCGGGCAGTGCTGCAACAGGCCTTACGCGAGGCTGAGATCGTAAAAAGCAATGCATTTCTTGCCGAAGCCAACCTGCGTTTCGGGAACTGGTACCTCGATCATTTCCAACCGGAAAAAGCACTCGAACATTACGAAAAAGCGGAAGCCGCAGCAGGTTCCGACAGCAGTAAGACCGCTGAGATCCAGATGAAGACGATTCTGGCCACACTTCGGAAAGGAGACAAAATACAGCAGTCGAAACTCGACCGGCTGCCCTGGGACCGGCTTGAGCCGAACAACCGCATTGAACTGCAACTCGAATACGCCCGCTACCTGCTCAGGTACCATTACGACATCAAGGCCAAGGAGATGATCGATCAGCTCGATGCTGTAGCCACTCCCGAACTCCGCCCGATCATTGATTACCTGAATCTCGGCTATTACCTGTCCATTAGCGAGGCCGAAAAAGCCCGGACCATCTGGCTGAAATCGGAACCGCAGCTCGTGAAACGCGAAAGCGGGATAGAGGACCAGATATGGGACGCAAGGCTCATCAATTCATCCGTACCCGAAAAGATCAGGGAAAACCGGGCCGAGGAAGGATACCTGAAGATCTCCCCGATGGTCATGACGGGACTGTGCGTACTGCTCGCCACGCTGATCGTGCTGGTTGTGGTCCTGATCTGGCCGAAGCGAAACCGCAGTACCGTGATCACCAGCATTGAACCGCCTAAAGCAAACGTTTCTGCTATGATCACCCCGCACCATACGGCACACAGTTCAGAAGCGCGGGTAACGCGGGTTCACCGGAGCGTGCTCGAAGCCGTACTGAAGCGATTGGCTCAACTGGTGGGAATAAACGACAACACGGTGATCCAGCAGGAACTCACCACACTGATCACCCAGCTCGAAGACCTGCTGAACCTGGGCAGGGAGAAAGCGACCATGCTGTCCAACATCGACCACCTGCACGACGATTTTACCCGCCGGCTCAAGGAAAAACACGCCCACCTCAACGACAAGGAAATACGCCTGGCTGAACTGGTCCGCCTGAATTTAAGTGTACCTGAGATTGCGCTGTTGCTGCATGTTTCGCAGGAATCTGTTGAGGAACGACTGAGGAAGCTCAAGGATCAGCTCTTTGTAAAAGAAGATGAGGATCTGTATCTGGTTGTGGCCAATATCTAACCTTCAAACCCTTATCCATGAAATACCTGTTAGGCTGTCTTGCACTTTGTTCGTGCCTGTTTTCTTATGCCCAGTACTCGTTCTCGCCTGAATATGACATCTCAAAAAAAGGAAGCGATAAATTTGACGGAACCGAAATACCGAAATTCAAAAAGACAACCACTGTATTTATCTACCGGCCCGACCAGGAATCGCAGCTTAAGGAATTCGAAAACATCCTAAAAGAAAACTGGACCATTACACCGTATCTCCTGGCTCCGTACAGTGAGATCGGGAAGTACAGGTTTAAGCTTCAGTACTCGCTGTTTGATACCAGGTTCTTTGTAAAAACGACCAAGAACTTCAGAAAAGACGGAACAGTTTCAACCTACGTTACCACGCGTATTTTTTATGGCCTGAGTATGAATGTGATGAAGAAGGGAAAACAGGAAGAACTGTTTCTTTGCCGGATCATGCTCAATCCTAACATGGAGGCCTATGGATATTCTCAGACCCGGACAGCAGCCCTTTTTGACGATTACCTGCATACCCAGGCGGTTTTCCTGAACGGTGGTATGGGCTACCTCAAAAACTACATCAGCTATATGAACAAAAGGCTACAGCAGGAGCAACCCTACATGTCGCTTTTTGAAACGCTGGAAAACAAAGAGTTGATGATGCCTCTGAAAACCCAGGTGCTGTATGTCCCGGATAATTTCGCGTACAAAATGTCGCCCTTTACCGGAAAAGAAGAACCACAGTCGCTTGAAGAGGTGATGAGGAAGTACCCGGGTAAATGGGAACGCGTCAGCAACCAGAAGATCAACGAAATGATCCTCAACGGAGAAGATTTTTATTACGCGATCCATATCCGGAATTCTGGGGATAAGTACATGAACGTGATACACAGTAAAACCGGCAATCCGGTTTTCAAATCTTATCACCCCATGTCGTATAATGTAAAGGATTCTGATTTGAAGGAGATTGGGGCGATGCTGAAGAAGTAATTCGTTTAGTTTCCGATTTACCCCTTATTTGTCAATTTGTTTGTCGCTTAGTTTGTTGTAGTCCTTTCTTTTGGAAAGAAAGAACGAAATTGTCGCTTCTTCAATCCCTAATTACCCAGAACTAAATTATTTGCACAACCAATTATACGGAGGGGTGTCGCCTCTTTTCCCGATCGAACGCAGCGAACCGGAACGCGGGCACCTT
>JAZKEZ010000090.1:0-3085 GCA_040386675.1 Bacteroidota bacterium | reverse complement strand
CACGCCGTGTTCGAAGCCACGCACGGCACCGCGCCGAAATACGCGAACCTCGACAAAGTGAACCCAGGGTCCGTGATTCTGTCCGGTGAGTTGATGTTCAGGTACATGGGATGGCCTGAAGCGGCCGATCTCGTCATCAGCAGCCTTGGCCATGCAGCCCTGGGCCAGCTCGTCTCGCTTGCGCATCACTTCGCCCCCTTGAGTTTCTTGTCCGCCTTAGGCGGCTTGCCACGCTTGGCGACTTCCTCACGCTCCATCTCCGAGAGGATGGGATCGAGAATGTCGCTGATCTCAAAATGGCTGATGGTCACGCTGCCGGGAATTCCGCGAAGCAGGTCTCGGCCTTCGGCAGTAACAGGCTCCGGACAATGATCCGGATCGTGACAGGCGGCCCCGGCTTCAATCTTCAGACGCTCGGCCGTTTTCTGACCAATCAGCAGGTCGTATTTCCTTCTTACATATTCCTGTATCGCTTCGTCCATGGTGTCGCCGGCGATCTTTACCGAACGGTAGGTTGCAATTCCGCACAGCGAAATGACCACAATTTCGGTGATTCCTCCACCGATGTCCATTACCAGTTTACCGTTTGGAGAATGAATGTCGAGACCCATGCCGATCGCAGCGGCTACCGGTTCAGGCAGCAGGTGACGTTTGCCGGTCGGGAACTGCTCCAGGGCATCCATAAATGCGTGGCGCTCTACATTGGTGGTATGCAGCGGTACGCCGCTGATCACGGTATCAAAACCGAACCATTTTTTCTGCTTTGGAAGTGCGTGCCGTACGATCTCCTGGATCATCAGCCGGGCTGAATTGTGATCGGCGATCACACCGTCGCGCAGTGGTTTTACCGCCTTTACGCCCGAAGGTTGCTTGCCGTCTATGCGATACGCATCTTCTCCCACAGCTTTAATGCTCTTGTTGCTGGTATTAAAGGCAATCCACGAAGGTTGCGACAGCAGGATGGCCGTCTTATCGGCAACCAGGGTATTGTTGTTTCCCAGGTCGATGGCAAGACTTTGCCTGGAACGGTTGAACAGTGGCAAAAACAAATCGGGGCGGTTTAGTTGGAACGAATGGCTTCAACAGGGTCGAGACGTGAGGCGAAATAAGCAGGGATCACCCCGCTGATCAGGCCAATAACGATCGAAGTAGCAATACCGATCAGTACGTTCTTTAAAGAAACCAATATACCGGCGTCAGCAACCATGTTGATCACGAAGGTAATAAAGGCAACCAGTAATATCCCCAATGCACCGCCGATGAGGCAGAGAAAGATCGCTTCAAACAGGAACTGGAGGAGGATAAAGTAGTTTTTTGCGCCGAGCGATTTCTGGATCCCGATCAGGCTGGTCCGTTCTTTTACCGAAACGAACATGATGTTGGCAATACTGAATCCACCTACAACGATAGAGAATCCGCCGATCACAAGTCCGGCGAGATTGATCACCCCGAACAATCCGTCGAGTTGTTTGTTGATGAGGCTCGACTGGTTGAGTGAAAAATTATTGTCTTCTTTCGGACGAACGCGGTGAATGGCGCGCATGCTGCCGATCAGTTCGTCGATGAGTTCTTCGTTCGCGATTCCGGGTTTGGCTTTTACCATGATGCGGGCCTGTGCCTCATCGAGGTTGGAAAAGTTCCGCGCAAAAGTAGCCGGAACGGTGACCACGTTATCCAGGCTGTTGCCGATCATACTGCTGCCTTCTTTGGCAAACACCCCGATCACCTGGGTCCTGAATCCACCTATTTTTATCATCCGGCCTATGCATTCCGGTCCGCCGAAAAGGCTGGTGGCAATATCGTAACCAATGATGGCCACATTCTTGGCGGTTTTGTGCTCGGTCTCGGAGATCACGCGGCCTTGCGAAAGGTTGAGCGTTTTTACGCGGTCGTATCCCGAAGAAACGGCCTGTATTGAAACGTTGGTAAGGCTTTTTGATTTGTAATCGATCTTGCGGCGGCTGTCGGCCATGTAGCACATCGCGAGTGCACCTTCAGGTTCGCGCTGCTCCAGTTCCCTGAGGTCTTTCAGGCTGGGTTCCGGACGCTGCCAGTATCTCCACCAAGGATATTCGGTTTCTCCTTCTTCGGTGGTCCACGGCCATTTTTCGATAAAGATCACATCGTCACCAAGACTTGCAACACTGGTACGTACGCCGTTCTCAAGCGAATCTACCAGCGTGAATACGAAGATAATGGCAAAAATCCCGATGGTAATGCTCAGTAGCGAGAGTAAAGCACGCAGTTTATTGACAATGAGTGCCTTATATGCGAAAATGATGCTTTCCCGGATGAGTGTCAATACGATCATGGCCCAAAATTAAGGCGAAACCGGGAGTTACAATACAAGAAGGCTGATTTTGGTACGAACGGCAGAAAGCGTGGTGATTTCAAGTTTCAAATTCCAAGTTCACTTCTTATGGGTGGACAATTTAGAATTTGAAATCTGGAATTTGAAATTATTCCATCTTTTGCCACATCAACTGCGAAACCTCTCCCTCATTCTCTACCCGCACCAAATATACCCCCGGGTTTCCAAGCGGTTCGAGGGTGGTTTTGTTTTGTCCCGTCGACTCTACTTCAACGGTGTAAAACAATTGTCCTACAGCATTAAATACACTCACACGGAAGCTCCCGGAATTCGGGATCAGCAGTTCGAGCGATTTACCGGGATTTGATGCAATTTTAAAAGTCGGGCGTTCAGTTTCCCGGATGGTAGTGGCCAGGCATGATTTACCGGCAACGTTATTCCGGATGGAGGGAAGTTGCGCGTACAGCGAATCTCCCGGGCATTCGGTCCCTACGGCACATGAAGTCGGGGCGGGGGAAGGATTGCCATCGCGGTGACTGGAAATGTGTGGGAGATCGAGCTGCGAACTGCTGTGAAAAGCTGAGGTAGACGGGTTAATCTGGTATTCGCAGCACACCGAAGCCAGCAGGTTTTCCAGGCTGCTGATGGCCGCTGCACTTGGTTTTACATCCACGTAATTCCCGATCAGGCAAATGCCGTTGGTCCCAGTGTTCATGCACGAAAAATGCGCTCCGAGCACACCGTTACCTCTTCCGCGGTAAACCACGCCGTTTG
>JAZKEZ010000089.1:0-2427 GCA_040386675.1 Bacteroidota bacterium | reverse complement strand
ACCAGCTTGGCACCTTTCCGGTGAATTTCGCCTTCAGGCTCAGGGGTATTCTTAAAATCCCGCTTCTGTTTGTATTTGGTGAGGCTCATCGTCAGGCAGATTTTTTAGATCCGAGGCTCGCCTTCAGCTGTGCCATCAGGTCCTGGGTTTTCTTATGTACAACCTTCATTTTAGGCTCGGTCACTTTCTTGCCTTTTGCCTTGTTTTCGATGAGTTTCATCAACCGGTTGTTGTACTCGTCTTTGTATTTCTCACTATCAAATGGTCCTGCCAGTTGTTCAACCAGGGCAGTGGCCATTTTGAGCTCAGCAGCTTTTACTGCCGATGCAGGGGGCAGATGAAGTTCATCGTGGTCCCTGATCTCATCGGCAAAACGAATCCGGTTCAGGATCAGAAGGTTGTCTTCTGCCTTGATAAGTACCAGATGTTCTTTGTTCCGGAGGACAAAAGTGCCCAGTCCGACTTTACCTGTTTTTTTAAGTGCTTCCCGCAGCAAAGCATACGGTCGAGAACCTGATTTTTCAGGTTCGAGGAAGTAAGGAGTTTCATAATAAAGGGAATTAATTTCTGATTCTTCAACAAAGTCGGTGATCTCGATCAACTTGGTTTTCTCGGCCATTACGCTTTCAAAATCCTTATCGGTGAGTATTACATAGTTTCCATCGAGGTTGTACCCTTTTACGATGGCATCCCATTTCACCTCCTTGCCGGTGCTTTCATTTACCCGTTTGTATTTGATGTGGGCATGGTCTTTTTTGTCCAGCATATCCAGGTCCAGGTTACTGTCCTGGGTTGCGCTGTACAGTTTCACCGGTATGTTCACCAGTCCGAAACCAATTGCTCCTGTCCATATCGCTCTCATCGGGGTAAGTTTTGGAGAGTGAAACAATCACTGTACCATCGTTTAATCCGAGGTTTCTCGCTGCGCTCGAAATGACATGCTGTAAAAGGACGTTTTACAATATATACAGGTGGTCATCTCGAGCGTAGCGAGAGACCTCCAATTAATTAACTTCGCCACCTTATGAAATCAGCCATTACCTTCTTTTTTTGCCTGACAGTTTTCACCGCTTTTTCACAAGGGCGTTTTCCTGAATTGCCTGTTCCTTCTACCCCGGGAGAGATGGTGCAGGCCATGGAAAAACTGAATACTGTGGGCTCGGTATTGTACCTGGCGGCGCACCCGGATGATGAGAACACCCGGATGATCAGCTGGTTAGCGAGCGAACGAAAAGTGCGTACCGCGTATCTTTCGCTTACCCGCGGTGATGGCGGACAAAACCTCATCGGAACTGAGAAAGGCGAAGAATTAGGTTTGCTGCGTACCCAGGAATTGCTTGAAGCGAGACGTGTAGATGGCGGTGAGCAATTTTTTACCCGTGCGAAGGATTTCGGTTACAGTAAAAACCCCGAAGAGTCGTTCGAGATCTGGGGCAGGCAACAGATTTTGGCTGATGTGGTCTGGGTCATCCGCAAGTTCAGGCCCGATGTGATCATTTGCCGCTTCCCGACTACCGGCGAAGGCGGACACGGGCACCACACCGCTTCGGCGATCCTTGCGGGAGAAGCGTTTAAACTGGCTGCCGACCCGAAGGCATTTCCCGAACAACTTGCTTACGTAAAGACCTGGCAGGCCAAACGCGTACTCTGGAACAGCTTCAGCTGGACGCGTAAACCGAATGAAATTTTCGCCGGTGAGATCAAGGTGGAAACCGGGAACTACAACCCTCTGCTGGGCAGGAATTACGGCGAGATCGCTGCAATGGCCCGCTCAAAACACCGCTGCCAGGGTTTCGGATCGAAACTTTCGCGGGGCGAGGTGCAGGAATACGTGAAAAACATAGCCGGCGACAGCATCACCACTGATATTCTTGAGCGCGTAGACCTGAGCTGGAACCGCGTAGAAGGCGGAGCCGCGATCGGAACACTGATCCAGCAGGCGGTGCTTGGCTTCGACCTGCACAAACCTGCAGCATCTGTTCCGCAACTGCTACGCATAAGAAGCGCAATCGAGGCACTGAAAGACGAACACTGGAAACGCGTAAAGCTGGAAGAAGTGGACCAACTGATCCTGGCGTGCAGCGGGATCTATTTCGAAGCCACCAGTGCCGCTACCGAACTGACACCCGGATCCAAATTCGAAATCAACATCGAAGGCATCAATCGTTCTGCCGTTCCGGTGGTACTGAAAGAGATCCTTGTTAATGACAACCGAGATTCGGTGTGGAACAAAAGCCTGGACAACAACCAGCTGTTTACGGCCAAACGCACCGTTACGCTTCCGTCCAGCTTCCCGGTTTCGCAGCCCAACTGGCTGGCCATGAAGGAGGAAAAAGGAATTTATGCCCCGAAAGACACACTGAAAGTAGATGCGCCTGAAATTGCGCCAGACCTTACCATAACCTTTGTGTTCGACGTTTCGGGAGT
>JAZKEZ010000088.1:25689-30458 GCA_040386675.1 Bacteroidota bacterium | reverse complement strand
TCATCCGTGCACAAAAACAAATTATCCGCGACCAATTGCAGCTCATCGAAATCGAAAGAACGTAGTGAGCAAAAAATTTGCGCGGTTGACTTTTTGAGGTATTTTCGCAGAGTAATTTTTTTACTCACTCGTCAGACATCCACCTAAAGGATGTGACTGACGTGGCGAAGCCATGCTCGATACCCTAATTACCAGTAAGACCAGAGTTAAACTGCTCATGAAATTTTTCCTGAACCCGGGGATGAGTGCTCATTTGCGTGGTTTGCAGGAGGAGTTTGATGAAAGCTCGAACGGGATCCGTGTGGAACTGAACCGTCTGGAAGAAGCCGGGATGCTGGTTTCAGCAATGGAAGGGCAGAAGAAGATCTTCCGCGTGGCCACCGAGCATCCGTTGTATGCCGACATCAACAGCATTGTCCGCAAGTATCTCGGACTCGATAAGCTGGTGGAACAGGTGGTACAGGGACTGGGCGGACTTGAGAAAGTGTACCTCACCGGCGAGATGGCTGAAGGGAAATTCTCCAACGAAGTAAAGCTTGTATTTCTTGGCAAACTCAATGCGGAGTACCTGCTGAAAGTGGTGTCCAAAACCGAGGAGCTGATCAACAAACAGGTGGCTTACGTGATCTTCGAGGAGAAGGAGCCGATGGAACAACACCTGAGCGTTCAGAAAAACGTGTTGTTGTGGCAGAAGTAAAACCCTGGCTGGCCATGTACACCAAGCCACGCAATGAAAAAAAAGTAGCCGAACGCTTATCGAAAACGGGCTACGAGGTGTACCTGCCGTTGCAAAGCCAGAAAAGAAAGTGGTCCGACCGCTACAAAATAGTTAAGGTCCCAGTAATTTCATCGTACGTTTTTATTCGTGCGACAGAAGTGGAAAGAATGGCCATATTGCAGGATCCGGGAGTACTCAACTTCGTGTTCTGGCAGGGAAAACCGGCCAGGATCAACGATGAGGAAATCGGTAAAATGAAATTTATACTGGGCGAAGCCGGTGCCGACTACGAGGTACAGGTGCTTAACTTCCGTCCCGGCGACAAAATAGCGATCGACGAAGGTAAATTTGCCGGTCAGACGGGGGAGGTGGTTCTCTCGGCTAAAAAGGAACTGACCGTTACTTTAGGTGAACTCGGTATTTTATTGAAGCTTACCCCGTTACACGTTAAAAAATTAGATGATTAGATAATTAGATGATGTGTTGATTGTTCTCATTAACACATCATCTAATCATCTAATCAACAAATCATCTCATCAACATATCAACAAATCATCAATGAGTGCACTAGAAGGCAAAAGGATTGCGGTCATCGGCCAGGGATACGTGGGTTTACCACTTGCGCTGGAATTTTCAAAGCATTTCCCGGTTTGCGGTTTCGATATCAACCGTTCAAGAGTTGAGGAACTGAGTAAAGGCGAAGACAGTACACTCGAAGCCGATACCGACCTGATCAAAAGTCTGCTGAAAAGCGGTCACGAAGGCAAGGGGATCCGCTTTGCTGCCGATTGGCCGGAAATTGCGGATTACAACGTGTATATTGTAACCGTTCCAACTCCGATCGACCAGTTCAAGGCGCCGGATCTTACCCCGCTTAGAAAGGCTTCTGCCAGCATTGGCGAGATCCTGAAAAAGGGCGACCTGGTGATCTACGAAAGCACCGTTTATCCCGGCTGTACCGAAGAAGAATGCGTGCCGTTGCTGGAAAAACACAGCGGACTGGTGTACAACCAGGATTTCTTTATCGGCTACTCACCCGAACGGATCAACCCGGGAGACAAACTTCGCCCGCTGCCAAAGATCAAGAAAGTGACCTCAGGATCTGATCCTGAGACTGCTGAACTGGTTGACAACCTGTATCTTACGATCATCGAGGCAGGCACACACCGCGCACCGAGCCTTAAAGTAGCTGAAGCCAGCAAAGCCATTGAGAATGCACAACGCGACGTAAACATCAGTTTCGTGAACGAACTGGCACTCATCTTCGACCGTATCGGTATCGATACCGGTGATGTGATCGCTGCTGCGGCCACCAAATGGAACTTCCTTTCGTACAAACCGGGACTGGTTGGCGGGCACTGTATCGGTGTTGACCCGTACTACCTCGCGCACAAAGCAGAATCGCTGGGCTATCATCCGCAGGTGATCCTGAGCGGACGACGCGTAAACGACCAGATGGGTATGTTTGTGGCAAACAAGGTGGTTAAATTGATGATCTCCAAAGGTTTGCAGATCAAAGACGGTCGTGCGCTGGTCTTGGGGATTACCTTCAAGGAAAACTGTCCGGACATCCGCAATTCGAAAGTGATCGATGTGATCAACGAGCTGAAAGGCTTCGGGATCAACGTAGACTGCTACGATCCATGGGCCGAACCTGCGATGGTAGACCACGAATACAAGCTTAAGCTGTCTGACAGCATTGACCTGAATAATTACCAGGCTGTTGTGCTTGCCGTTTCTCACGATGAGTTCATGGAACTGGATTACACAGCGATAGACCGCAACAAAGCCGTGATC
Organism: Bacteroidota bacterium; assembly: GCA_040386675.1. Classification (GTDB taxonomy): domain Bacteria; phylum Bacteroidota; class Bacteroidia; order Flavobacteriales_D; family Luteibaculaceae; genus DASUEB01. The sequence continues at coordinate 27,943 of JAZKEZ010000088.1, read as the reverse complement.
TTCGATACCAAGAGCGTACTTCCGCGCGACCTGGTAGACGGCAGATTGTAAACGGTCATACGTGATCATACAATAGTCAGGCATTGTCAATCATTGTCTGGCTTCGTAGAACAGGAACAATTGTATGACTGTCGTATGACAACTGTGTGACCACTATTGAAACCAACATTACCTTATCAAACCATCATATTTAGTTAAGTAGAATGATCTCTTTTTCAGTTATCGGCTGCGGACACATTGGAAAGCGTCACATGGCCATGATCAACAATCATCCTGAGTCCAAACTCCTTTCGGTTTGCGATACTGCCGAACCTGCAAGTATCGGTCTGAATGCATTGACCCAGGGCACCGACGTGCAGATCTACCCCGCATTCGAAGAACTGCTGGCCTCGTCCAACTGCGGCGATGTGGTGAGCATTGCCACGCCAAACGGATTGCACGAGGAAATGGCACTTGCCGTACTGCGCGCCGGGAAAAACGTGGTGATCGAAAAACCGATGGCACTGACCAAAGCCGGTTGCGAACGGATCATTTTTGAAGCACTGAACCGCCACAAGCAGGTATTCTGTGTGATGCAGAACCGCTATTCTCCGCCATCGGTGTGGCTAAAAAGCCTGATGACCGAGAACCGCCTGGGCAAGATCTACCAGGTGCAGATCAATTGCTACTGGAACCGCGACCAACGGTATTACAAGCCGGGTAACTGGCACGGAAACAAGGCGTTGGACGGCGGGACGCTGTTCACCCAGTTTTCACACTTTATCGATATTATGTACTGGCTGTTTGGCGACATTACCAACATCAAGTCACGCATGGTCAGTCATAACCACGTTGGGTTGACCGATTTTGAAGACAGCGGGAACGTATTTTTCGACTTTGTAAACGGCGGACAGGGTTGCCTGAATTTCTCAACCTCGTGTTACGACCAGAACCTGGAAAGCAGTCTTACCATCATCGGTGAAAAAGGCAGCGTGAAAGTCGGCGGACAGTACATGAACGAAGTAGAATACTGCCACATCAAAGATTACAACATGCCAGAACTTCCTCCGTCGGCTCCGCCAAACGATTACGGAGCGTACAAAGGATCGGCAGCCAATCACCATTTCATTTTCGAGAACGTGGTTGATGTGATGATGGGCCGCGGTCCGATCACTACCAACGCGCTGGAGGGGTTGAAGGTGGTGGATATTATTGAGCGGATTTATAGCTAGGTCTCTCACTTCGTTCGAGATGACAGTCATCTCGAGCGCAGCGAGAGATCCCCTCATTAATTAGACTCATGTTCCCCAAAGAAGTCATACGGTTTTTTATCTACGGTTTGCTGCTCTACCTGGGGTGGGAAGTGGTGTACCAGGGATTTTTGTCCGTACATACCTCTTTCAATTTCACGGTGATCGACTGGCAGGTAAGGATTTCCTGGTATGTGCTGGATTTCTTCGGGTACACGGTTTATGCAGCCAGCGGCATACGCGAAAATTTTCTCGATATTCTCTGGATTGAGGGAAGTACGCAATCGCTCGAGGTGATGAAAAACTGCAATGCCGTAGAGCTCATTGTGATCTTTTCGATCTTTCTGCTTGCGTTTCCTTCAAAATGGAAAGACAAGTGGTGGATCATTCCCGGGAGCATTGTATTGTTCCTGTTGAATATTGTACGGATCATCGTATTGGTGATCATTGAGTACAAAGCACCGGAGTACATGGATTTTAACCACAAGTACACCTTTACCGCACTGATGTACCTGGTGATCTTCGGATTCTGGTTCCTCTGGCTGAAAAAAACCTCTGGTGAAACTGCACCGGCCTAGAGCCGCACTGTTCCTGCTGTTCTGTACAGGATTGTTTGTACTCGAATGGCTGCGGTCTACCTTACTCTACGTGGTAAATTACATCCTGTACGCCAATGTGGACGGGAACTACAAATCGGCAGAGAAATTCTGGCACAGGCTACTGGCCGGCCAGCCGTTGTGGAGCATTAACCTCCTGAAGTACCTGCTGATTGCCTGCGTTCCGTTCCTGTACATCGTTTACCAGCAACTGGCGCTGACGATACTGTTTAAAAAGAAGGAAAAGTGGTGGAAGATGCTGCTGTACTATTATGGCGCCGGATTGATCGTACTTCTTGCCATACGACTTGCGGGTTTCGCGGTCCCGTTTGCCAACCAGATCTACTTTTCTGCAGCGCGGTTTTTTTATTCCCCGCTCATCTTTACCTTCCTGTTTTACCTCGAATTACGCCGCGAACAACTTAACAG
>JAZKEZ010000088.1:25253-25679 GCA_040386675.1 Bacteroidota bacterium | reverse complement strand
CTGGATGAAGTTAAACTGATACAATTGCCCAAATTCAATGATGAGAGAGGCAATTTGTCGTTCATAGAAGGCGGGAAACACATTCCCTTTGCCATCGAACGACTGTATATGATCTACGATGTACCGGGCGGTGAAACCCGCGGCGGACATGCGTATCATACACTCGACGAATGCATCGTGGCGCTGTCGGGGAGTTTCGAAGTGGTACTCAGCGACGGGAATGAAACCCGCCGTTTTTCGCTCAACCGTTCGTATTTCGGGTTATATGTCCCGAAATTGGTTTGGCGCTCGCTGGAGAATTTCTCAACCAACGGCCTTTGCCTGATCCTCGCATCACAACCGTACAACGAAGCCGACTACATCAGGGATTTCGAAAACTTTAAATCCATCCGATCATTGTCTGAATGTGCTTACAAGTATATGTTG
>JAZKEZ010000088.1:10198-25243 GCA_040386675.1 Bacteroidota bacterium | reverse complement strand
CCGACAATGAGCCTTCCAAGCATTTACGACTGCTCGGTGATCGAGTTCAGGAAAATAAAAGACCGCAGCGGTAACATTTCGCCCATCGAAGGCATCAAAGACATTCCGTTTGCGATATCCAGGGTGTTTTACCTTTACGACATTCCCGGTGGTGAAGACCGCGGGGCACATGCCCATGTAAATTGTCACCAGCTGCTCATCGCTGCCAGCGGGAGTTTCGACATCCGCCTGGATGACGGCAGAAGCAACCGCACCGTGAGCCTTAACCGTCCGAATTTCGGATTGCACATTCCTCCGGGGATCTGGGCTTCGGAAATGGGTTTTTCATCAGGATCGATCTGCCTGGTGATGGCTTCGCACCTGTTTGACGAGAAAGATTACATCCGCAATTATGAAGATTTTCTAAAATACCGAGGCTTATGAAAGACAAAAAGCTCGTGATCTACGGGGTGGGAGAAACCGCCGAGATCATTGCAGATTATTTCATGCACGATTCTGATTACCAGGTGGTGGCATTTACCGTCGACAGCGAGTTTAAAAAAGTAGATGAGCTGATGGGGCTTCCTGTGATCAGCACTGATGAACTTGCTGCAAAGTACCCGTCATCAGAGCATTTCCTGTTTGCTGCGGCATCGTTCGGGAAACTGAACACCTCCCGCCAGAAGATGTACGAGAAGGGAAAATCGTGGGGATACCGCTTCGCTTCTTACGTAAGCAGCAAAGCATTCTTCTGGCACAACGCCACCATCGGCGAGAATTCGTTTGTGTTCGAAAACAACGTGATCCAGTACAAGGTTCAGATCGGCAACAACGTGATCCTCTGGAGCGGTAACCACATCGGTCACCAAACCATCATCGAAGACCACTGCTTCATTTCATCACACGTGGTGATCTCCGGTTTTTGCACCATCGGGCGCAATTCTTTCCTGGGCGTGAATTCATCGTTTAACGACGAAATCAAATTCGGCAGATATGGAGTTACCGGAAACGGGACCATCATCGTGAAGAATACCGAAGAAGGCGGTATTTATGTAGGGAATCCTGCAAAAATGATAAAATCCAGCTACGAGGTTTTCGGAGTTACACCAGAAGAACAGTAACATGAGCTGGAACAAACTCGGACTGATCTGGTCGCCTGCGGCAGACAAGTGGTGGAACAAACGCTACGGACAACTTCCTGTACCTGTGTATTTAAAGGACAAGGGAGTGGTGCGGGTGTTTTTCGGCTCTACCAACTCAGACAATTGCTGCTCGATCTCTTATGTTGATCTGGATGAGAACAACCTGCTCGATATCGTTGGCCAAAGCCCGGAACCCGTATTGGGTTTCGGCGAAATCGGTATGTTCGACGACAGTGGGGTAGTGCCCAGCTCGGCATTATACATTGATTCAAAATTATACCTCTACACCGTTGGTTACCAGCGCTGTGAGAAAGTTCCCTATATGCTTTTTGCCGGACTGGCCGAAAGCGAGGACCACGGAGAAAGCTTCAAGCGGACCTTTCTTTCGCCGATCCTGCCGCGCAATCCTTTCCGGCCAACGTCGCAGGGTGCACCTACCGTGTTGTTTCACAACGGAGTGTACAAAATGTGGCACTGGTTCTCTACGCACTGGATCGAGGTAGACGGCAAGCCATTCCTGGATTACAGCATAGGATACGCCGAAAGTCCCGACGGACTGAACTGGACCATGCACGACCTAACCTGCGTAGCCGCCGATGCATCGAAAGGTGAATTTGCCGTGGCACGTCCCTGGGTGATCTTTGAAGAAGACACGTTTAAAATGTGGTACTCTATCCGGATGGAGAAAGTGATGTACCGCATGGGTTACGCCGAATCGAAAGACGGAATTACCTGGGAACGCATGGACGACAAAGCCGGGATCGATGTTTCGGCTGAAGGCTGGGATTCAGAAATGATCTGTTATCCCGCAGTGATCGACGTAGGATCTGAACGCTATTTATTTTACAACGGAAACAGCAACGGTGCCACCGGTTTTGGAGTGGCACAATGGATAAAGTGAGTACAGGCCTGCAAGTTATACGATACACAGAAGACCGGAAACCGCAATGGGACCAGTTCCTGGCTGCTTCCAATATGGATTCGATCCTGCTGTACCGCAGCTTTATGGACTACCATAAAGACCGGTTTACCGATTTTTCGGTGATGGTATTGTCGGACAATGAGGTAGTTGCGGTTTTTCCTGCCAATGTGGTCGATACAGTGCTGCATTCACACCAGGGACTTACCTTCGGAGGACTGATCCTCCGTTCGTGGGAAAAGACCGCTTCGACACTGCGCATTTTGCATGATTTGCTGGCCTTTTTACAGGAGCAGGGAATCACCGAGATCCGCTGGAAGCAATCGCCGGTGTTTTACTTTAACCGTCCGTCGGATGCCGTTGAATACGGGATTTTCCTGGCAGGTGGCACCTTGTCGCGAATGGACCTGGCTTATGCCGTTGATCCGAAGCACCTCGAATCGCAGAAGATACAGGAACGCAGGCGCAGGGCCATCAAGAAAGCCAGGCAGCAACAGGTGGTGGTAGCGGAAAGTGAAGGCTTCGATTCATTCTGGAACGAAGTGCTGTCGCCCAACCTTATGCAGCGTTTCGGGGTAAATCCGGTGCATTCGCTCGAAGAGATCAAGCGCCTGGCCGCTGATAATCCGGGGAAGATCCGGCAGTTTACCGCCACGCTGAATGGTGAGGTGCTGGCCGGTGCAACGATGTTCGTTTCCGGAACGGTTGCCCACGCACAGTACATTTCAGCCAGCGACCTGGGCCGCGACAATGGCGCCATTGATCTGCTGTTTTACGAACTGATCACCAATTATTTCGCGGGTTACCAGCTCTTTGATTTTGGCATTGCCAACGAAGAACAGGGCCGCAAGATCAACAAAGGATTGATGGACTGGAAAGAAGGATTTTCTTCGCTGCCTTATGCCCACCGGTTCTACACCATTCCAACATCGGGTTACCCCGCCATACTTCACGCATTATGAAAATTCCTTTTTTGTCTTTCCAGGGCATGCACGGCGCGTTGAAACCTGCCGTAATGCAGGCAATGGAGAAAGTATACGACAGTTATTACTACATCAACGGTCCGCACGTTGCCGCATTTGAAGAAGAATACGCAGCCTGGAACCAGGTAAAGCATTGCGTGGGCGTTTCCAACGGACTGGATGCACTGGTACTCAGCCTGAAAGCACTCGGCGTTGGTCCGGGCACTGAGGTGATCGTGCCTTCGAACACCTATATTGCATCGGTTCTGGCCATTACCCAACTGGGAGGAACCCCAATTTTTGCCGAGCCGAGAAAAGCAACGTATAACATTGATCCTTCGGCAATTGAAGCGCTGATCACCCCGAAAACAAAGGGGATCATGGTGGTGCATTTGTACGGTCAGTGCTGCGAAATGCAGGAAATCACCGATCTGGCCGCGAAGAACAAGCTTTTTGTGGTGGAAGACAACGCACAATCGCACGGAGCCACGTACAACGATAAACTGGCCGGAAGCTGGGGCGATATCAACGGAACGAGTTTTTATCCCGGTAAGAACCTCGGCGCACTGGGCGATGCAGGAGCCATCACCACCAACAACGTGGAGCTTGCCAACACGGTAAAGACGCTAAAAAACTACGGTTCGCGGGTAAAGTACTACAATGAAGTAGAAGGCTACAACATGCGCCTGGACGAGCTGCAGGCTGCAGTGCTTTCGGTAAAGCTGAAGCATATCGACGAGTGGAGCCGTCAGCGGAAGCACATCGCCGCACGTTACTTGGACGGAATGGCCGGAATTGAAGGACTGATCCTTCCCGAAACTGCTGCCGGCGCAACGCACGTGTACCACCTGTTCGTGGTTCGGACCACACAAAGGGCCGCGTTGATGGAGCACCTGCAACAGCAGGGCGTAGGCACTATGATCCATTATCCGGTTCCACCGCACATGCAGGAAGCCTACCAACACTTAGGATACAAAAAAGGAGATTTCCCGATTGCCGAAGAAATGGCCGATACCTTATTGAGTCTGCCGGTTTGGCCGGGAATGACCGACGAGGAAACGGACCACGTGATCACCTCCGTAAAAAGCTTCTTCGCGGGTAAATGAGCGAAAAACTCCGGTCATACCGAAATACTGCCCTGATCGCCGTTACCTCGGTGATTAACGTGGTGTTCTCGATCATCAAGAACAAGGTACTGGCACTTTTTATTGGTCCGGCAGGACTTGGCCGTTTTGGTATGCTGAGCGACACCATCAATTTTACCGGTTCTATCGCGCAATTGGGTGTGGCCAATAGCGGCGTACAGGCCATTGCCTCCGTACAAAGCCAGGGACAGGAAGAAGTGCGGCGCGTGTACCAGTCGCTGCTGCATTTTTTCAGCTGGGTAACGTTGATCGTGATCGGTGTAGTGTTCTTTACAGCGCCTTACATTTCCGGTTACCTGGTAGGAACCACCGACCTGGTGTGGCCGTTGCGCATTGCCATCCTGGCCATTATCTTTAGGATCAGGAGCAGCATACAAGGCGCATTGATCACCGCTTTGCAGCGCATCAACATGCTGGCCCGGGCCAACATTTACAACGGGGCACTGGTTGCAGCGGCAAGTATTGCAATGGCGTTGCTACTCGGAGAAGATGCCGTTCCTTACCTGGTGATCATTATTCCACTGGTTTCGTGGGCGATCTCGTATTACCAGGTGCGACTGATCATGAAGGAATACCCGTCGGTAAAAGGACGGATTCCTTACAAGCAACTGCAACCCATCCTGATGATAGGACTGGCGACCCTGTACAGCAGTATGTTCGAAACCGTTGTGGCGCTGATCTCCAAAGTACTGATCGTCCGCACGTTTTCAGAGACTTACCTGGGATATTACCAGGTTTCCATCAGCATTACCCTGAGTTATATCAGCTTCATTACTACTTCAATATCAAATGATTACTACCCAAGACTGGTGTTAAAGCTTGAAGAAGGAATAGATGCGGTAAATGATTTTGTGAACGAGCAGATCGGTATTTCGATGCACCTCATCATGCCGATCCTGATCTTCATGCTGAGTTTCTCCGAACTTATGATCCGCATTTTGTTTTCAGAGAAATTCATGCCGGCCAACGGCATCATTGGATATAGCATTATCGGGACTTTCCTTACCGTGGTGAGCTGGCCGGTGGCGTATACTTTTTTGGCAAGGAGAGCAACCCGGACGTACATGATCACCGAGTTTTCGGGCAATGCCTCGCACTTGTTGCTCATCCTGGGTGCATTGTACCTCCGGACGTTCGAATGGCTAGGTGCCGCTTATTTCCTGCATTACGTGTTCTACCTGACACTCATCAGCTTCTTTTTCCTCGGGAAATATGGCGGACGTTATACCAGGCAGAACATCATTACTTTTTTTAGTAACGTGGTGATCCTTTCGCTCGTTGTCGCTGCCAAACACTTCCTGCCGGTGATAATCTCGACTGCCGTTTCAGTAGTGTTGATCGCTGCTGTGCTGTACATGGGAAGAAAAGAATACCGCATTTTGTTTAACTCAGTTACCCGCAAAAGATGACCGAACGGCCGCTGGTTTCTTTGATCATAATGGCTTATAAAGCCGAAAAGTTTGTCCGCGAGGCTATTGAAGGAGCTTTTGCACAGACGTACGAGAACCTCGAGATCATTTTATCCGACGACACTTCGCCCGACCGCACGTTCGAGATCATGAGCGAAATGGCCGCAGCGTATACCGGTCCGCATAAGGTGATCCTGAACCGCAACCCGGTAAATCTCGGGATCGGAGCACACGTGAACAAACTCTGGCACGAAACGGTGACGGGGGAGTGGATCGTGGTTTCTGCCGGTGATGATGTTTCGCTGCCCGAACGCGTGAGCGAACTTATGGACATAGCAACCGAAGACACAGCGCTGATTCACGGACGGCCATTGGCCATCGACGATAAAAGTGTGCAATTTGAGTTCGAAGAGCGCTTTGAAAAAGTGAACCTGCCAATCCTGGAAAGAAACGACGTGGAAGAAACCATTTTGTCGTATACCTGTGTCCGCGGGGCGACAATGGCTATCAACCGGAAATTTTTACGGTTCTGGGGCGGATTTATTCCCGGATTAGTAAACGAAGATGTGATCCTGGCCTACCGCGCCCAATTCTGGGGCAAGCTGGTGTATACCCGAAAGCCACTGATCAAATACCGTGTTCACGATGAGTCGTTGAGTAACCGGCCGCAGCCCAAAACCTTTGATGCCTATAAGCGCCATCAGTCAAAAATGGCCAATGAGTACCTGCACATTTACAAACAGGTAATGATTGACAATGAAAAGCTGAAGTTATCGGCAGCTACGGTTGCGGTGCTTGAGGAGCGTAAAAAGTACCACGAAACCATTTTCTTCCTGTATGGAAGTGGGGGTTTTAAAACAGAGTTTCTTGGTAGTGGTTTGTTTTACAGGCAATTGGTGAAACGGATGCTTATTAAAGTATACCGGGCAGTTAAAAGATGATTTTTTTAACCACTGAGGCACGGAGGAAGTCACAGGGATCACAGAGAGATCTGCCTGCGCACTCAGCGACTTCCTCCGTCCCTCTGCGGTTAATAATTTTGAAACCGTGATCAATCAACTTAAATTCTTCCTCCGCCGTCCGCTGCAACTCCCGGTTGTGCTGCTTACGCGCTTTATTCCCTACTTCCGTTTCCTCTACGAAACCACCGATTACCAGTGTTACGTGACCTTTGGTTTCTGGTTCCGGCAGAAAGTACTGAACAGCGGCGGGAATAAGGATGTATACTGGCCGGTGCATTTTACCAGTAAAGTGTACGGCGCCGAACACATTAAAGTAGGAGTAGATGCCTATCCGGGTATTATGGGCGGCTGTTACATTACTGGGCGCGGCGGACTTGAGATCGGCGATTATACCCAGATCGCCCCAAATGTTGTGATCGTTACCGCGAATCACGATGTGTATGACTCCAGGAAGCATACCGAAGCACCGGTAAAAATCGGTAAATACTGTTGGTTGGGAGCAGGGGCTAAGATCATGCCCGGCGTAACCTTAGGCGACTGGACCATTGTAGCTGCCGGAGCGGTGGTTACTAAATCGTTTCCCGAAGGACATTGTGTATTGGCCGGAGTTCCTGCAAAGGTGATCTCAGAACTCGACCGCGAAAAATGCATTCCATTCCACGCAAAACACAGGTATCACGGCTACCTGGATGAGAAAAAATTCAATAAGAAATTCAATATTACCAACTGATGGCGGAAAATTACAGACAGTGTGCCGTTTCGGTAATGGATACCATTTCGGATCCGGATATCCGCTTTGACGAAAAGGGGATCTGCAATTACTATTACGAGTACAAGGAAGCCGAACGAACCAAGGTGAAAACCGGTGAAGAAGGCCGGCAGACACTGCGTGAGATCGCAGAAACGATAAAGAAAAAAGGACAGGGCAAGCCCTACGATTGCATCATAGGACTAAGCGGCGGAGTAGACAGTACCTACGTGGCCTGGATCGTGAAAGACCTCGGACTTCGTCCGCTGGCCGTACATTTCGACAACGGCTGGAACTCCGAACTCGCCGTGATGAACATTCACAACATTGTAAGCAAACTCGACATCGACCTGTTTACTTATGTGATCAACTGGGATGAGTTCAAGGATCTGCAGCTGTCGTATCTTAAGGCTTCGGTGGTTGATATTGAGGCCATCACCGATCACGCTATCCTTGCGGTGTTGTACCGCCTGGCTGCCGACAAAGGTATTCAGTACATGATCAGCGGAACCAACGTGCAGACCGAGAACACCTTGCCGAAATCGTGGATCTTTTCCAAAAGCGATCACATCAACATCAAATCCATCCACAAAAAGTATGGCAGCGTAAAGCTGAAAACTTTCCCGTTCATGGATGCGAAAGTGAAGCGCTATTACCAGCAGGTGAAAGGCATTACCAGCGTTTCGGTGCTGAATTACGTGGATTACAACAAGCAGCAGGTGAAGGAATTCATACAGTCGGAACTGGCCTGGAGAGATTACGGCGGAAAGCATTACGAAAGTGTATGGACCCGCTTTTACCAGGGATACATCCTGCCAACCAAATTCAACATCGACAAGCGCAAGGCACACCTCAGCGACCTGATTTTCGGCGAACAGATCAGTAAGGAAGAAGCACTGGCAGAACTGGCACGACCGATCTACGATCCGCAGCAACAGAAGACCGATTTCGAGTTTGTGCTCAAGAAATTCGGCATGACAGAAGCAGAGTTTGCGGCAATCATGGCCATTCCGGCTCGCAGTCACTACGATTTCGATTACGAAAAACCGATTGATAAACGATACCCGATCCTGAAACCGGTGAAGTGGTTATATAGGCTGCTGTTCCCGGTGAAAAGCCGATAGGTCCTCATAACCGTCATTTCGAGCGCAGCGAGAAACCTCCAAATACCACCTCAACTCCCATTTTTTATGATAGCCATCATCAACTACGGCCTCGGTAATCTCACCTCGATCCTGAACATGTTCAGGAGGATTGGTGCCGATGCCGTGATCACCAGCGATCCTGCGGAGATTGCCGCGGCTGATAAGCTGTTGCTCCCTGGCGTGGGACATTTTAAAACCGGCATGGAGACGCTGCGCAGTTCAGGGCTGGTTGACGTATTGGAGAAAGAAGTCTTTGAGAAAAAGAAGCCGATACTCGGCATTTGTCTCGGTGCGCAGCTCATGACCAAACACAGCGAGGAGGGCGACGTAGCAGGATTGGGCTGGGTAGATGCCCGGACCCGAAAATTTGATGCTTCGCGCCTTAGCGAACTGAAGATCCCGCACATGGCCTGGAGCGATGTGAGCTTTGTGGACAGCAATCCGCTGTGGACTGATCTTCCCGCCGATCCCAGGTTTTACCACGTGCACTCGTATCATTTCGATTTTGAAGATTCGGCTGATGTAAGTGCTACCGCCCGTTACGGATATGATTTTGTTACCGCTTTTCACCGCGGAAACATTTACGGCACCCAGTTTCACCCTGAGAAAAGTCACAAATTCGGGATGAAGGTGCTCGAGAATTTTGCAAAACTCTGATGGTAAGAAAACGAATCATACCGGTATTGCTGCTCAATGAAGGCGGATTGTACAAAACCGTGGAGTTCAAAAAAGCCAGTTACGTTGGTGACCCGATCAATACGGTCAAAATCTTCAATGAAAAAGAAGTAGACGAACTGGTGATCCTTGATTTCCAGGCCTCAAAGCAGGGCAGGGGTATCGACTTTGCCAAGATCACCGAAATTGCCGGAGAGGCTTTTATGCCGATGGCTTACGGAGGAGGGATAAAAACCTTTGAAGATGCGAAGAAAGTGATCGATGCCGGATTTGAGAAAGTTGTACTCAATAGCATTTTATTCTCCGAACCGCTGCTGGCCAGGAAGATCGCCGATGTATATGGCGAGCAATCGGTGATCGGTGCGATGGATGTGAAGAAGAACCTTTTTGGTAAATATGGGGTTTACTCTCATTCAGGAACAGTGAAAACCGGAGAAACACCTGTCGAGTGGGCCAAAAAGCTCGCCGAACTCGGTGCCGGTGAGATCGTGGTCAACTCGATCGATAAAGACGGTACGTGGTCCGGTTACGATGAGGGACTGATCCGGCAGGTTTCTTCTGCAGTGGGTGTTCCCGTAATTGCCTGTGGCGGTGCCGGTTCGCTTGAAGACCTTAAAAAAGGAATACAGGCAGGAGCCTCGGCAGTGGCCGCCGGTAGCCTGTTCATTTATCAGAAAAAAGGAATGGGAGTACTGATTAGTTTCCCGTCAACACTTCGTGTCTAGGAATATAGTTGTCATACGATAGTCATACAATTGTTTGACTATCGTATGACAACCGTGTGACCACCGTATGACAACCGTATGATCAATTTTATTTAGAACACTCACAATATGTTCAATTTTTCCAACCAACGGGTCCTCGTACTTGCCCCGCATACCGACGACGCTGAATTTGGCTGCGGCGGGACCATCGCTAAACTGGTGGCCCAGCAAAACGAAGTATACAGCGTAGCCTTTTCAGCCTGTCAGCAATCGGTGCTCAAGGATTTTCCGAGTGACATCCTGGTGACTGAAGTGAAAGAGGCATCAACCGTGCTGGGTATTCCCAAAGACCGATTGATCCTGCTTGATTACGAGGTACGGACGTTCAATTACCGCCGCCAGGAATTGCTCGACGACATCCTGAAGATCAAGAAAGAGATCGATCCGCAGGTGATCTTTATACCTGTGCTCAACGACCTGCACCAGGACCATGCTACTATTGCCAATGAAGCCCTGCGTGCATTTAAATTCGCCAACATTTTTGGGTATGAATTGCCCTGGAACAACCTGGTATTCAGGACTTCTGCTTTCTCAATTCTTTCAGAAGCTGATGTGGCGAAAAAAGTAGAAGCGGTGAACAAGTACAGGTCACAGGCACACCGTGGCTACGCCAACGAGGAGTTTATCCGATCACTGGCCCGTGTGCGTGGTGTTCAGATCAATGAGCAGTATGCCGAGTGTTTTGAGTTGATACGATTTAAATTTTGAATTAACCACAGAGGCACGGAGGAAGTCGCAGGGATCGCCGGGAATCCCTCTGTGCTCTCTGCGACTTCCTCTGCGCCTCTGTGGTTAAACACAACACCCCAACTCCCCATGATCACCCTTTCTTCTATAGTATCTCTACTCCGACCAGCATCCGTTATCGGTACCGCTGAAAAGGATATTCTTAACGTTATTCCTTTCAACCCCGACAACACCGACGAAACCGCCATCAGCTGGGTAAATGAAAAAAACCTTGAGAAACTCTACAGCTGCAGGCACGGCGTAGTGATTGCTCCTGCAACGACAGAATCCGAACGCATCCAACCGGGATGCACCGTCCTTACCTTTGATTCACCGCGCAACGCTTTCCGTGAATTACTGGTCCGGTTTTTTGAGCCGCAGGAGGAAGAGGAGCTGGTTTCGCCCACCGCGGTAATCGGCAGAGATGTAAAGATGGGCAGCAGGGTTTATATCGGTCACGGAGTTGTGATCGGCGACAACAGCGTGATCGGTGATGATGTGCGTATATTGCACAATACCGTAATTCTTCGGGGTACCGTAATTGGCAGTCACGTGAGGATCGGGTCGAACAACACCATTGGTGGTGTGGGATTCGGTTACGAGAAAGGCGAAGACGGCAACTACGCTTACATTCCGCACATTGGCAATGTGGTGATCCACGATCATGTCGACATAGGAAACAATACCACCATCGACCGTGCGGTGCTCGGAAGTACCGTGATAGGTGAAAACGTGAAGATCGATAACCTTGTGCACATTGCCCACGGCGTGACCATAGATACCAATTCGCTCATCATTGCCAACGCAATGGTTGGAGGGAGTACCCATATTGGCAAAAACGTCTGGGTGGCTCCCAGTTCGTCGCTCATCAACAAAATATCCATTGGCGATGATGCGGTTGTCGGTCTCGCCGCGGTGGTGATCAAAAATGTGGAGAACGGTGAGGTCGTTATCGGCAACCCGGCAAAACCACTTCAAAAGAAAAATGCTTAAGCATTGATGAAACCGGCAACCGCTCATTTTGCAGTGATCTCTCCGCAGGGCTGGGGGAAAATGTTTGTGTCAAAGCATCACTACGCAGTGGAATTGTCGGCCGAAAAACCGGTAGTGTTCATCAATCCGCCCAACCAGGTTGCGGGGATCAGTTCTACGCTTACCGATACTGAATACCCCGGAATTCGGGTGCTCAATTACAACCTGAATCCTATTTTCTGGAACTACGTTAAGTTTCACCTGCCTGTAGTCTACCGCTGGTATTTTAAACGAGCGGTGCGCAGCGTGCTGAAAAAGCACAGGCTGCAGTTTTCCGAAGTATGGTGTTTCGATGCCGCTATGGCCGAAAGTCTCGACGCTTTTGGCTCAGGGAATAACATCCTGTTTATTGCCGACATGATCTCAAAACCTGAAAAGGCAACAGAATTGGCTGCACAATCCAACCTGGTCGTTTCCATTACGCCGGCGATCATCAAGCTATTCGATGCATCACCAAAAGATAAGTTACTGATCAATCATGGATTAGGTAGTCATTTCTCAATGTTGTCTGAAGACAGGTTGAATCAACCCATTGAACAACAAGAGATTAAGGATGTTGGGTATGTGGGCAATCTCTTGTTGAAATACCTCAACCACGATGTGCTGGAGGAGATCATTCGCACGCATCCCAACCAGCGTTTTCATTTCTGGGGAGCCATCAGTTTTCTCGACAACAATGTTCAGAATGTGGCGTCTCCCGGCGTAGTGGAGCGTTTGCGTGAACTGGCAAACTATCCGAATGTGGTGATGCACGGTCCGAAATCCCCGAACGAACTCGCCGCCGCCATCAACACTATGGATGCGTTCCTGGTGTGTTACGACATTAAGGAAGATCCAAACGGCGGCGCCAATTCGCACAAAATATTAGAGTACCTGAGCACCGGAAAAGTGATCATTTCTTCGAAAGTCGCAGATTATGCCGGTTCCGGTTTATTCCCGATGCTGGAAGACGACGAAACCGGTAAACTGGTATCGCTGTTTGATCAGGTGGTGAATCATCCGGAAGAGTACAACAGCGCAGAACTTCAGCAACAACGCATCCGTTTTGCCTTGTCGAACACCTACAGTAACAACATCCTGAAGATCAGGGAGAAACTAAATCAGCGGAAATCGAGTTGAAACTAGCGGTGATCCATTTTTTCGACCTGGCCAAGTATCCTCCGGCCATGAACCTGGTAAAACTGCTGGCTTCGGGAGAAAACGCCCCTGAACTCATCGTTTACACCCGGTCGGAGACTGCGGCCATCGACGGAGTAAAGATCATACGATACCCGTTAAAGGAAAAGTCGGGGAAAGTTGCGCGGATGGCCGGTTACCTCAGTTTTTACCTCAAGGTATTCCGCAAACTGGCAAGCACTGCGCCAGACACGGTATTGTACTATGAAACACTGTCGTTCCCCGCGGTTTACCTGTACCTGTTGTGGAACAGGCTTCGCGGCAGGAAGGTGCGGGTCTTCTGTCACTACCACGAATATACCTCGCCGCAGGAGTACATCACCACGATGAAGCTCAACGGGATGTCGCATGCATTGGAACGCAGGTCCTACCAGCATTTTAGCTGGATATCGCACACCAACCAGGACCGGATGCGCTTGTTTTTAAAAGACATTGGTCAGCGGCCCGATCAGCGTCACCACATCTACCCGAATTACCCGCCGCGAAGCTGGCAGCAGCAGGAGAACAGCCGGACTCAAATTCCACCGGTCCGACTGGTATACGTTGGCGCACTCGACTTCTCCACGACCTACATCCGTGAAATTTCCACTTGGGTAAACACACAAGAGGAATATACACTCGACGTGTACTCCGGACAGTATTCGCCTGAACTCGAAGCATTTTTTGCCTCGCTGGACCAAAGCCGGGTAAAATTCCACAAAGGTGTTTCGTACTATGAATTACCGAACGTATTGAAGGATAAACACATCGGACTTATCCTCTACAAGGGACACATCCTGAATTATGTGTACAATGAACCGAACAAATTTTTCGAGTATCTCGTAAACGGCCTCAATGTTTGGTACCCAAAAGAAATGGAAGGCCTCAAAAAATGGAGGTCTGGCGGTATCATTGAAGTTGACTTTGCTGGTAGTATACCTGCATTGGTTCCCGAGCAGTTATCGGCAGACCTTTCAGCTTTGAGTTGTGAAAATGCCAGTAAAGAAATTATAAACCAATTGTTTTTCTTTAACCGCAAAGGACACAAAGAATTACGCAAAGAGCACTAAGGCTTCGCGCCCTTGTCGCAAAAACCTTTGTGCCCTTTGCGGTTAACATCCAATCCCACCTTGACCACTCCAAAACTAAAAGTCGCCCTCGTAGTATCGCACCCCATCCAGCATTTTTGTCCGCAATACGTAAGTTTTGCCCAAAATCCCGGTATTGATTTTCATGTGTTTTTCGCTTCTTCACTCGGAGCGAAGGCATACATGGATAAAAATTTCGGGGAAGTGATCAACTGGGGAAACCTCAACCTGGATGCATTTCCGCATACTTTTTTGAGTTCTGAGGCACTTCCTTCGGGAGCAGATCTCGATGCCGAAAACCTTGAACAGGCGTTGGATGCCTACCAGCCAGACCTGATCATTTCGTACGGGTATTTCCAGAAATTGCAGCGCAGGGCACACAAATACGCTACTTCGCGCAACATAAAACTGGTATACATTTCCGATGCGGAGAAAAGACAGCAACGCGCGTGGTACAAAACCGTGCTGAAATGGATATTCCTGAACCGCTATTTCAGTAAGGTTCAGCATTTCCTTACCGTTGGAGATGCGAATGAGGAATTCTACCGCTTTCACGGCGTACCGGCGAAGAAATTCATCCGGATGCACTTTCCGATCGATATTGCACTCTACCAGAAGGAGTTTGCCAATCACGAGGCGCTGAGGACATCCATTCGTGAGCAATACGCCATTCCCGCCAATGAACTCGTGTTTTGCGTAGTAGGGAAACTGGTGAGCTGGAAAAATCAGGATCACCTGATCTCACTGCTGAAGCTGTTGGAAAACCGAGGTATACAAGCTACACTCCTGCTGGTTGGCAGCGGCGAAATGATGGAAGCCTGGAAGAAAACCGCGGAGCAACTCACCACCAACCGCGTGGTATTTACCGGTTTTGTGAAGATCGAGAACCTGCCTGCGTATTATGCGGCGAGCGACCTCTACATTCACCCGGCTGCCGTAGAACCCCATTCCATCGCCGTGAGTGAAGCCATCTACATGGGACTTCCGGTAATTGTGAGCGACCGTTCAGGAAGTTACGGTCCGACAGACGACGTACAGATCGGTAAGAACGGATTCATTTATCCCTTTGGTGATCTTGAACACCTGGCGGACCTGGTGACGCGCTTCCAGGATGAGCGCCTCCGTGAGCAATTCTCGGATCATTCGCATCACATTTCGGAAAAGTTCCAACAACGTTCACATTTCGGTGCATTA
>JAZKEZ010000088.1:0-10188 GCA_040386675.1 Bacteroidota bacterium | reverse complement strand
TTTGGTAAGGATTTACCAGTCGGAAACCTCTAAACGATAATCCCTGATCATGTACAAATTATTCCAGCTGCTGCCCGACTTTAAGGGTAAACTGAGATTGTCGAAAATGGTTTTTTCCGGAAGGATCAAAGCCGGTACCGAACAGCAGTTCACGGTAAACGACGGACTGAAGTTCACTACACCTAACCTTACCGAAAACGTATCGTTCGAGTTGTTCGTCAACGGCAGCTACGAACCCGAGACGATGCAGATCATCCTCAATAACCTCCCGAAAAATGGAGTGTTTGTAGATGTAGGTGCAAATATTGGTGCCATATCCGTACCGTTGGCTAAAACCCGTCCCGACGTTTCTGTGGTCGCTTTCGAGGCTTCACCGGCGGTATATTCTTACTTGAAACGCAACGTAGAAAACAATAAACTCAGTAATATCCAGGCAAATAACCTGGCTATCCATACGCTTGATGACGGCGAACTTCCATTTTTTTCTACCATGGAAAAAAATGGCAAAGGAAGTTTCTCACCGGTGTTTACTGAAGAAAGTGTGATGGTGAAGACCATCAGCCTTCGCACCTTCCTTGGTGCTAAGAATTTAGTTCCTGACCTGATAAAGGTAGATGTGGAAGGTTACGAAAAACTGATCTTCGAAAGTGCCGGAGAAGTGCTCGACACTCCAGGGCTGAAAATACTGTTCGAGTTTGTAGACTGGGCTGAAGAACTGGCCAATTACAAACCTGGCGAATCGCAGCAACTGTTGCTCGACAAAGGATTTACACTGACCGATATCAACACCGGGGCCGAAGTACGCCAGGCACTTACCAAAGGTTCGGCCATGTTGCTTGCCACCAAAAAGAACGCATGAGACCACGCTTACTCATTATCGGTTCGTTCAGGTTTTATTCCATCGAGCGTCATTTTGCGGAATTTCTCGGTGAAGAAGCATTTGAGGTTTCGCGCTTCGATGCCCAGGAACGCTTTTACGGCTATTACAACAAAAGCATAGTCAACAAGATCATCTTTAAAATGGGATGGTCCGGGATCTATCAATCCATCAACAAAAGTCTGCTGGAAGAATTTGATGCCGTCCGTCCGGATGCCGTGCTGGTCTTTAAAGGCATGGAGTTATTCCCGGAAACCATCGATAAGATGAGATCGGGTGGGGCAGTGGTGATCAATTACAATCCCGACAACCCCTTCCTGTTCAGCGGAAAGGGCAGCGGAAACGCAAACATCACCGAAAACCTGCCCAAATACGATGGTCACGTAACCTACGACCGCGATATACTTGAAAGACTAAGCAAAGAAGTAAAAGGGAAATTGCTTCTGCTTCCTTTCGGTTACCGCTATACCGAAAACGATTATGCAAAAGCGGTTGCAGCACCCGAAATTGCCAGAGTGTGTTTCGTAGCCAATGCCGACAAGCACCGCGCCGAATTCATTACCCGTCTGGCCGATCATGTTCCGGTTGATGTGTATGGGTCATGGTGGAAAGATTTCGTAAATCACAAGAACGTGAAAGCTTATCCGCCGGTACTTGCAGAAGAATTCTGGATCACCCTCAGGAAATATCGCGTTCAGCTTAACCTGATGCGGCCGCACAATCCGGGATCGCACAATATGCGTACTTTCGAAGTGCCGGGAATTGGCGGGATTTTACTCGCTCCCGATACCATTGACCACCGGGAATATTTCACAGACGGAGAAACCATTTTCCTCTTTGACGGGGTTGAGGCCTGTGCCGGAAAAGTGAACCAGATACTGAACATGAGCGACGAAGAAGTAAGGGAATTCCGTGAACGCACACAGCAATGGTGTGTATCGCAGGGATATTCGTACAAGGACCGCGCACAACAACTCGGTAACTTCATTACCTCACTGCTCAACGAAAAGAACGGCGCCAGCTAACTATGCCAAAAGACCAGTTCTCACCGGAAATCAAATCAGTCATAAGACGGCAGTTCATCCTGCTGGCCATGACCTATACCATGTGCTGGCTCATGTCGTGCTACGAGTGGTATTTTTTCTGGTCGTTTTACCTCTTCATCCACTCGATGTCGAACATCGTGGTGAAAACCAATACCGAATTGCCCATCCGGGACCTTTTCGGTGCGTTTTTCTGTCTGCAATACCTCATCGGTCCGGCGCTGGTCTACGGCGTATTTGCTGATTACCAGCTCGAAACGTACAAGATGAAACTTACTTCCGACGAGTATTTTTCGTTCACGCTTCCTGCCATCCTGTTGTTCCATATAGGCTTGTGGATCGGTGAAGGAAAAAAAGGACTGGTGATCGACCTCGAGAAAGTCCAGAACGGACTGGCAAGGGTAGAGAAATGGGCCTACTCCTTCCTGATCATTGGCTTTGTGGCCTCGCTTGCCACACCGTTTTTCCCGACATCACTTGGTTTCGTATTCTACCTGCTGGGCGGTGTAAAATACTGCGCGGTGTTCATGTTGATGCTTGGTCGCAGCAAGGTTCCGAAGACCGTGCTTGTACTGGTATTCGGCGGACTTTTGCTCAGTGCCTTTACCCAGGTAATGTTCCACGATTTACTTACGTGGGTGCTGTTCCTGGCCATTTTTGCCGCTGTGCGGTACAAGTTTGCCTTTTCTACCAAGCTGCTCGGACTTTCCATATTTATCGTGCTGGTGTTGTTCCTCCAGCTGGTGAAGATCTTCCTTCGACAAGAGATATGGAAGAACAACAAGGAATTCAGTACAGAAGTATTGATTGATGTAACGGCAACCGCATCAGCAGAGAAAAAAGGGATATTCAGTAAAGAATCGATCGCGCCTAACCTCGTGCGGATAAACCAGGGATGGATCGTGACCAACGTAATGACCAACGTTCCGAGGAAAGTTCCGCATACCAACGGCGACCTGATGTACATGTACTTCGAAGCTGCATTGCTGCCGCGTTTCATTGCACCGGATAAGCTCCGGGCGGGAGATCCGGAGATCTTCATTAAATATTCCGGTCACATGATCGATAAGGGAACCTCAATGGGATTAAGTCCGATGGCCGACGGTTATGTCGACTTCGGATGGAACGGCGGGATCATTTTCCTTGGCGTTTACGGATTGGCTTACGGCCTGGCCCTGAGATATTACCGCCGTCTTTCGGATAAAAATGCCTTGTGGCTGATCTTTATCCCGCTGATCTTTATCTACCCGATCCGTCCCGACTGCGAGACCCAAACCTCGTTCGGACACTTTGTCAAAGCAAGTTTCCTGCTTTGGTTATTATTTACTTTGTTCTTTAAAAATGCAGTAGAGGTGAATACTGCAGTAACCGATAAACCTGAAGATTAATGTGCGGCATTGCCGGTTTTAGCGCGATAAAACAACCAACAATACATGTTGAAGCGATCCTGGGCTCGCTGGACCACCGCGGTCCCGACGACCGCGGAACGTGGACCGACGGCCTGGTGAGCCTGTTTCATACCAGGTTATCCATCATTGATCTTTCTACTGCGGCACGGCAGCCTTTCGGGGATGCAACGGGCCGCTATGTACTGATCTACAACGGTGAGATCTACAATTACCGCGAATTGCGGGAAACCATACCTTACAACTGGACCACAAGCAGCGATACCGAAGTATTGCTCGCCGCACTGATCCGTCACGGCGAAAAAGCCCTGTCGATGCTCGAAGGCATGTTTGCCTTTGCTTTTTTCGACAAAGAAACCCGTGAGATGATCATTGCGCGCGATCGGCTGGGCAAAAAACCATTGTATTACACTGCAGATGAAAATGCCCTGTCGTTTGCCAGTGAAGTACGGACACTGCTCAAGATCAACGGTAAACCGGGAGTAATTAGCCGGCAGAACCTGAGCAACTGGCTATTCCTGCAATCCATCCCGGGAGAAGAAACCCTGGTAAATTCCGTAAAACGCGTATTGCCGGGAGAATACCTGAAAGTGAAGGATAACCGGATCACCGAACGCAAGCGTTTCTGGGACCCGAGCGATTGCATTGCCGGGAATGAATTCGAAGGAAAGCCTACAAAAGATACACTCAAAACACTGGTTACTGAGGCGATCAGCAAACGACTGGAAAGCGATGTGCCGCTGGCCTGTTTCCTTTCAGGCGGCGTGGATTCGAGTATCATCACGGCCGTTGCCAGTCAGCAGGTAAGCGGTAAACTCGCCACCTTTCACCTTGCCTTTCGCGAAGAAGGGTACAGCGAACACAGTATGGCGCGGCTGGTGGCAGAACGCTACAAAACCGATCACCACGAATGCTTCCTTGAAAGCAATGAACTGCTCGATGCACTTCCCGATGCACTGAGCGCCTGCGACCACCCGAGCGGCGACGGACTGAACACCTACGTGCTTTCTAAAAAAGTACAGGAATTTGGTTTCAAGGCTACCCTGAGCGGATTGGGTGCCGATGAATGGTTCGTTGGCTATTCTTACTTCCGCGATTTTGAGAAATGGCGGAAGCTGTCGTTTCTCTCTCCCTTGCTCAACGCCGTAAATCCACTTCCTTTCCGCGCCCGCAAAGTGCGCGAGATCATGAACGGTACCAGGGCACAGCAACGCGGGCGCGAGGACGCCAGGCGTCACCTTCCTGAAGGACGCAACAGGGTGCATTCGGATTGCAGCGCATCGTCTGGGATTCGTGGACCATCCAACACAAATTCGGACTTCCGGCCGTAAGTCTCCTTCCTGCGGTACAGGAGCCGATAACCGATTTTACATTCGCACAAGCCTCGGTAAACGAATGGTTCTATTACACCGAACCAATCCTGCTTCGCGATGCCGACCAGTACGCCATGGCAAATGGCGTTGAAGTACGGGCACCCTTTATGGACCACCGGCTGGTTTCGTTTGCCCTTTCGCTTCCTGACCGGGAAAAATCGAACGTACGCCTCAAAGAATTACTGATCAGTTCGTTCAAAGACCAGTTGCCGCCTGAAGTATACCAACGGCCAAAGAAAGGATTCACGTTTCCCTGGGAACAATGGATGAGAGGAGATCTGAGACCGTTTTGTACTGCCAGGATAACTAATTTTGCCGACAGGATTGGCAGCAGCTACGTAAAACAAGGCTGGAACGAATTCCTGAAAGGCAACAGCAGCATAAGCTGGAGCCGCTGGTGGACCATAGTAGCGGTAGAAGACTGGATTGAACGGAACCATTTGGAATTGGAGTAGTGGGGACGGTTTAGACGGTACAGACGGTTTAGACGGTTTAGACGGTTTAAAGTTTAATCATCTAAACCATCTAAACCATCTAAACCATCTCAACTGTCTAAACCGTCTCAACTGTCTCAACCATTTAAACTGTCTCAACCATTTAAACTGTCTCAACCGTCTCAACAATAAACCCAAAAACTTGAACATTCGTCTGATATACAGAAAAACCAGGCCCTCGGGCAATTTCAGCATTGAGAATTACTTTGCGGGAGTTGCTGTGGCCATTCGGAAGCTATATCCAGCGATACAAATTGAAGAATGGCGATCACCGTTTTTCAGTAACGGGTTGAAGAAAAGGCTTTCGGCCATCAGGGCACTTGAAGAAACGCCGTCCGCAGATGTTTATCACATTACCGGCGATGTCCATTTCCTGGCCTGGGGTTGTCCGCGGGAGAAAACCATCCTCACCATTCACGACTGCGGTTTCCTTCACCAGAAAAATAAGATCAAACGATTTATCTACAAGTACTTCTGGCTTACAGGTCCGCTGAAAAGAATAAAATACCTGACTTGCGTTTCCGAAGCTACGCGTGAAGAAATACTCAGGCACAGCAATTTCCCGAAAGACCGGATAGAAGTGATCCCAACGGTAGTTGATGAGCGTTTTGTGCGGTATGATAAACCGTTTAATGCTACAGAACCCATTATACTACACATCGGCACCAAGTACAACAAGAACCTCGAACGACTGATCAGCGCACTGGAGGGGCTGTCCGTTCACCTACAGATCATCGGCAAACTCACCGAAACCCAGCAGCAGCAACTTGAAGCCTCAGGGATTCGGTATAGCAACTTTGTGAACCTGGAATTCGAAGAACTGCGCAGTCGCTACAACGAATGCGATTTGGTTAGTTTCTGTTCGACCTTCGAAGGATTCGGCATGCCGATCGTTGAGGCGAACCGGGTGGGCAGGGCAGTACTTACCTCAAACCTTTCCTCAATGCCTGAGGTGGCCGGAAACGCCGCATTACTGGTAAATCCAAACGAAACCGCCGAGATCAGGAACGGGATTATCCGGCTGATTGAAGATGGCGCGTTGAGAGAAGAACTCATCCAGAACGGTTACGAAAACGCCGGCAGATTCAGCGTAAGCAAAGTGGCCAGGCAGTACGCAGAACTGTATCAAAAGATTTAAGACCGGATGCCCGAAATACTCATACTGGTAGACTGGTTTTACCCCGGTTACCGCGCCGGCGGACCGATTGTCTCCACACTGAACCTGGCCGTTGCACTGCGCGACCGGTACCGCATTAAAATATACACTACCGATACCGACCTGGGAACAAATGAACCGTATCCCGGTATTAAAACCGGCGAATGGAACCGAGATGTGATACAGGGTGTAGATATTTTTTATGCCCGGAAAGATCAGCTTGGATTTTCTGAAATGAAATCCTTTATTGCCAATTCCGGTGCCGATTACGTGTACCTGAATCACGTATTCTCACCAAAATTTGTCCTGCTGCCGTTGTGGCTCAAACTCACCGGACAGCTCAAATCAGAAGTGGTGGTTTGCCCGCGTGGCGGATTGTTTCCAAGTGCCCTCGCCATCAAGACCTATAAAAAATGGCCGGTGCTTAAGTTACTACGCTGGATGGGCATTGCCAGGAAAACCAGCTTCCACGCTACCAACGCCGCCGAAAAGGAAGCCATTCTCCTTCACTTTCCGGGGAGCAGCATTAATATCGCCGATAACCTGCCTTTTCAGGGAATTGCTGCCCACTCGGTTATAGAGAAGTCGCCGGGAGAGCTGAAGTGTATTTTTGTAGGAAGGGTACTCGACATTAAGAACCTGCTGCTGGCACTGAAAGCCCTGCGCTCACTTACCGCAAAAGTTCAGTTAACCATTGTGGGTCCGGTGGAAGATCAGGCCTATTGGAAGACTTGCCAGGAAACGATAGACGCGTTGCCTGAAAACATCACCGTTCACTACGCCGGTGCACTTCCCAAGTTTGATGTGATCGCCGCCATTCAGCAGCATCACCTCTTTGTATTGCCTACCCGTGGAGAAAATTACGGTCACGCCATTATCGAGGGACTGATTTCCGGAAGACCGGTACTGATCAGCGACCAGACACCGTGGCGCGGACTGCAGGAAAAGGGCATCGGTTGGGACCTTCCACTCGATGAACAGGCGTTTGCCAGCGCGATGAATCAGGCGGCCCAATGGACCCAGTCAGCCTTCGACGGATTTGCTGGCCGATCTTACGAGTTCGCAAGAGACTACGCTTCCGACCCGAAACTCGTCGAGCCATATTTTGAAATTTTTAAATGATTTTAACTGCAAAGCGCGCTAAGCTGATCTTTGAATTTTTTCGTGTCTTTGCGGTTAAACCGTCTAAACCGTCTAAACCGATCTAAACCGTCTCAACCATCTAAACCGTCTACCCCCTCTAAACCTTTAACCCCGCGACCTCAATCGCATATAATAAAAAACTATGAGTAAGCCTTCTTTTGTCCTAGGGATCAACGCCTTCCACGGCGATTCGTCGGCAGCTATTTTTAAAGACGGCGTTTTGCTGGCCGCGACAGAAGAGGAACGTTTCCGGAGAATAAAGCACTGGGCCGGTATTCCTTCTGAAGCCATTCAATTCTGCCTGCGCGAAGCCGGTATCAGCATCAACGAGCTTGAGGCCATTGCCGTGAGCCGCGACCCTTCGGCCAACATGGAGAAGAAGATCGCCCACCTCGTGCGTTACGGCTTCAAGATCTCTAACCTGTACGACCGCATCCGCAACCGTTCCAAGGTGAAGGATTTCTCGCTTGAACTTGAGCAGGCCATCGGGCTGGGCGCCGGACAACTTTCAGTTCCCGTGCACAACATCCAGCATCACCTGGCACACCTTGCATCGGCATTCGATCCGTCACCGTTCAATGAAGCGGCGTTGATCTCTATCGACGGAATGGGCGATTTTACCAGTACCATGACCGGTGTTGGCAATGGCAACGACATCAAAGTACTCAATGAAGTACATTACCCGCACTCACTCGGCATCTTTTACACCGCATTTACACAGTACCTCGGTTTTCCGCATTATGGTGACGAATACAAGGTGATGGGACTGGCTCCTTACGGCGAACCGGCTTACCTGAAAGAACTGGATGATATCATTGTTCCGGATGGGAAAATGGGCTTTTCGCTCAATAAGAAGTTCTTCGATCACTTCAAAAACGGAGTAGAGATGAATTGGGAAGGCGGAAGTCCGGAGATCGGATCGCTGTACACCAAAGCGTTTGAGGAGCGTTTCGGTCCGGTAAGGAAAGGCGACGAGCCGCTTACGGATCACCACCGTAACCTGGCCACTTCAGTTCAGCGCAAATGCGAGAACGTGATCTTCCAGTTGCTGCAGGAGCTGCATGAGGCAACCGGCCTCGACCAGCTCTGTATTGCAGGCGGTGTGGCCCAGAACTCGGTAGCCAACGGCAAGATCACCCGCAACACCTCATTCACCAAGGTTTTTGTCCCGCCAGCCGGTCACGATGCCGGAACCGCGGCAGGTTCAGCATTGTATTACATGCACCAGGAGAAAAAACAGGAGCGTAAAGTCGATTTCAACCCGTATACCGGTTACCGCGCAACCGATGAGGAAATTGAAAAAGAACTGACCACATCAGGACAGACCTTCCGCAAACTTTCTGACCAGGAACTGAACGAAGTGGTATGTCAGTGCATCATCAACGGTGGAGTAGTGGGCTGGTACCAGGGAAGGGCAGAGTTCGGTCCGAGAGCACTCGGTCACCGCTCGATCCTTGCCGACCCGAGAAGAAACGACGTAAAAGAGATCCTGAACCTGAAGATCAAGCGCAGGGAATCGTTCAGGCCGTTCGCGCCAAGCATCCTCAAAGAATACGTGGACGAGTATTTCGAGCACGCCGATTATGTGCCTTTTATGGAAAAAGTATACCCGATCCGTAAGGAGAAGCAGGAACTCATTCCCGCGGTTACCCACGTAGACGGAACCGGCAGGTTACAAAGCGTAGATGCTGCCATTTCGCCGAAATACCATTCGCTGATCACCCATTTCCATTCGCTTACCGGCATTCCGGTACTTGTAAATACTTCGTTCAACGAAAACGAACCGATCGTTAACCTTCCCAAAGAAGCCCTGGATTGTTACCTGCGTACCAAAATGGACATGCTGGTTCTTGGCAACTACGTATTGTCGAGAAACTGATAAACAAATCAACAATTCAACAAATCACCCCTCAACGATTCAACAAAATCAACATATGAAAAAGACTTACGCACAATATGGCTGTGGACTTTCTGCCCCTGCAGAATGGCTCAACTACGATGTTTCTCCAACTCTGAGAATGCAGAAGATCCCGGTACTTGGCGGAATATTCCGGAGCACCGTAAAAACCGTATTCCCGAGAAATGTACTGTACGGCGATATCATTAAAGGATTGCCGCTACCCAACAATTCGGTAGACGGACTGTATTGCTCGCATACCCTGGAGCACCTTTCACTGGCCGATTTCCGCAAGGCATTGCAGCATTCGTACGAAGTGCTTAAGCCCGGCGGAGTATTCCGCTGCGTGCTGCCGGATCTTGAATATTCTGCAAGAGTATACCTGGAGAAACTTGAGCAGGGAGAAGCCGACGCCAGCATCTGGTTCATGAACGACACCCTGCTCGGTATAAAAGCCCGTGCCCGCGGACTGAACGGATTATTGCGCGGCTTTTTCGGTAACTCACACCACCTTTGGATGTGGGACCACAAATCATTGGCCAGCGAACTGGAAAAAGCAGGATTCAAAAACGTACGCAAATGCCTCGCCGGAGACAGCGGAGACGAGATGTTTGCATTGGTAGTAGACCCGGGAAGGTTTGTGAACGCCCTGGCGTTAGAATGCTCGAAGTAATTGAGAATTGATAATTGAGAATGGAAAATTGAAAGGAGAGTGCAAACATACAGCGCCGTCATCTCGAACGCAGTGAGAGATCCCCATTTTCAATTCTCCATTTTCAATTTTCAATTAGATTTTGGT
>JAZKEZ010000087.1:5352-25915 GCA_040386675.1 Bacteroidota bacterium | reverse complement strand
AGGAACGCCGGGAAAAAAAGAACGGAAAGCAGGGCTGCTTTCCGTAATTGGGTAAAAATCATGTGTGACAACAGTATCTTTTTATTGAGCTAGAACAGTATTTTCTTCGAGAATATTGTCGTAGAACTCATTATAAGCGTCAAAATAATTGTCTTCTTTCTGGTAAGCAAGTACCGGTTTTTCAAGACCTTTCAGGAACTTCTCGAATCCTGCCTCGTACTTCTCACTTCCGCGGATAACGCCATCGGCATATTTCGCTGCGATCTTGTTGAGTGATTCGATGTTCGGCGTTTTCAACGCTTCCAGTTCGGCTTTGTCTACTCCGTCGAATGCGAATTTGTTGATCACATCTTTATCCAACGGTTCGTTCATATCTGCATCATAGGCAGAGTAAACGACTTTGGTATCGATGAAGTGCGGATCATCAAAATACATTTTCTTCAGGTAAAGCGGCATGGCTGCAGTCATCCAGCCGTGGCAATGGATGATGTCAGGAGTCCACCCGAGTTTTTTCACTGTTTCGAGAACGCCTTTGCAGAAGAACATGGAACGCTCGTCGTTGTCTTCGAAAAACTTACCGTCTTTGTCCTGGAAAGTGAATTTGCGCTGGAAGTATTCCTCGTTGTCGATGAAATACACCTGCATACGGGCTGCCGGAATCGAAGCCACTTTGATGATAAGTGGATGATCGGTGTCGTTGATGATAAGATTCATACCTGACAACCGGATCACTTCGTGAAGCTGGTGCCTGCGTTCGTTGATTGACCCGTAGCGGGGCATGAATACGCGGATCTCGCGACCACTTTCATTTGCTTTCTGAGGAAGTTGTCTACTGAGGGTGGAGATAGGCGTTTCAGGAAGGAAAGGAACGATTTCTTGAGAAACGTAAAGAACTTTGGCTTTCTTCATAGTTGGATGTTACTGAAAACGAGTACAAAAATATTAAAAAAATCTGGGATATTATCACATAACTATTAGTTTTGCCGGTTTCAAAACCGGATCACTTTGGCCCAAACACCTACGGTTATTGGCATTTCGAGCGAAATGACCAACTTTACACAACAGGCAAAATCAATGGGCCAACGGGTTGGATTCGTTCCAACCATGGGTGCACTCCATGAAGGCCACATTTCCCTGGTAAAAGAAGCCCGAGAAAACTGCGACCTGGTCGTAGTGAGCATCTTCGTGAATCCCACGCAGTTCAACGATCCTAAGGATTTTGAACGCTACCCGCGAACGGTGGATAATGACCTCGCATTACTCGCTGCAAACGGCTGCGATGTGGTGTTTATTCCTGAAACAGTATCGGAGGTCTATCCTTCAGGATACCAGTCGTTTACGCTTCCCTTGGGCAATCTGGAAAATGTGATGGAAGGAAAACACCGCCCGGGGCATTTTAACGGAGTGATCAACGTGGTTTCACGGCTTTTTGAGATCGTTGAGCCGGATGATGCCTACTTCGGACTGAAAGATTACCAGCAATACCTGGTGGTGAACCAGCTTATTGTACAGAAAAAATATCCCATCCAGCTACACGGCCGTCCAACTTCACGAACAGGATCCGGACTGGCACGCAGTTCACGCAATACTTTGCTCAGTGAAGAAGAACGAACGCTTGCAGCAGAGATCTACCGCATTCTTTCGCTAACCCGCGATCAGCTCAATATCCTCAGTGTAGAGGAACTGGAGGAAAAAGCACTTGCCGAATTCCGTGAACACCCGGAGTTCGAGGTGGAATATTTCGAAATCGCAGATGGCGATACCCTTGAAAGCCTTAACGGAAAAGGCAGTCCGGGCAAAAATCCGATGGCCTTTGTGGCCCTTCGTCTCGGTAAGGTGAGGCTCATCGATAATATGTTTCTAAAAAACTAACTTTGCCCCATGCAAATCCAGGTGCTTAAATCTAAACTGCACAGAGTTACTATAACTGAGGCAGATCTGAATTATATCGGAAGTATTACCATCGACGAAGATCTGATGGATGCGGGAAACCTGATAGAGGGGGAGAAGGTGCAGATTGTGAACATCAACAACGGCAACCGACTGGAAACCTACGTGATCAAAGGTGAACGCGGAAGCGGAAAGATCTGTCTCAACGGTCCGGCGGCACGCCAGGCAGCAGTTGGCGATATCGTGATCATTATCTCGTACTGCCTGATGCCTTTTGAAGATGCCAAAACCTTCAAACCCTGGCTGGTATTCCCGGATACTTCTACCAACAAACTCAAAGAAAAGTACAACAAGGAACTTGATATTATCTAAGTCTTGAACAAGCAACTGGTCAACATTCTCAAGTACTTCGTATTTCTGGCCATTGCCTTCGGACTGCTTTATCTTGCTTTCAAGGACGTTGATCTCAACAAGGTTTCTGCTGCGATCAAACGCGCCAACTTTACCTGGATCGTACTGGGAATGGTGTGCGGTTACCTCGCTTTCGTGTTCCGCGGATTGCGCTGGAAGCTGCTCATTGAGCCAATGGGATATGAATCCAGACCGTGGAGCAGCATTCATTCGGTGGCTGTAGGTTACCTGGCCAACCTGGCCGTTCCCCGCCTGGGTGAAGTGACGCGTTGCACGGTAATGAATCAGGCCGACAAGGTGCCGGTGGACAAATTATTCGGGACGGTATTGGCCGAACGTGTGATCGACCTGCTGATGCTCGCGGTGTGTTTCCTGCTGGTATTCATCCTGAAACTCGACGACCTGCAAACGCTGATCTCTCAGGCACAATCCGGAAAAGCCAGCGATCCTGCCACGCCGTGGAAAATGTATTTCCTGATCGCTGCACTGTTTATGGTGGCCATCGCCGGACTGATCTATCGTTTCCGAAAGCAGATCCTCAATTTTCCGTTTGTTCCCCGCATCGTCAATTTCCTGAAAGGCGTGTTGTCGGGCTTCAATACGGTCCTTAAGATCCGTCAGCGCGGATTGTTTGCGCTGTATACGCTGCTGATCTGGATCATGTATTTCCTGATGAGTTACCTCTATTTCTTCTGTCTTCCTGAAACTTCAGGGTTAACGGCTTCCGACGGACTGTTCATGATGATTTCCGGAAGTCTTGGCATCATTGCGCCGGCGCCGGGAGGAATCGGTGCATTTCACGCCGCGGTAATTGCTGCGCTGGTGGCGCTCGGGGTGAACCGCGACCTGGCCGGAAGCATGGCCATAATCGTGCATACTTCTCAAACGCTGATGACGCTCGTGGCGGGTCTTCTCGCCTTATTTCTTCTATCTTTAGGCAGAAAAAAGAAGCAGGATGGAGTTCTTCAACAAGAAACATGAACTGGCCGATCTCAGGAGGCTGATCAATGGCTGGAAACTGAAAAATGACGTGATCGTTTTCACCAACGGTTGCTTCGATATCCTTCATCCCGGTCACGTCGCTTATCTCAGTGAAGCCAAGAAACTCGGGCATCGTCTCGTAGTGGGTCTCAATACGGATGCTTCGGTGCGCAGGTTACAGAAAGCGCCTTCACGTCCGTACAACGACGAAAATATCCGCATGAGCATGATGGCTGCGCTGCACTGTGTAGACGCTGTGATTTTGTTTGATGAAGACACTCCGCTCGAACTCATCAAAACACTCGAACCGAATATCCTCGTGAAAGGCGGCGATTACCACGTCGACGAAATCGATCCTACAGCTAAAGATTACATCGTTGGTTCTGCAGAAGTAAGGGCAAATGGTGGTTCTGTGGTGTCGGTTCCGTTGCTGGAAGGCTTTTCAACCACGATGCTGGTAGAGAAAATAAAGAATTCGTAATAGATTAATTTCAAGTTTCAAATTCCAGATTTCAAATTGCCCACCGATAATCAGCGTATTAGAATTTGAGATCAGTAGTTTAAGAACGTAAAGTACTTCAGATTCCAAATCTCAAGTTTCGAATGGTCCACCCATACGCAGCGATTTGAAATTTGAAATCTGGAATTTGAAATTATCCCACCAATACGGCGGACGGTCATTGTTCAATCAAAAAGTTTATGTCAAAAATTAAAAAGGCCTTTTTCTGCCGCAGCTGCGGATACGAAAGCGCCAAGTGGATGGGCAAATGCCCTGGATGTGCAGAGTGGAACACTTTTGACGAAGAGATCGTTGCCCGCGACGATAAAAAACTGGCCGGAAGTCCGACGTACAAGCGGATTGCCAAACCCACCCCGATCAACGACATACAGGCTGCTGATGCAGAGCGTATTGTGCTGCGCGACAACGAACTGAACCGCGTACTTGGCGGCGGGATCGTTCCAGGTTCACTGATGCTGTTTGGCGGAGAACCCGGGATAGGGAAATCCACGCTGTTGCTGCAAACGGCATTGAAAAACCCGCAATTACGGGTGTTGTATGTTTCCGGAGAGGAAAGCGAACAGCAGATCAAACTGCGTGCAGAGCGGATCGGGATAGAAAACCCGAATTGCTTTATTCTCACGGCAACCAGCACTCACGACATCCTGAACCAGGTCGCGGAAGTAAACCCGAACCTGGTGGTCATCGACAGTATACAGACGCTGCACACGCCTTTGCTCGACAGTTCGCCGGGAAGCATTTCGCAGATCCGGGAGTGCACCGCCGAACTGATGCGTTTTGCCAAAGAAACCAATGTCCCGGTATTGCTGATCGGCCACATCACCAAAGACGGAACGCTGGCCGGACCGAAAGTGCTGGAACACATGGTAGATACGGTATTGCAGTTCGAAGGCGACCGCAATCACCTGTACCGGCTGGTGCGTTCACTAAAAAACCGCTTTGGCTCTACAAATGAACTGGGTATTTACGAAATGCAGGGTTCAGGGCTTCGCGAGGTGAGCAACCCATCGGAGCTGCTGATCAGTCATTCGGACGATGAACTGAGCGGGATTGCCATTTCTGCGGCGATGGAGGGCATGCGTCCGCTGTTGGTCGAGGTACAGGCCTTAACAAGTACTGCGGCTTACGGAACACCTCAGCGCTCTGCCACCGGGTTTGATACGAAAAGACTGAATATGCTGCTTGCGGTGTTGGAAAAGCGCTGCGGGTTCAAGCTGGGACAGAAAGACGTTTTCCTCAATCTTGCCGGCGGTGTGCGGATGGAAGACCCCGCACTCGACCTGGCTGTGGTATCGGCTGTTTTATCTTCGAGTGTTGACATTGCCCTGCCAAAAGACGTTTGTTTCTGTGCCGAAGTAGGACTGAGCGGTGAATTGCGGCCGGTAACCCGGGTAGAGCATCGCATCCAGGAAGCGGAAAAGCTAGGCTACAAACGGATCATGATCTCAAGGTATTCGAAAGGAATCGATTCAGCCAATTACGGGATCAGGGTAATCCAACTTGGGAAGATGGAGGAGGTTTTCAGGACGTTGTTTGGACAGGAGGAGTAGATTTTTTAACCGCAGAGTCGCGGAGGTGAACGCGGAGAGCACAGTTATTACAAATTCCAGATTTCAAATTTCAAGACACTGCTTATAGGTGGGCAATTTGAAATTTGTAATCTGGAATTTGAAATTAGATATCATCATCCAGATCATACTCCTTCTCATCGTACTCCTTCTTCTCTTTCTTCTTTTTGGTATCCGCTGGTTTGGCGGGAGTTTCTTTCCCTTTTACCGCCGGAATAGGTTCTGATGAGGTAGGAACCGGTTTTTTCTGATCGAATTCGAGTTCGAACTTTACCGGGGCTTTTGCCGGTGCACTGAATGCTTTTATGGTCGTATCGCCTTTGAACAGGCCAATCTCCTGTTTAAGAATGCTTTTGAAGGTTTCTTTTTCCTGCAGGAATTTCTCCTTCCGTGCCTGTGCTGCACTGAGCTTATCGTACCTGAATTCCGGATGATCTGTGGTCCCGGAAATGGCGATGAACATGCGCATCCCGGTTCCGTCGTCCTGGATGTAACCGTCTTCGGTCACTTCGTTTTTGCGGAACACTTCAGCCATGCGGAAGTTGATCCCGTAGTCGATGTGATTATCGAAGCTGTGAATACCGTTCACATTGAGGTCAAGCGCCGACGATTTGATGGTCATTTCGGGAATGGTGATCTTCCGGTCGGTGATGCTGATGGTGTTTTCGAGTGTTGAGAAGGTGATTTTCTTAAGGCGTTCAGCGAGTTTGTTGCAGTTCACCATCGCATTGATAGCCAGGTTCGACTTCAGGTAACCGGCCAGATCCTGCAATACCTGCAGGTTGGTCAGTTCGCCGTCACGGATTTTGAGTTGAACGGTAGATGTGAGCGAAGCCATATCCACCTGCAACTTGTTATTGAGTTGCGCAGAAACGGTGATCCTGGCGTCTGATTTACCCTTGAGTTCCTTGTGGGTGATGATCTGCTGTCCGAAATCGCCGAACTGGTAGAATACTTTCTGCAGTTCAACATTGGTAAGTGTGGTCTTGTTCGACAATTCGTAGTGATCGTTCTTCAACGCGATCATCACATCGCCCTGTACACGCCCGTTGAAGGCTTTAAGGTCCAGGTTTTGGGCCGAAAGTCCGGCGGGAGTGATCAGTAGTCGTCCCGAAAGCTGATCGGCTGAAAAAAG
Organism: Bacteroidota bacterium; assembly: GCA_040386675.1. Classification (GTDB taxonomy): domain Bacteria; phylum Bacteroidota; class Bacteroidia; order Flavobacteriales_D; family Luteibaculaceae; genus DASUEB01. Next base: position 19,410 of record JAZKEZ010000087.1, on the reverse strand, counting down.
CTGGTAATTCAGCTTGCCGACAGATGCGGTAAGATTGGCGGTTACGCCGGTAGGGAAGACCAGCCTGAAATCCTGGGAGTTTTTCACTTCCGATTTCTCTTCGATAAAATCTCCAAGGTCGAGGCGGTTGCAATGCAGTGCCGCTTCAATGTTCATTTGCTCGTTGCTGCGGAAGATGTAGGGTACCAGGTTGCTGATGATGCCATTGATCCTGAAGTCGCTGTTGCCGGTTTTGAATGAGAGGTTTTTCACCATCGCAAGGTTTTCCTGCAGACTGATGGTTCCGCTTACGTTTTCGAGAACCTGCCTGGCTTCCCGGAGTTTGAACCTTCCTTGTTTGAGGATCACCGATCCGGATGCGGTGAAACGATTGATGAGCTGTGCGCCGGTGGTGTCTGATGGCTGGAATGATCCGGCAATTTTAGCATCAACGGTAAGCTGTCCCGAAAGTGTATCAGCACCTTTCCACCTCATAAAATGGTACAATTGTTCCAGATCGATGTGACCTTTTACTCCGGCACGCAGTACAGGATTCGTGAAATTTTTGATGAAACCCTGCAGACCAAAGCTCCCTGAGCTGAATTTACCCGACAGGTCTTTAAAATTCAGGCTGTCGTCAGTACCGGTAAAACCTGTGGAGTAGTGGCCTTTGAGGTTGAGGTCTGACAACTTAATGCTGTTGGACGTCTCGAGGACCGAACCGTCCGTTATCGTAAAATCAGCGCTGTATGTTGGCAGCCGACCGTTTCCGAGTTTTCCCGAAAGGTGACTACTAATGGTCAGAAAGCCCTCGGTTTCGTAATCCTTCAGCTTCTCGCGACCAAAGTCGGGCATACTGGCCAGCAATTCTATGATACTGATCTCGCGACCGGAAATGTCGAGGTCGACCGAGGCGTTCTTGCTGTAATTCACCGTTCCGTTCAGCGCCAGGTTGATCGCATTGATGCCGAGTTTTACCTCGCTGAATGCCAGTTCCTGCCGGTCGTTATCGATGTTGAGGGTAGTTTCGAGCGAAATGTCTTTGTTGTCGAGGTAATTCACCCCGTTGATGGAGTAGGCGTACATCCGGGCATTCAGCACCGTTTCGAGGCTGTACGACTGCGATGAAAAATTCCCGGAGAGATCGGCGTGCCGCACAAAACAACGCATCGATTGTCCGTTGGCGGGTTGTGTGAACCGGAAAAACAGATTGGTAATGTCTACCGAATTCAGGTCTATCCGGAAATCGGTGCGTGCGGTACTGGTTGAATCGCTTTTCCAGATGTCGAGGTTCGAACGGCCTTTTTTGTCGTAAGCCAGGTGGAACATTCCCCCGTTTACGCGAACCCGGGTGATCTTGTATTCTTTGTTCCAGATGTCCCAGAAGTTGAAAGACAGGAAAAGCTCATCTGCGTAAAGCAGTGTATCTCTTTGGTTTTTACTGAGTTTATCGGAGATCACCACGTTCGAAAAGCGAAGCGAAGCCTGTGGGAAATCGGCAAACAGCGTAAGTTCCATGTCGCCAACGCTCACCGGCGTGTTCAGCCGTTCATTCACCCGCTGAAAAACAAATTGCTTTACCTCGTTGTTGTAGTATTTCCCAATGATGAAGATGCTTCCGGCCAGGAAGATCAGGACACCGAGGAATACCAGGAGGATTTTTTTCAGGCGCATTGCGGTAAAGTAAGGTTGGAACTGCTGAACTGTGGTGTTTCGTATAACAGTCTGACCTTATTTGCTCATTTTCAGGAAAGAAACTTCCTGCTCGGTAAGGAATCTCCATTTACCGCGTGGAAGATCTTTCTTGGTAAGTCCGGCGAAGACCACGCGGTCCAGTTTCATCACTTTGTAATCCAGCGATTCGAAAATACGGCGCACGATGCGGTTCTTCCCGCTGTGAATTTCGATACCGATCTCGCGTCTGTCGTCCATTCCGGCTACGTAATCCACCTGGTCTGGTTTGATCACACCGTCTTCCAGCGTAAGTCCTTCCTTGATCAGGTGCAGGTGCTCGGTAGTCAGGGGTTTATCCAGCGAAACCTGGTACATTTTCTTCACATCGAACTTAGGATGGGTAAGTTTCTTAGCGAGGTCGCCGTCGTTGGTAAACAACAACAAACCGGTGGTATTGCGATCCAGTCGACCTACAGAATAAATGCGTTCGCGGCAGGCGTTCTTCACCAGGTGGATCACGGTCCTGCGGTTTTGCGGATCGCTGCTGGTGGTAATAAAGTCTTTCGGTTTGTTCAGTAGTACGTAACGGTGTGTTTCCTGACTCAGTGATTCTCCACCGTATTTTACTTTGTCGCCGGGAGCTACCTTGTAACCCATTTCGGTAACTACCACTCCGTTTACCTCAACCACCCCGGCCTTGATCAGTTCGTCGGCTTCGCGGCGTGAGCACACTCCGGCATTCGAAAGGTATTTGTTGAGACGGATGTGTTCGCTGAAAGTCGGTAATGCAGGATCGCTGAAGCGGTCTTTGTCTGAAACCGGTTTACCGGTACGCGAGTATTTTGGCTTGTTCAATAAGCCCTTTTTCGGAGCGAATTTACCAGTCCTTGCACCGGGTTTGGCAGATCCTGCGGCAGTGCTGTCTTTTTTCGGGCCTTTGCCGGTATTGGGTTTGCTATTTCGGTTGGGACGGTTTTCCATGGGTACTAAATTTTTGCAAAGGTAATGCTAACAGCCATTAGCTCAGTGGCTAACCAGCTTATTCGCTAATTGGTTGATTAACCTGCGTTTAACAGGGTTTGTGCGATCGTGAGATCAAACGGGGTCGTGATCTTCAGGTTTTCACGGTTTCCTTCCACCAGGTGGATGTGTGTTCCGCCAGCCTCGGCTACCGAAGCATCATCAGTAAACAGCACATTGAATTCCTGCTGAAAGGCGGCGGTGATGATGGCTTTCCGGAAACACTGCGGGGTTTGTACCAGCCGGTAACCTGAGCGGTCTACCTGCCGGCTGCTGCGATCGTGTATTTCGCGGATGCTGTCGACGGGGGTAACTACTGGAACAGCATTTCCAAGTTCACGTGCAGCAGAAAAGCAGCGTTCAAGGGTTTCTGCGGATACGAGAGGTCGTACGGCATCGTGTATGGCAACGATCCCGTCGGTAGTTACTGCAGAGATCCCGTTTTTTACGGAGAAGAAACGTTCAGGACCACCAGCAACCACGGTATGTGGTATCGTAAATCCGTGTTGATCGCAAAGGGATTTCCAGAAATCAAACTGGTTTTCGGGAAGTACGAGGATGAGCTCAAGCTGCGGATCGAAAGCATAAAAAACCCCGATGGTATGCATGATCACAGGCTTACCGCCAAGGTCCAGGAATTGTTTTGGCAATGCGGAGCCGAAACGGTTACCGGATCCCCCTGCCACTATGATCACCGAATCAGACATAGTACTTCTCGAATTGAAATTCTGGTAATGGGTGGGTTAAGGGTTTCCCAAGTAATTTAGTCCCACAATGGTCATTCGGTAGTCATACAATTGTTACTGCCTATTGGAGAGAGCAACAACTGCATGACCACTGTATGACTATTAGTGACTACCGTATAACGGTTAATTACAAGATCAGCATCGCATCTCCGTAAGAGTAGAAGCGATATTTTTCTTTAATGGCCTGTCTGTATGCTTCCATGGTCAGATCGTATCCGGCAAATGCGGTGGTCAGCATCAGCAGTGTACTTTCAGGCATGTGGAAGTTGGTAACCAATGCATCGGCAATACTGAAATCGTATGGAGGGAAGATGAATTTGTTGGTCCAGCCATTGAACGGGTTCAGGCGGTTGTTTGCAGAAACAGAGCTTTCAATAGAACGCATGGCGGTAGTACCAACGGCAACCACTTTGTGCCTGGTTTCCTTGGTCTTGTTTACCAGGTCGGCACACTCCTGTGTGATGATGGCCTGCTCAGAATCCATTTTGTGCTTGGTCAGGTCTTCCACCTCAACGGCACGGAAAGTTCCAAGACCGGTGTGAAGGGTAAGTTCTGCAAAATTGATCCCTTTGATCTCCATACGCTTCATCAGTTCGCGGCTGAAGTGCAGTCCGGCAGTCGGGGCGGCAACAGCACCTTCGTGTTTCGCGAAGATGGTCTGGTAACGCTGCTCATCTTCCGGAACCACATCACGCTTGATGTACTTCGGGATCGGGGTTTCGCCCAGTGAAAGGATAGTGCGTTTGAAGTCTTCGTGCGAACCGTCGTAAAGGAAACGAAGTGTACGTCCGCGTGAAGTGGTGTTGTCGATCACCTCGGCAACCAGTGAATCGTCTTCACCAAAATATAGTTTGTTACCGATACGGATCTTACGAGCCGGATCTACGAGTACATCCCAAAGCAGGCTTTCGCGGTTCAGTTCGCGAAGCAGGAAAACCTCGATCTTAGCACCGGTTTTTTCCTTGTTTCCGTAAAGACGGGCAGGGAAAACCTTTGTATTGTTCAGAATGAAAGTGTCTCCATCTTCAAAATATTCGATGATGTCTTTAAACATCTTATGCTCGATGGTGCCTTTTTTGCGATCAAGGACCATTAGCCTGGACTCATCACGATTCTCGGTAGGATGCAGGGCTACAAGCTCCTTTGGTAAATTGAACTTGAACTGCGACAGCTTCATGGTTTCCATTTAACGGTTAAATTTTTTTGTATTGCCGGCAAAAGTAGGCTTTACTGGTAGGGCTTGTCAAGCATTATTTTCAGATCGCCCATTTTATAGGCCTCAGAGACCCTAAAGTTTCCGCTTTCGGTCCTTCTGAGGGCTGCCAGGAAGCCTCCGCAGCCCAATTCTTTTCCAAAATCGTGGGCCAGCGAACGAATGTAAGTTCCCTTTGAGCAGGTGATCCTGAATTCTACCTGCGGAAGATCGATCCGGGTGAGCTCGAAGCCGTAAACGGTGACCGCATTCGGCCGCATTTCCACTTTGATTCCCTTGTGTGCTTTTTTGTAAGCAGGTTGTCCGTTGATCTTTTTCGCGGAGAAGTGCGGCGGGATCTGCTCAATGTCGCCGGTGAGTTTTTGCGCGGCTGCAAGCAGCATTTCTTCGGTAAGATGTGCTACGGGAACTCTACCCGAAACGCGCGTTTCCATGTCGTAACTCGGCGTGGTGGCCCCGAGGAAAATGGTCCCGGTATACACTTTGGTCCCTGCCTGGATCTGGTCGATCTCTTTGGTCATTTTACCTGTGCAGACCATGACCAGGCCGGTAGCCAACGGATCCAGCGTTCCTGCATGGCCCACTTTCAGCTTTTTGTTGCCGGTAATGCGTTTGGTACGCCATCTTACCCAGTTTACCACATCGAAACTGGTCCAGCCGTAAGGTTTATCGATAAGCAGGACGGTTCCTGCCTCAAAATCAGGAAGCATCAGGATACGTTTAACTCAACACCGGCGGCCATAAGGATAAGGAGCAATGCGCCTACAATGATCCGGTAATAGCCAAAGATCCGGAACCCGTATTTGGTAAGGAAACTGATGAAAAAGCGGATGGCAAGCATGCCGACAATAAAGGCCACGGCGTTACCTACCAGCAGCAATGAAATGTTGTCGCCTTCGAGTACCTGCGGGGTTTCTTTCCAGGCTTTCAGCAGTTTGTAACCGGATGCGGCAGCCATGGTAGGCACGGCAAGGAAGAAAGAGAATTCTGCAGCCTGTGTCCGGCTCAGTTTCTGGCTCATCCCGCCCAAAATAGTTGCCGCAGAACGCGAAACGCCTGGTATCAGAGCGATACACTGGAACAAGCCAATCTTAAAACTCTTTGGATAGGTGATCTCAGATTCGGCAGAAGGGTTCAGGTATTTGTCGATCATCACCAGTATGATCCCGCCGATCAGCAGTGAAACGGCAACAACGGTAACGTTTTCAAGCAGGGCATCGATCTGGTCGCCCAGCAGGAAGCCAAAAATGGCAGCCGGGATAAAGGCGACAAACAGCTTGAAATAAAATTCGATCGACTGGAAAAACCTGCGGGAATACAGCACTACAACCGACAGGATGGCGCCAAACTGGATGTTTACGGTAAAGGCCTTTACAAAATCATCGCTGTGAATGCCAAGAATGGCCTGGGTAATGATCATGTGCCCGGTAGAAGAAACCGGGAGGAATTCTGTAAGTCCTTCAACAATGGCTATGAGGATGGCTTGTAATAGGGTCACGGTAAAAGTCGGTTGGTGGATTCCAAAAAACAAAGCCCGAGCAGGCCGGGCTAATGAAAAACAGTACTAAAAATGAATTATGAATTGGCCTTCGGCTTTTTCATGATCGCATAAATGATGAACACGTATCCTAGTAGTACTACTACCGGGGCAACTGTGATCCTGCGTGCATTGAAGAGGTCTTCGCCGGTAAATTCATTCGGATTGTCGGTACCGCCACCGGTCATAAGCAGGAAACCGATAATGATCACGGCCAGTCCGCCGACAAGCAGTTGGTAGTTTATTTTTTCGAATGCGAATTCGTTCTCTTGTTTGCTCATAACTGTGGTATTAATAAACTTCGTCTGAACGCAGACGTACATATTTTCTAACTGCCATGAAGGTCGATATCCAGGCAATAATAATTCCCATAAGTGCCACACCGCCAAACACTTCGGCGTAAAGAACGGTGTCCTGTACCCGGAATACGTCGGGCAGCTGCTGACTGATGCCGTAGATCAGGGCGCAGATCAGTGCCATGGCAATGAATGCGGCGTATAATCCCTGTAAAGTTCCGCGGATCAAAAACGGCCGGCGCACAAAAGATGGCGTAGCACCAACGAGCTGCATGGTCTTGATGAGGAAGCGTTTGCTGTAAATGGCCAGGCGGATGGTATTGTTGATCAGTGCAATGGAGATGAGCAGCAGAAGCGCGCTGAAACCAAGCATGACAATAGCAATGATGCGGGTGTTTTCGCTGATCTTGGAAATGAGGTCCTGGCTGAACTGCACTTCATTTACTAACGGATGATTGCGGAGGTTGCGTGCTGCTTTTTCCATATCTGCCGGGGTGGCAAAATCGGCTTTCGGGAATACATCAAGGCTCGATTGCAGCGGGTTGTAGCCCAGGAAACTGATGAAATCTTCGCCAAGATCGTCCTGCAAATGCTGCGCAGCCTGTTCTTTGGTGATGAAATCGACCTTGCGGACAAAATTCTTGCTCTCGAGTTCGGCTTTGAACATCAGTGCTTCGCTGTCGCTAACGCTGTCTTTCAGGAAAACCTGGAACTGGATGTTTTCGCGAACGTATTCGGAAACCTTTTTTGCGTTGAGCAGGATCAGTCCCAGTGTACCCAGCATAAAGAGCACGAGAGAGATGCCGATCACGGTTGAAACCGATGAACTGCGTACACTTCGGCGAGTCATTTTATCTGTCTGGGAGCTCATAAACGGCGCTAAAATAAGGTTTTCACTCAAAACGCGGCCAATGAAATGATGAGACAGCGGAATTGTCACTTAAACCTTGTTAATTCGTATTCATCATGATGAGAAGACTGATCCTCCTTTTGCTGGTACTGTCGCCTGTTGCAGGTGTAGTTGCACAGACCGCGTTCCATTACAGCGCCGATCTCAGGAAACTGAAAAATGATCCGGTTCCGGTAACTTTCCGTGCATCGGGAATTGCCGGCAGCGAAGTCATCTTCCGGATGCCGAAAATGGTCCCAGGGATTTACGCCAACCTGGATTTTGGACGGAACATCCGTTCAATCGCGGCCACATCAGCAGGGAAAAAATTGAAAGTGGATCGGATCGACACCAATAGCTGGAAGATCTCTGGCATAACCGGATCGGTGGAGATCGGTTACAAGGTGGATGACGATTTCGAGGATTTTGACGAGAAACGAAAAGCAGCGTATTGCTCTCCGCGGAGTCTTTTTAAAGCTGATACGGTGTTCCTGGTCAATCACAACAGCCTGTTCGGATATCTTGAAGGCTATACACAATCGCCGGTTGAGGTAAGTATTGATCAGCCGGGGTTGATGTATGCGGCTTCGAGCCTGGATAAAAAAGAGGTCTCGCCCGGCCGGACTGTCTTTTCTGCCGGATCGTACAACGAATTAGTGGATAACCCGGTGCTTATTGCACAGGCCGATACGGCCATTATCCGCCTTGGGGAGGTTAAGGTCATGATCGCCTGCTATTCTACCTCGGGTAAAAAACTTGCCGCAGACATGGCCGGTTTTATTGAGCCTTTGTTGAAGAAACAGAAAAACTACCTGGGGGGAAAGCTGCCTGTGGACCGCTACACCTTCCTGTTGTATCACTTTGCTACCAACGATTACAACTCCTATATGTTCGATGGACTCGAGCACGGACAATCGACGATGATCCTGCTCAATATGCCCACCGACAAAGAGATGATCCGGAAACCGCTGTACAGCGTGGCCAGTCACGAGTTTTTCCACACGGTACTTCCGCTCACGCTGCATGCCGAACAGATCGAATATTATGACTTCAAAGGTCCGGAAATGTCGAAGCACCTGTGGTTGTACGAAGGGATGACCGAGTACTTCACCATCCACATGCCTGCCCGTGAAGGACTTACCGACCTAAACGGCTTCATGGAATCGATCACCGAAAAGATCACGACCATGAACCGGATGAAAAACGACATCTCGCTGGCTCAATTGGGTTTACAATCGGTAGAGCGACAGGACGAATACATGAATGCCTATGCCCGTGGAACGCTGGTTTGCATGGCTTTGGATATCGAGTTGCGTTCGCGCTCGGGAGGCAGTTATGGCGTCCAGCAACTCATCGCCGATCTGGGTAAAAAGTATGGGAAGAACAAGCCTTTCAAAGATGAAGAATTGTTCCGGGTAATGGAAGAGGTAAGCGGTAAACCCGGAATCGCAGATTTCCTGGTAAAATACATCGACCGGAACGAATTGCCACCTGTTTCCGGGAGTTTGGAAAAAGTAGGATTGATGGTGAAAGACGGCCGGGTGGTTGAAGTTCCCGGGGCTTCTGCCGGTGCGTTGCTGCTCCGCAAACAATGGTGCGGCCTGTAACCGGGCTTTTCTTCTCATCTTTGCGCCATGGCCGGTATCTATATCCACATTCCTTTCTGCAAAAAAGCATGTCATTATTGCGATTTTCACTTCAGCACCAATCTCGACAACCGGGCCGAAATGCTGAAGGCCATTTTGCAGGAAGCCAAGCTGCGCAAGGATTACCTGGCGACTAAAAAAGTAAACACCATTTATTTCGGCGGCGGAACACCCAGTCTGCTGAACCGCGATGAGATCAAGACTGTGATCGACCGGATGCGCGAGTTGTTCGAGGTGACCGAAGACGCTGAAATTACCCTGGAAGCGAACCCCGATGACCTGACCAGTCTTGCCGTATTGCAAGATTACCGTTCAGCCGGCATCAACCGCCTGAGCATCGGGATACAATCGTTTTACGACGAACACCTTACCTGGATGAACCGGGCGCACAACGCCGCACAAGCCGAAAGCAGCGTAAAACTGGCCCAGGAAGCCGGTTTCGATAACATTACCGTTGACCTGATTTACGGCATCCCGAACATGACCAATGAGCAATGGCTCACCAATCTTGATAAGGCACTTGCACTGAACATACAGCATTTGTCGGCCTACTGTCTCACGGTTGAAGAACGCACCGTGCTGCACAAAATGATGAAAGAAGGCAAGGCCAAAGAAGCACCGGATGATGATGTGGAATGGCAGGTGGATACGCTGGTGGATAAATTGGAGGAGAAAGGCATTGAGCGCTACGAGATTTCCAACTTCGCCATCCCGGGCAAGGAAAGCCGTCACAACTCAGCGTATTGGGAAGGTGCCTGGTACCTTGGCCTCGGACCGTCGGCGCATTCGTTCAACGGTTCGTCTCGCGAATGGAACGTATCCAACAATGCGATCTACATCAAACAAGTAGCGCAGGGTGAAGGCATTGCCGACACCGAACCGATCGATGAGACCACGGCCTACAACGAATACATTATGACCCGCCTGCGGACTTCAAAAGGAATCAACCTGCAGGAAGTAAAGAAGCAATTTGCGATAGACTTAAAAGTAGATTTCGAAGAAGAGATCGCATTTATGATCGAAGACGAGGAAGCTACGCTAGAGGATGGCGTATTGAAACTCACGCATTTGGGAAGGTTTTTCGCGGATGGACTGGCAGCGAGTTTATTCCTGGAACAAGGGGAGTAATTATCTAACCGCAAATGAAAATCAACCTTTCCCACCGCTCACGTAACTACGAAATCAACCTGAAAGCCGGGATCGATCTATCTCTTGGCATCGGTACTCCCGGTCCCCGCGCCTGGTACGTCCTCAACCCGGTTATTGAACCTGTGGTGATGGACAATTTCGTGGGAAGCGTTACGCAGGGAAGTTCCACCAATTTTTACAACATCAGCTTCAACCCGCACGGTCATGGGACACACACCGAGTGCCTTGGGCATGTAACGCCGGAAAAACAGTCGCTTGACGATTGCCTGAAGGAATACTTCTTCATGGCAACAGTGATTTCCATAACGCCGCGAACGGCAACAGACGCCGACGAAGAAGGCACTGTTCCCGGCGACCTGGTGATCGATGCAGAATTATTGGAACGGGCCTGTCTGGGAGAAGTGGAAGACGCACTGATCATTCGTACACTTCCGAATGCTGAAGAGAAAAAGTCAATGGACTACAGCAATACCAATCCGCCTTACCTCACGCTTTCTGCCGCGCACTGGCTGGTGGAAAACGGCGTGCAGCACCTGTTGCTCGATCTGCCATCGGTAGACCGCGAGAATGATGAAGGAAAACTCAGCGTACACAAAATTTTCTGGGGACTTCCTGAAGCTGCGATCAGCAGTAAAACTATCACCGAAATGATTTTTGTTCCGGATGGCGTGAAGGATGGGATGTATTTCCTGAATTTGCAGGTGCCTTCGTTCCGGAACGATGCAGCACCAAGCCGGCCGGTTTTGTTTGAAATGAATAGTCTTTAACCACAGAGGCGCGGAGGTTAGCACGGAGGACACAGAGACAAATCTCTCAGTGCTCTCTGCGACAACCACCGCGCCTCCGCGGTTAAAAAAATCAACTATTAATGATCTTGAAAATCTTATCCAGATTCGGGGTAAGAATAATCTCTATCCTCCTGTTCTTCGCCTTATCAGTTCCCAGCGGCATAAACTCACCGCGACCCGCAGCAACCAGTTTTTTTGCATCGAGTTTAGAGTTCTTCAGCATGATCTCAACCACCGCAGTGGCCCGAAGCACGCTCAGTTCCCAGTTGTTTTTGGGAGTAACCGAACTCATGATCTTGTCGGTGTCGGTATGACCTTCTACCAAAACCTCAACATCGGCTTGTTCTTCCAGTACCTTGGCCAGTTTTACCAGTGCTTCTTTTCCTTTCGAATCCACATCGGTGCTGCCTGAAGGGAAAAGCAATTTGGCATCCAGGCTCACGTATACTTTCCCGTTCTTGTTCTCAACGGTAAGTCCCTGGTTCTTAAAGCTGGTAAGGGCTTCAGAGATCTTGTTCTTTAATGATTTTACAGCCTCGTCTTTCTTGGTGATCAGGTCCTGCAGTTCATTTACCCGTTCTTCACGTTTAATAAGTTCGGTGCTGAGTTGCGACAAACTGTTGCTCTTGCCGGTAAGTTCCTGTTCCAGTTTTTTGAGTTCGTCTTCACGGCGTTGAAGGTCCAGGCGGGTAGCATCGAGTTCATCCAGCAGCTTGGAATTCTCATCCTGGCTGCCTTTCTGAAGCTCTGCATATTTCTTCAGCAGTTCGTCATTCAGCGAATTGATCTTGTCGTACTGCGACTGCAACCTGCGTCCCGATGCACCGAGCGAAGCGGTATCTGTCTCGAGCTGGATCTTGTATTTCTCCAGTTCTTCCTGCTTCACCTTGAGTTCGTTAAGTTGAGCTTCAGCGGTATTGGCGCGGCTTTTCTCGCTGTTGAGCTCCTGGTCGGCCTGTGTGTATTTCGCGTTCAGTTCCTGGTATTTCTTTGCAGGAACACAAGCCGTGATTGAGCAGGCCAGTATCCAGGTCAGGGGATGTGAAAATAATTTCATGTGCTTATTTCAAACTAATGGTGGTTGATCCAATGCGTGTTCCCGATTCAAAGAGTTGAAGCGTGTAGGTTCCCGGCGTAAGTCCGTCGGGAGCATTGGCATACATACAAAGTTCTATCTCGTCGTTGCGGTAGTCGATATCTTTTCGTGAGCTGGTGAGCAATGAGCCACCATCCGAAGAAATGGATTCTCCGCCACCTTTCCCGGTAACCACCGATCCGTCGGGCTTTACCACGCGGAGATAAAGGGTTCTTGATCCCGGTCTTGCAGTACTGTTTTCACCTACTTTGAAACACAGCCTGAAGATTTCTGCTTTTGTGGCACGGTCGGTTTCCTGCTGGCGGCCGTTGGTGGTTACGCGAAGTGATCCGGCGCTTAATGAATAGGTTTTCAGTACAGAGGCTTTGGCAATGATGCCATTCATTTCCTCGTTTTTTCCCTGTAATTCCTGCGCCCGGTTTTTTACATTCCCGAGTTCGTTTTTTACCTCGGTGTTCTCGGTAAAGAGCTGCTTGTTCAGCGTATTCAGCGAATCGATGGTCACCACGTATGATTTCATGATGGTACGGAGCGTGGTTACCTCGCGTTTGTATTTGCCGATCAGGGTAACGTTTCCTTTGTTTTTATCGATTTCGCCAAGAAGATCCTCGATTTGCTGGCGCTGTGCCTGCATTTCGGCAGTGATCTCTTTGTTATTGGTCTTCAGCTGGTCGTATTGTTTGAGCATTCCGCTCAGTTCTTCCTTCAGCTGGTTGCGCTCTTTCTCTACCGTATCGCGCTGTACAGAAATGTTCTGGTAGTTGCTTTTGCTCTCGAACAGCTGCCAGGAGAGCACGGCACAAAGGATGGATAATGCTGCAATGACCCCCAGGTAGATCTTCTCATTGTTCCTCTTCTCCGGCATTTTTGGTGCTTCCATACGATCGTTTCAACAGGTATTAAATGCGAAAGTCTTCATTTTAGTGCCCGGATGAAGGATGCAGGGGTGCTATTTTTCAATAGGGCGATGTTTGTAGAGCTCTCTCACTGCGTTCGGGATGACAGCGTTTAAACACCGTCATTCCGAACGCAGTGAGGAATCTCATCGCTTTATCGACTTCTTGATCATCGGATCAGTAGGCAGCAATATGGTGTAATACCCTTGCTGTCCCCATAGATTCCGTGCGATCAGTGCCTTTAGTCTCAGCTTAATTGCCGCAGTTTCTGTCGGGGTGATGAATTTGTAAGCGGCTTTTTCGGAGCTTATCGCTTTCGAGATCAGTCGCTTGTACATTTTATCATCTACGGTAAAGTTCTTTGCAAACTCTATTGCCGACTTGTACTTGGCCAGTTGTTCGCGGTTGCCGTCTACATAATCGAATGCAAACTGATTGATCTCGCCGCTGTATACCAGACTTCCCAAAAGCAATGAGAAATCGGTAGAGTCGATGGGCACAAAGAAATCTGGAACGATCCCGCCGCCGCCGTAAACTGTTTTTCCGCCGGGGGTTTTGAATTTCAGGCTGTCGATCACTTTTACACTGTCGGCATACACAAGTTCGCCGGTTTCCATCCGGTGAGCAAAATCGCCGGCATAATCCACGCCGTTTCCGTATGGTTTCTGGATGCTACGGCCGGTTGGGGTATAATAACGGGCTACAGTCAGTCGCACCGCGCTTTTGTCAGGAAGATCCATTTGCTCCTGAACCAGTCCTTTACCAAAGCTCCTGCGGCCAATGATGTTTCCGCGGTCGTTGTCCTGGATGGCACCGGCAAGGATCTCGCTGGCAGAAGCCGAAGATTCGTTCATCAGAATATCCAGCTGAAGGCTGCGCAGGCTACCGTTTTTACTGCTGAAGTACTTGCGGGTAGGCTGTGACTTGCCCTGTGTATACACCACCAGCTTGTCTTTCGAAAGGAATTCTTCAGAGATCTGTATCGCACTGGTCAGGTAACCGCCACCGTTGCCGCGCAGATCGAGCACCAGTTTCTTAAGTCCAGGTCTTTCCTTTTTCAATTTGTTCACGCCGGTCATAAACTCCTGGTAGGTGTTTTTCGCAAAGCGCGATATTTTGATGTAACCCA
>JAZKEZ010000087.1:0-5342 GCA_040386675.1 Bacteroidota bacterium | reverse complement strand
AACCCACGGTATCGTTGATCAGTACTGCGGCTTCCATGCTGTTGATCGGAATTTTTCCACGGGTAATGTCGAACTTCATGGCTTTCTTAGCGCGAACCACATCAACAGAAACCTTTGAACCTCTCGGTCCCCTGAGGTATTTCATCACTTCTTCGTTCTGGATCCCGATCCCGGCTACTTTTCTTCCGTTGATGGTTACAAAACGGTCGCCGGGCTTCAGTCCTACGGTTTCGCTTGGTCCGCCTGATACCGTATTTACTACAACGATGGTGTCCTTATCAAGCATAAACTCAACGCCGATCCCATCAAAATTACCTTCGAGCGGTTCGGTATAATCCGAAAGCTGATCGGGAGAAATGTAGTAGGAGTGAGGGTCGAGCTCAGCCAGCATGCTGTTGATGGCTTTCTCCACGAGCTTATCCTTCTCGACAGAATCCACGTACTGATCTTCGATGTACGTAAGGATCTGGTTGAGTTTACCGCCGATCGTGCGGGTATTAGGAGTAATAAAATTGATCTGCTTGGCGTCGCTGTTGGCTGCGAAATAGATGCCCAGGTAAATGCCGACTATCATAGTCAGTGCAAGAACAAGCGGGGCAAGCACTTTAAAACTTCTGCTCATGGTTCCTCTCAGGGATTTTCGATTTGGATCACCTCCACGCCGGCTTCTTTCAGGAAGTCGACACCTGAGGTGTCTTTGTAATTGTTAATGTACACTACACGCTTTATGCCAGTCTGGAGAATGAGCTTACAGCATTCCCGGCATGGAGACAAGGTAATATAAAGTGTTGCATTCCGTGCACTCTGGCTGGTTTTTGCAACCTTGGTTATTGCGTTTGCCTCGGCGTGTAAAACGTACCAGAAGGTTTCGTAGTTCTCGTCTTCACAAGTATTAGGAAATCCTGTAGGTGTACCGTTGTATCCGTCTGAAATGATCGTCCCGTCTTTTACAATAAGCGCTCCGACCTGCTTTCTCTGGCAATGAGACAGTTGCGCCCACTCCTGGGCCATGCGCAGGTAAGCGTTGTCGTATCGCTCCTGTTTCCGCGCATCGGGATATTTGGTTGTACTTTCTTCTAACACGGCGCAAAAAAACGAAAAACAATGGAAAATATTGATTTTCGATTAGTTAGGGTATGTTAACGGCCCGGCTTATTCCTGGTATTTCCGGCACAGACGTTTTACCATTTCGGGATAACGCGCCAGGTCGGTCATAAGCTTGTGACTTTTCATGCGCCTGAGGTGATGCTCGATATGTCCGGCCTGATGAAAACCAAGGTGTTCGATCTTGAGGTGGATCTGCCAGTCGTTGGCGAGGGAAATGAATTTCCGGCTGCAGGCATGTGATTGGTGCAACGTCATGCGCACTTTAAGGTCTTCACAATTTCCAATGTAGAAGATGTCCTTTTTCGGGGAGTAGAGAATGTAAATGGTCATGAGCGGAATTTGCGAATTGAGGGCCGGACGCAAAATCACAAATGAGCAAACGGGACGATAGTGGTGGGATTTGGGCGAAATCTTAGTAGTTAAGAACTATGAGTTATAAGCAGAGTCATCCTGAATGCAGTGAAGGACCTCAAGCAGTGAAGGACCTAAACAAAAAAGGACTTCCGTTAAGAAGTCCTTTTGCAGTACCCAGCGCCGGGGTCGAACCGGCACAACTTGCGTTACTGGTGTTTGAGACCAGCGCGTCTACCAATTCCGCCAGCTGGGCATTCTGAATTGGTCGGCGAATTTAGCGGTTTTTTATTTCCGGGCAAGATTTTTCTTCGATCTAAATGCGTTGCATCGATAAGGGCTTTGCACTACTTTTGTCGCCGCACTAACGAACACGACAACATGGCTAATCCCACAAAACTTTTTTCCGGTTCTGCTACCCGCTATCTTGCTGAGAAAATTGCAGATGCATACGGCGAACCACTTGGTAACGCAACGCTGAGCAAATTCAGCGACGGGGAATTTCAACCGTCATTTGAAGAAAGCATTCGCGGAAGGGACATTTTCCTGATCCAGTCGACGTTCGCGCCTACTGATAACCTGTTCGAATTGTTGTTGATGATCGATGCCGCCAAACGCGCATCTGCCAAAAAGATCGTTGCTGTAATTCCTTACTTCGGATTTGCACGCCAGGACCGTAAAGACAAGCCAAGGGTAGCCATCGGTGCCAAACTGGTAGCCAACCTGCTTACTGCTGCCGGTGTAAAACGCATCGTTACCATGGATCTTCATGCCGACCAGATCCAGGGATTTTTTGAAGTGCCGGTAGATCACCTGTACGCATCTTCTCTTTTCATTGATTATATAAAGTCGCTGAACCTGCCTAACCTGGTTATGGCTGCGCCCGATACCGGCGGAACAAAGCGCGCAAGCAGCTACGCCAAGCATCTTGGTGTGGATATGGCAGTGTGCTACAAACAACGCAAAGTCGCCAACCAGATCGAGAGCATGACGCTGATCGGTGATGTAAGAGGAAAAGACATCATCCTGGTAGACGACATTATCGATACCGGCGGAACACTGGTAAAAGCGGCTGAAGTAATGCTCGCTGCTGGAGCCACCTCGGTGCGTGCCATGTGTACCCATGCGGTGCTTTCGGGACCGGCACACGAGCGCATCATCAGCTCAGGACTTACCGAACTGGTGGTTACCGATACCATTCCGTTGCAACAGCAGAATCCGAAGATCAAAGTGCTTTCTACAGCACCTTTGTTTGCCGATGTGATCAGCAGGATCCAAAATCTTCAGTCAATATCATCGCACTTTGTGATTTCTTAATACCTTTGCGGCCTTAAAAAAAACAACCTTAAACCATGAAGCAGATTAATTTGAGCGGTTCTCTAAGAGAGAACGTAGGAAAAAAAGGATCAAAAGGTTTAAGAGTAGATGGTAATGTTCCTGCCGTAGTTTACGGTGGAGACAAGCCGGTTCACGTTTCTTTGAACAAGAAAGAACTTGCTAAAGCCATTTTTACTCCAGACGTTTACCAGGTTAACCTGGCCGTTGATGGCAAAACGATCCCTTGCCTTATTAAAGACACACAGTTCCACCCGGTAACTGACGAAATCCTTCACGTTGACTTTATGGAGCTTGTTGCTGACAAGCCTGTAAAAGTGAAACTTCCGGTACGTCTTCAGGGACAATCACGCGGTGTGAAAGCTGGTGGTAAACTACTGGTTCACTTCCGTAAAGTAGATCTTAAAGGTATTCCTGCAAACCTTCCTGCTGAAGTAGTTGTAGACATTACCCACCTTCGTATCGGTCACAACATCCGTGTTCGCGACCTGAGCAACGACCAGATCACTTTGCTTAACGATCCGGGTGCTGTAGTAGTAGCGGTAGCTCCTGCTCGTGGTGCTGCGATCGGTAGTGATGTTGATCCTGAAGAAGAAGCTTAATCATCTTCAACCCCAAACTGTCCAATGAAGTATTTAATTGCCGGATTGGGAAACATAGGCGCTGAGTATGCAAATACCCGCCACAATATTGGATTTAATGTATTGGACGCTCTCGCGGGGGCGTCCAATTCTTTTTTTACCCCTGGCCGTCTTGCTGATGTGGCCGAGGTAAAACACCGCGGTAAGAAACTCATTCTCATCAAGCCAACCACTTACATGAATCTCAGTGGAAAGGCGATCAACTACTGGTTGCGGGAAGAAAAGATCCCGATAGAAAACCTGATCGTGGTGCTCGATGACCTGGCCCTCCCGTTCGGCGCCATCCGCATTCGTCCAAACGGCAGCGACGCCGGCCACAACGGACTCAAAAACATTGCCGAGGTACTCGGTCATCAGAACTACGCACGACTGAAATTTGGCATCGGGAATGATTACCCGAAAGGCCAGCAGGTTGATTTCGTCTTAGGCCGCTGGTCTCGCGACGAAGATACTGCCCTTCAGCCGCGCATCGAACAGGCTGTTCAGGCCATTCTATCTTTTGCCGGCAACGGATTGCCGAATACGATGGCGAACTTCAACGGGAAGTAAACTATCAACCGCAAACCTCTGTGTCCTCTGCGCAAAACCTCCGCGCCTCTGCGGTTAATTTCACCCCTAAATCATCAGGCTTTCTAAAATATGATGGGATCGCCCTCATCTTAAGTTAAAATATAATGTCAATGTCTAAAATATTGTGTAACAGGGTGATGGCCTGTTCTCTAATTTTGACACATGGAGAAGGCGCAACAGGCAATAGGCAAGAGAATCCGTGTGGCCAGGGTGGCAGCTGATATCAAACAATATAAGGCTGCGGAAGCGATCAACATGAGCCTGAGCAATTACCAGAAGATCGAAGGCGGCTTCATCGGGGTTTCAGCAGTTGTATTATCTGAACTTACCCGCCTGTTCAGCACCAGCGCCGATATCCTGCTGGATATACCGCCAACACGATTGGTAACCGAACCCGAGAGCAAATATCTCACAGCACTCGAAATCGAAGGATTGAAAGGTAAGATCGCGTTGCTTGAGCAGTCGCTCGCCGATAAAGATGAGATCATCGATTTGCTGAAATACAAGCTGGCGAATCCGAAGATCCGGTCATAAAAAAGCCCCTCGTTTCCGAAGGGCTTTCCAATATAGTCTTACAGTTACGCTGTTTTCTTGAACAACTCCCTGAACGAGGTCTTCTTTTCCAGGATACCAGCCAGTTCGCTGATCTGAACCGTTTCCTGTTTCATGGTGTCGCGGTCCCGGATGGTTACAGTATTATTTGTCAGCGTATCGCCGTCCACACAGATGCAATACGGAGTTCCGATGGCATCCTGGCGGCGGTAACGCTTACCGATGGCATCTTTCTCGTCGTACTGCAGCATGAAATCATACTTCAGTATGTCGAAGATCTCGCGGGCTTTTTCAGGAAGTCCGTCTTTCTTAACCAGCGGAAGGATCGCAGCTTTAATAGGCGCCAATGCCGGTGGAAGCGCTAAAACGGTACGCTCGCTTCCGTCTTCCAGCTTTTCTTCTTTCAATGAAGCTGAATAAACCGAAAGGAACATACGGTCCAGACCAACCGAAGTCTCCACCACGTAAGGAACATAGCTTGCATTTTCTTCTGTATCAAAGAATTGCAGCTTCTTTCCGCTGTGTTCTTCGTGTTGCTTCAGATCGAAATCAGTTCTTGAGTGAATACCTTCCAGCTCCTTGAATCCCATCGGGAAATCGAACTCGATGTCGGCTGCGGCGTTTGCGTAGTGAGCCAGTTTGATGTGGTCATGGAAACGGTAATTACCTTCGCCAAGTCCAAGGGCTTTGTGCCATTTGATACGCGCCTCTTTCCAGTATTCGTACCATTCCATTTCGGTTCCGGGTTTCACGAAAAACTGCATTTCCATCTGTTCGAATTCGCGC
>JAZKEZ010000086.1:0-12544 GCA_040386675.1 Bacteroidota bacterium | reverse complement strand
CTTTACCCAGTGTTCCCACAGCAATGCTAAGCGGAACGCCGGTTACACAAACCTGATCGTAAGATGTTGCAGGAACTGTATTCTGAGGTGACCCGCTCACGATCTTGCCCCACATCAGGGGAGCAGGAGAGGCCGAAGAAGCAGGCGTTGAGCAAATATTCGCACCGGAAGTGTTAGTTGCAAGTGTCACTTTTACATTAAGCAGCGTGGTGCTGTCGGCAAAAGTCATCGCATTACCGGCCGCATCGTACGAATAGGTAAGAACCGTCCCGTTAGAAATGATCGCGGTTCCGCCCGAGATCTGGCTGATTGAAGTCAGTGCCGTTGTTGCCGTTACCTCATCAATAGAAGCCACGGCGGAGCCGAAATGCAGGTTGCCTTGCAGAGACTGGAAGTTCACAAAGCCATTTGCTTTAATGGGAATAGTGACCTGCGTCCCCGGATCGCCGGTGATGCCTGCGGTGATCACCATTGGATCAGAAACCACGGCTGCCGGGAGCGAACCTTCGTAAGCACCCATATCCACTCTTCCGTCTTTCACACGGGTAAGTGAGTCCAGGTCGAGCGAGTCATTTCCCTGTATGAATGCCGGATCACCGCCATTGATGCAAAGACTTGTGGATTGCAGCCTGAAATTGCCGTTTACCGAATCTACGAACATTGGGTCGGCGTTGATATTCCCGGTTCCGGTTGAAGTTTCGGTAACTCTTGAATAGGTTGGGGTTACTCCTGTGGTAGAAACTGCTTCCTGGAAAATACAGTTGGTCACCGTGGTCGTGTTGCCCGAGCGTGCTTGCACCGTTCCCGGGGTAACGGTAGAGATATTCTTGTAAAAGGTACAGTTGCTTATTGCAGCGGCGTTTGCTACAATCGCCCCGTAGATAGATCTGTTGGCATTAAAGAAACTGTTTTTGATCGTGCAGGGTACATTTGAGTAGATCGCACCTCCGTGAGCATTGCTGGTTCCGGAACCGCCTGAAACATTTGAGGTAAACCGGCAATTGGCAATACTAAGTGTGCCTCCGGCGTGATTGATGGCGCCGCCACCTTGCCCGGTAGAGCTTCCGCCGGCACTTACTGAATTGGAAGTGAATCTGGAGAAACGAACAGTGGTATTTCCTCCTGAAACATAGATCGCTCCACCGCTATTCCTGCATGTGTTTGCATTGAATGTGCAGTTCACGATGTCAGTATTTCCACCGGTTATAGTAATCGCTCCTCCTCTTCCGGTAGTGCCGCCATTAGCCACGTTTTCCGAAAAAGTGCAGTTGAATAGCGTCAGTGTACTGCCGCCAATTGACATTGCTCCGCCCCCAGCCGAAGTTCCTCCGGTAATTGAGCCTTTTGTAAAACTACAGTTGCTGAA
Source organism: Bacteroidota bacterium (assembly GCA_040386675.1). Lineage (GTDB taxonomy): Bacteria > Bacteroidota > Bacteroidia > Flavobacteriales_D > Luteibaculaceae > DASUEB01. Next base: position 11,178 of record JAZKEZ010000086.1, on the reverse strand, counting down.
GGTGTTTGAGCCTGTTCCGTTTACCACTACGGCTACACCTCCTGCTGTGCCGGTGGTGCTGATAAGCTCATTAAACACACAATTGGTAACGGTGGCGCTTGAAGAACCTGTTATAGATAATCCAAGGCTGCCGTAGATGGTAGTAGAGATCTTGGTGAATGTACAGTTGGTAACGGTGGGCGATGCGTCGGTTAATTGCATCCCGCTGCCGGTATTGCTGAAAAGTGCGGTAAACGTACAGTTGTTGATCGTTAGCTTACCTGTCGCAACGGTATGCGCTAAAATCCCGCCGCCATTGGCATCAGCCAGCAAAGCGGATTTATAGGTGCTGCTGCCGGTTGCGCCTTGTGAGTAGGCGTTCCTGAACGTAAACCCGTCTACAGTGATCGGTTGATCTGCAGCTGTGATCCCGTTGATCACCATGATGTGGTAGCTATTGTCGGTATTGGCTGCGGCATTGATGCCTCCGTCCAGGTAAACCAGGTTGGTTGCAGCATTCCGTGTTTCTGATCCGGCAACATACCCGCCGAGAAGTTTTATTCCGCCGCGCTGAATGTGAAAGGTTTTTGTACGGTCAGTTAAGCTTTTGAGACCGGTAGGATAATACACTCCTGACGCAACACGGATCTCAACCGGGGTGGCCGGATCGACCAGGTTGGCGGCGTCAAGGGCATTAGAGAGATACCCGTATGCGGTTCCCCAGGTTTGTCCGTCGCCGGCCGCGCCTTTGTTCATGTCAACATAGATCACCTGCTGTGCAATTGCCGATAAACTTCCGGCAAGAAACAGGGTGCAGACTAAAATGAGTTGATTTAGGTGGAGTAAAGCCTTTTTCATCAGTTGAGAATAGTGTGAGCGTAAAAGTTCCCGAAACTACTTCAACAGGCGGTATTGCCAGAATTTATGTGACCAACTACCGGAATATGTGACGAACTGCATGTCCCGACCTTGAAGTAGCTTCAGCGGACAAAGATAATCTGGTAATGCGCTTGAAATGAGTGTGCTACGATGCCGTTAGCCGGTGGAGCTTACAATTGGATTACAATGAAATTGTAGTTGCTGATGATGAGCAGGTTAGCCCCGGGATTTTTAGTTGTTTACGTAACCCCTCCGCGCCCTCTGCGCCCACCTCTGCGCCTCTGTGGTTAAACAGATAACCACAGAGGTAATCACGGAGAACGCCGGAACTACAACTTGAAATTTGGAATTTGAAATCCGGAATTAATGATACCTCTCCTTCACCGTCTGATTGGTCTCCGCTATCAGCGCAAGAATTTCTTCCTGTCCTTTTTTGGTAACAGCAGAAGTGTGGAATTGCGGGGGAAGTTCCTCCCAGCTTTCGCGCAGCTGTTTGTTGTATTTCGCAATGTTGCTGTCGTATGCAGTCTTGCTCAGTTTGTCGGCCTTGGTAAACACCATTACAAACGGAAGCCCTTTGGTCGCCAGCCATTCAATAAACTCCATATCGATCTTCTGTGGCTCAAGCCTGCTGTCGATCAGTACAAAAATGCATTCCAGGTTTTCCCGCTTTTCGAGGTAATTGTAGATCAGTCCTTTGAAAACACTGCGTTTGTCCTTGCTCACCCGCGCATAACCATATCCGGGTAGATCCACGAGATACCACTGGTTATTGATCATGAAGTGGTTGATCAGCTGTGTTTTTCCAGGCGTTTGCGAGGTCTTGGCCAGCGAATTCCTGCCCACCAGCATATTGATCAGCGACGACTTCCCGACATTCGACCGGCCGATAAAAGCGTATTCAGCATGCGTGGGTTTCGGGCAGCCTTTGTAATCGGACGCGCTTTGCAGGAATTCTGCCTGTTTGATAATCATAGGAACTAAAATCTAAGAACTAAGAACTAAGAACTAGAACTTAGATCAGCTTTTTTTGATGTATTGCAGTGTGTAGAGGTTCTGCTCCCCAATTCTTAACTCTTACTTCTTAACTTTTATTAAGCCATTCGTCTAAGATGCGGTTGAACTCCTGCGGCTGCTCCATCATCGGTGCATGTCCGCACTGGTCGATCCAGAACAACTCAGAATCGGGAAGTAATTCGTGGAATTCCTCGGCTACATCCGGCGGAGTGATCGTATCGTTTTTCCCCCAGATCAGGCAGACCGGAAGGTTGAAGCTTTTCAGTTCCTTCGCCATGTTGTGACGGATCGCCGATTTAGCTAGTGCCAGTATCCGCAGCAGTTTCCCGCGGTTATTCACGATCTCGAAACACTCATCAACCAGTTCTTTGGTAGCGTGTGCAGGATCGTAAAAAGTCTCGGCAACCTTGGCAGCGATAAAGTTGTAATCCTCGCGTCTCGGGAAACCTCCGCCCATGGCGTTCTCATACAGTCCGGAGCTGCCGGTAAGTACCAGTTTGTCTACGGTTCCTGGATATTTGCTGATGTACACCAGTGCAACGTGTCCGCCAAGCGAATTGCCCAGCAGGATAGGTTTCTTGTAGCCCTTGAAGTCGATGAAGTCTTTCAGGAATTTGGAAAGGCTCTTCACATTGGTGTCAAGTACAGGAAGGGTGTAGATAGGTAATAAGGGGATCAGCACCTTATGTGTCTTAGAAAAGTGGTCCAGCAGGTGACTAAAATTGCTGAGTGCACCGAATAGTCCGTGAAGAAAGATCATTGGCTGGCCTTCGCCCTGTTCAATGTAACTGAAATTTCCTTCTTCTTTTATCGTGACGTCCATAGCTTGTGAGGTTCAGTCAAATATAGATAAAAATGCATACCCCGCTAAGCGGGGGAATCCCTCCAATTTTGAACGTAGTACTCTTCATAACTGCGCGTCATTTCCTCCCACTTTCCGGTAACCTGTTGAGAACAAGAAGCTAATCGAATGCTTCTTCCCGGATTTTCTGCGCTCAACACACTGAAAAACCTGGATACCCGTTAAAACTTTTCAACAAAGTGGGAAAAAGTGGTAGAGAGTGGTAAAAAGTGGGAATTATTCGTATACTTTTGTTCTAAGAACTGGATTTACTGATGTTTAACCTTCTTGGTGAATACGATTGCAAGCTTGATCCCAAAGGCCGCTTAATGCTGCCGGCGGATCTGAGAAAACAGATGGGAGACCAGGCTGGCAAGGATGGTTTTGTCCTGAATCGTGACATTTTCGAGAAGTGCCTGGTGTTGTATCCGATGGCTGAATGGAAGAAGGTTAGTGCACAGGTTTCCGGTTTGAACCGCTTCGTAAAAAAGAATGCTGTGTTTATCCGCAGGTTCAACAACGGTGCTACACCGGTTGAGCTGGATGCAGCCGGAAGATTGCTCCTCCCGAAGCCTCTTGCCGAATATGCAGAGGTAGATAAGGATGTGAAAGTGATCGGTAACGGCGAACGCATCGAGATCTGGGGTAAAGCGGCTTACGAAGCCATGTTGAACGAGGATATCGACTTCGGTAGCCTTTCTGAAGAAGTAATGGGAGGCCTGGATAATGTCGGAGAATGAGGTGTATCACGTTCCGGTTCTTCTGCATGAGTCGGTTGATGGTCTGGATATCAAGCCTGACGGGACGTATGTGGATGTGACCTTCGGTGGCGGCGGACATTCCCGGGAGATACTGAAAAGACTGGGTGAAAAAGGAAGGCTGATCGCTTTCGACCAGGATACCGAAGCATTGGAAAATGCACCTGAAGACGAACGGTTCCTGTTGATCAACCAGAATTTTGGCTTTCTGAAGAATTACCTGAAACTCTATAAAATAACCGCAGTCGACGGGATACTGGCTGACCTGGGCGTAAGCTCTCATCAGTTCGACAGTGCCGAAAGAGGCTTTTCGCTTCGTTTCGACGGTCCGCTGGACATGCGGATGAATACCAATAGTTCTTTGACAGCGGCCACGGTGGTGAACACCTACGAAGAAGCTGAATTGAAAAGAATACTCAAGCTCTACGGTGAGCTCGATCAGCCGGGAAGGATCGCATCGGCCATCTGCCGCGACCGCGCAGTAAAGCCTTACGAAACGATCGAGGAATTGAAGAAGAGCCTTGAAAAATTCGCTCCCCGCCAGAAGTGGCACCAGTTCTTCGCCAAGTTGTTCCAGGCGCTACGTATCGAAGTGAACCAGGAAATGAAAGTGCTTGAAGACCTGCTTAAGCAGAGTGTTGAAATGCTTGCCCCGGGCGGCAGACTGGTAGTGATCAGTTATCACTCGCTTGAAGACCGAATGGCCAAGAACTACGTGAAGGCCGGGAACCTGGAAGGCGAGCAGAGCAAGGATTTCTACGGGAACCTCCTTCGTCCGCTGGAGCCAGTTGGTAAACAACCGCTCATCCCGACAGATGAAGAAATAGAGAGAAACAACAGAGCGCGCAGTGCAAAGCTCAGGATAGCCCGGAGGACAAATGAACAAGTTCAGGGAAAATAAGGAAGAGAAAAAGCAGGAAAAGGCAAAGAAGAAAACCGAGCCCAACCTGGTGGTCCAGGTGCTTACGGGAAGCATACTTACCCGCGACAGCATTGTAAACCAGATGCCTTTTGTGCTCTACATCGCCGTGCTGCTGGTGTTTTACATCGGTTACGGGTATTACGGGGAGAAAACGGTGAGAGAGCTGGATAAAGTAGATCGTCAGCTCAAAGAGATCAAATCAGAATATACAACCACCTCTACCAAGCTGGAAGTGCTCAGGCAGCAAAGCAAGGTAGCTGAAGAAATAGAGAGAATGGGACTTGAGGAAAGCCGGGTCCCGCCAAAGAAAATAGTAATTGAACCCAAGGAAAAAGACTAATTGGAAGACATCAAAGACATAAAATGGCGCATCTACGTGATCTACTTCGTGCTATTCGGAGTAGGTATCGCTGTTTTATGGCAGTTGTTCAAGATCCAGTTGGTTGAAGGGAAGTACTGGCGCGACAAAGCGTACAGTCTTGCCACCGAGGTCCGCCCGGTAGAAGCCAATCGCGGGAATATCCTCGCGGACGATGGCTCCATGCTGGCCACTTCAGTTCCGGTGTACGATATCCGGATGGATATGGCGGCCAACGGACTTACCGACAAAGCATTCAACGAAGGGATCGATAGTCTTGCCCTCGGACTTTCACGCATTTTCAGGGATAAACCCGCACTGGCTTACAAAGCTCAGCTGAGAAGAGCCCGCGAACGCCGCGAACGCTACCACCTGGTAAAGAGAAAGATCGATTTCAACCAGATGAAGCTCACCAAAGAGCTCCCGATCTTCCGCAAGGGCAGGAACAAAGGGGGCGTGGTGTTCGAAAAGATCAACATCCGCAAAATGCCGTTCGGTTTCCTTGCTCAGCGTACCATTGGCTACACCCGCGAAGGCGTGAATCCTGTTGGACTTGAAGGTGCATTCGATAAATTCCTGAGCGGAACCAAGGGTATGCGTCTCGAAAAGCGCCTTGCCGGTGGGATATGGATGCCGCTCGAAGACGAAAACGAACTCGAGCCGGAAGACGGGGTTGATATTCACACCACGATCGACATCAACATCCAGGATGTGGCAAGCAATGCGCTGCTCAAGCAACTTACGCTGCACAATGCCGATCACGGCTGCGTGGTGCTCATGGAAGTGAAGACCGGCAACATCAAAGCCATCGCCAACCTTACCCGCAACGAAAACGGCAGCTACAGCGAGAAATACAATTACGCAATCGGTGAGGCCACAGAACCGGGTTCTACCTTTAAACTCGCTTCGCTGATCGCTGCCATCGACGACGGCTATTGCAACATCACCGATAAGGTAGATACCAAAAACGGTGTGATCCACTATTACGGCGTGCCGATGCACGATACGAAAGAAGGCGGACACGGCGTGATCACAGTAAAAGAAGCATTCGAAGTATCGTCAAACATAGGGATCTCGCAAATTGTAAGTAAGAATTACGCGAAGAACCCACAGCGCTTCATAGATAAACTTTATTCGTTCGGACTGAACAAACCATTGGGTCTTTCCATTACAGGTGAAGGTCGCCCGATGATCAAAAGTCCGGGAGACACCACACGCCACTGGTCAGGAATTTCGCTTACACAGACTTCGATCGGTTACGAGGTGCTGGTTACGCCGATGCAGACCCTGGCACTGTACAACGCGGTAGCGAACAACGGCCGACTGATCAAGCCGCGTTTCGTGAACCAGCTGACCAAGAACGGGAAGATCGTTAAGGACATGCCGGTCGAGGTGGTGAATGAAAAGATCTGCAGCGACCGTACCCTCGGACAGCTGCGCGAATGCCTTGAAGGTGTGGTGGAAGTGGGAACTGCAACCAACCTGAAGTCGGCCAACTACAAAATTGCCGGTAAAACCGGTACTGCGCGTATCGCCAAGACCAACCAGGGTTACAGCAGCGGCGCAGATGTTACCTACCAGGCCTCATTCGTAGGTTTCTTTCCTGCCGATGAACCACTGTACAGCTGCATCGTGGTCGTGAGCGCACCTTCATCAACCGTGACTTATTACGGAAACGTAGTGGCCGGACCGATTTTCCGCGAACTGGCGGATAAAGTATTCAGCAACCGGATCGATACACACAAAGAGATCAATACCCACAAATTCCTCGCAGCGCAGAAAGCTCCGGCTTCGGTAAACGGCTATCGCGACGACTTTGTGACCGTGGCTAAAGGTCTGGCCATCCCGGTTAAAAACGGTGGTGAAGAAGGCGAGTGGGTAAGGACCCAGGCGGCCGGGAAGACCATCGTGATCAAACCGGCTTCCATTGCAGGCATCGGGACCAAAAGTGTTCCGAATGTAGTAGGCATGGGCTTGCAGGACGCATTGTTCCTGCTCGAGAATTCAGGACTTAAAGTAGAAGTGGTAGGAAGAGGCACCATCAAATGGCAGTCGGTTCCCGCCGGATCAGCAATCAATCAGAATCTAATTATAACACTGGGTCTTTCGTGAAACTGCTAAAAGACATATTATACGGCTGCAGAATGGTGGAGGTGATCGGATCGACGAACATCGCCATCGAACACCTTACTGCCGACAGTCGCAAGGTTCAGCGCAACGGACTGTTTGTGGCCACTTCCGGCACCCAGGTCGACGGGCACGATTTCATTCCCACGGCCATCAAAAACGGTTGTATCGCCATAGTTTGCCAGGAATTCCCTGAAGAAACCACAGAAGGAGTTACCTACGTGAAAGTGATGGATTCGCTGGTTGGACTTGGACTGATCGCGGCTAACTTTTTCGACAACCCTTCGAAAGACCTTAAACTGATCGGGATTACCGGTACCAACGGAAAGACAACGATTGCCACGCTGCTGTACCAGATGTTCAAAGAGCTGGGTTTCAAAACCGGCCTGCTTTCTACAGTGGTCAACAAGATCCACACTACCGAAATTCCATCCACCCACACCACTCCGGATCCGGTAAGTCTCAATCACCTGCTGCGCGAAATGGTGGACGCAGGCTGCAGTCACTGTTTCATGGAAGTGAGCAGTCATGCCGTAGTCCAGGAGCGCATTGCCGGCCTGCATTTTGCCGGCGGCGTGTTTACCAACATCACCCACGATCACCTCGATTACCACAAGACTTTTGATGCCTACATCTCGGCCAAGAAGCAATTCTTCGATCACCTGCCTGCAGGTTCTTTTGCGATCGTAAACAAAGACGACGCAAACGGAATGGTGATGGTGCAGAATACCAAAGCCAAAAAATACACCTATTCACTGCTTAGTCCGAGCGACTACAAGATCAGGATCATTGAGAACCAGTTCTCCGGTCTGCACATCCAGCTGGATAACCGCGATGTGTACACCCGCCTGATCGGCAAATTCAACGCATACAACCTCGCTGCGATCTATGCTGTGGCCATACAGCTTGCGCAGGATCCTTTGCAGGTGCTTACCGTGATCAGCAACCTGAATGCGGTAGCCGGAAGATTCCAGTATGTGAAAACCGACAGCGGTATTACTGCCATTGTAGATTACGCACACACTCCCGATGCATTGAAAAACGTGCTGAAGACCATCCACGACATCCGCACCGGCAACGAAAAGATCATTACGCTGGTAGGTTGCGGAGGCGACCGCGACAGGACTAAAAGACCACTGATGGCGGCCATTGCAGCAGAAAATAGCGACCGCGTGATCCTGACCAGCGACAACCCGAGAACCGAAGATCCGAGAGCGATCCTCGAAGAAATGAAAGCGGGTATACAGCCACAGTATTACATGCGCTACACCATTATGGAAGACCGCGGTGAAGCCATCAAAGCCGCCTGTATGGAATCCAAACCCGGCGACATCATCCTGATTGCCGGCAAAGGACATGAGACCTACCAGGAGATACAAGGAGTGAAACATCCTTTTAACGACCTCGAAATAGTGACCCAAATGCTTAAACTCCTTCAGAAATAATGCTTTATCACCTTTTTACTTATCTGGACAAGATCAGCGACGTTCCCGGACTTGGGGTGTTTCAGTACATCTCTTTCAGGGCGGGTATGGCGGTCATCGTTTCACTGGTGATCTCTATGGTGTACGGCAAGCGTATCATCAACTATCTGCGCTACATGCAGGTAGGGGAGACCGTTCGCGACCTCGGACTTGACGGACAAATCCAGAAGCAGGGAACGCCAACCATGGGCGGATTGATGATCCTCGCGTCGATCCTGATCCCCACACTGCTTTTCGCCAACCTCACCAACATTTACATCCAGCTGATGATCCTGACCACGGTTTGGCTGGGTTTCATCGGTTTCCTCGACGATTACATCAAAGTATTCAAAAAGAACAAAGAAGGACTTGCGGGTAAATTCAAAATCGTGGGCCAGGTAAGTATCGGCCTGATTGTGGGTTGCACGCTGTACTTCCACCCGGGAGTATACACCAAGGAGAACTCCAGGCACCACAAGCAGGAAGCCTTTAACCTTGGCGGCGACGTTACTTCTTACGAGAATACCTACACCTGGGAAAAATCAAAGGAACTCACCACGACCATCCCGTTCATCAAGAACAACGAATTCAACTACTCGTGGGTACTGGGTTTTATGGGTGAGAATGCCACGAAATACGCGTGGATCATCTTCATTCCTATCGTGATCATTATTGTGACTGCGGTTTCTAACGGTGCGAACATCACCGACGGACTTGACGGACTGGCTACCGGGACTTCCGGTATCATCGGGATGACACTGGCCGTGTTCGCTTACTTGAGCGGTAACTTCATTTTCGCCGATTACCTCAACATCATGTACATCCCGAACTCGGGAGAACTGGTGGTTTTCATCTCTGCATTTGTCGGGGCCTGTGTCGGTTTTCTCTGGTACAATTCTTATCCGGCGCAGGTATTCATGGGTGATACCGGTTCGCTGGCGCTCGGTGGGATCATCGCTGTATTCTCGATCGCCATCCGCAAGGAATTACTGATACCGGTACTCTGCGGAGTATTCCTCATTGAGAACCTGTCGGTAATGATCCAGGTGGGATACTTCAAATACACCAAAGGCAAGTACGGCGAGGGCAGGAGAGTATTCCTGATGAGTCCGCTGCACCACCACTACCAGAAAAAAGGTATTCCCGAAAGCAAGATCGTAGCCCGCTTCTGGATCATCGGGATCCTACTCGCTGCGCTCACTGTAGTTACACTGAAACTTAGATAATCACCCTTCAACCGGTCAACAACAACAAATGAACCCGATCCACACACATTCTTCACCATTCATCGCCATCCTCGGAGCAGGGGAAAGCGGTGTTGGCGCTGCCCTGCTGGCAAAGAAGCAGGGCTTCGGGGTGCTCGTGTCTGATATGGGTACTATCAAAGCCAACTACAAAGACCAGCTCACTGCTGCAGGAATTGCTTTCGAAGAAGGCGGCCATTCGGCAGAACAGATTCTTACTGCTTCCGAGATCATTAAAAGTCCGGGTATTCCTGAGAAGGCACCGTTGGTGAAAGAGGCGCGCGCCAAAGGCATTCCCGTGATCGATGAACTGGAATTCGCCCACCGCTACAACACCGGGAAAGTGATCGCCATTACCGGCAGCAACGGGAAGACCACTACCACATTGCTTACCTACCACATCCTTCAGAAAGCCGGATTGAACGTAGGCCTGGCCGGGAACGTTGGCCAGAGCTGGGCGGCACAACTGGCCGAGGGACAAAAAGACTACTGGGTGATCGAGATCAGCAGTTTCCAGCTGGATGGAACGGTGGATTTCAAGCCTTACATCGCGATCCTCACCAACATCACGCCAGATCACCTCGACCGCTACGAATACCAGATGGAGAACTACGTGAACTCCAAGATGAAGATCGTGGCCAATATTGGTCCTGAAGACCACTTCATCTACAATGCCGAAGATGCAGAGACCGCCCGCAAGATAGAAGAACTCGACATCCGCGCCGAATTACTGCCATTCGGGATCAATACCAACAACACAAGCGGCGCTGTAGCCGACGAACATAACATTACATTTTTTAACCACCAAACCCCCACCACCATGTCTATTCATGAACTAGCCCTCCAGGGAAAACACAACCTGCACAATTCAATGGCCTCTGCAATTGCCGCAAGGGTACTTGATATCCGCAAGGAAGTGATCCGTGAGAGTCTGAGCGATTTCGAAGGCGTTGAGCACCGCCTGGAGTTTGTTGCCAACGTACACGGTATCGAGTTCGTGAACGACAGCAAGGCTACCAACATCAACTCTACCTGGTACGCACTGGAAAGCGTGAAAAAACCGGTGGTTTGGATCGTAGGTGGAGTAGACAAAGGGAATGACTATAGCGAACTGGTTCCTTTGGTGAAAGACAAGGTGAAAGCCATTATCTGCCTGGGAATGGACAACGCAAAGATCATGAACGCATTCAGCGGGGTGGTTGATCGTATCGTTGAAGCCCGCTCGGCACAACAAGCCGTTCAGTTCGGTTACGACATGGGTGTAAAAGGCGACATGGTGCTCCTGTCTCCGGCCTGCGCCAGCTTCGACCTGTTCGAAAACTACGAAGACCGCGGCCGCCAGTTCAAGAGCGCGGTAAAAGGACTTTGATGATTTGATGATTTGTTGATGTGTTGATGTGTTGATGTTGGTGGCTGAGCCTGTCGAAGCCGAAGCCGCCGAAGCTCCCGAAGCCGCCGAAGCCAAAGCCGCCGAAGCCCATAGAAATCACAGACTTCGACAAGCTCACGACTTCGACAAGCTCATGACTTCGACAAGCTCATGACTTCGACAAGCTCAGTCGCCACTGCTAAATAATGCTTACCCTAATA
>JAZKEZ010000085.1:36783-60721 GCA_040386675.1 Bacteroidota bacterium | reverse complement strand
TTCAGGAAGCAGCGACTACAACTTAGTGGATGGAATTCCATACGGAGAAGGATGGAACCTGAATATCCCAACCATTTCGGTTAGCACAGCCAGTTACAATGAGTACACTGAGGCAAACATGTGTACGATCAGTAAGGATGCCTCAAAGCACGGTAATATGGACAATGCGACATCCAATAATATGAGGAAGAATTTTTGGTTTTCACCGATGATCTCTATTCCCGGAGTATGTCATGGAAGGGGTGTTTTTAAGCACATAGAAAAAGGTGCGGCTGTCTTTGTACTAGATGTTTTTGAACAATACATTGAAGCGCGGTATTACGGGTCTTATTGGGAAGTACAGCTTCCGAACGGGGTGCGATACGATTTCGGGGTCGCCCAGATGAATTACGCTGAAGCGGCCAATGTAAAAAGCAGTCGCTCATACGGTGATTTGTATGCTACGGTGCAACATGACAGCATTTATTCTAACGATATCAGGAACAACACCATGCCGCGCAAGGTGGTGTCAAGCTGGTATTGTACGATGATCTGTAACATCAATTACCCGGGAGAAAACCTGGTATTCAACTACGAGCATTTTGGTTGTTTTGATTTCTTTAAAGAAATGAGCCAGAAAGGAATCTACGAATCGCTGCCTTATGTCTTTAAGACACTTACCTCCGGATTTAATGATTTTGAAGCGTGCAATGAACTATTGCTCACCCGTATCGACGGTTACACCGGCCAGTCTTACCTGGGTGCCGTTGAACTGGAGTATGAAACCGTTTTTCCTGCGGCCAATATTACCGGTTTCCTGGATCACCGGAATCCGGGAACCTCACGAATGGATTCACTGTATAACTACAGAACCCTCGTTAATACGAAAACCGGTCAGGGGTTTGCGAACTGGTCAAGATATTACCATCCCTCGGCCATTCCGTTTATCAACCAGGATGTAGCCTCCCGGAACAATCCTTTTATCGCTGCCCAGGGGTATTATCGCAATCCGATTGCCACCACTACACTTCCTCTGCCGTTTAACCACAGTATCCTGGAATCTCCGCGTATTGCAGAAGTATATCCCGGTGCGATCTACGAGATAAAAGCCGATGCCGTCAACCCCGGCAGACCCAATCTACTGGATATCAATGCTTACCTGACCGACCCCAGAATAAGTCCTCCACAGGGATGGATAGATCCGGTGAATTACGATAGAATGAACAAGGCGACCGTTTTCAATACCTTTAACAGGGGAATTAAATGGATCACCAATCAAACCCGTCCCAATGACCCGAAAAGCGGAATTTCTGCATTTTTCCGCCTTCCGGCCATGGGAGATTCATTGACGCGGTTGCAAATCCAGCTGGGACCGGCCAACTCAGATTGTGATTTCTCCCGCCCTTCTGATAAAGACGGTTACGGAGAGGATATATTCATTAATCAAAACACCTATATACCAAGCGCTGCCAAGAGTTATTATGCTTACAAATACCGGGGTGCTGACCAGTTGATGACCGGCGATCCCGGAGCGCAGTCCAATATGCCGAATAACTTCGGGATTGGAATGCCGTGGTTCAATATGCTTCCGCTTTACGACAGGCTTTGGAATTTTGCAATTACCGAAGACGACCTGATAACAAGTCCGCCATTCAGGTTCTGGAAAAAACCGGCAAATTATGTTGGTCCAACTTCTGCGGATTACACCAATACCCCTACCACTTTTGGCAACACCGATCTGAATGCTTTTGAGCTGAAAGTGTATACCAAAAACCCTTACATGCTTAAAAGGGTAAAAACGTATGTGAAGAACGGGGATTGGAAAGCCGGAGGGAAAATCTGTGTGAAGAATATTTCGATGGACTATCTGGTCAAAGAACTGGAAACCTTTCAGTTCAGGAACTATTCGGTGGGAGATTCGCTGTTGAAATCCAATAGACTGAAGTACCAATACCTGCTGGAAAAAATTAATGAACAACCGCTTGATGGTGAAGGCGATCCGCAGTTCAGCCGGTTTACCTACTCGAAATTACCGGCCAACGCCATTCAGAATTACAATACCGACCTGTATCTCGCCGCTGTTCCTGAAGTCATGACATCGGTGGAGGATGAGCTGGGGAACATCACCGAAATTGAATACTATTCGCTCAATGACAGTCAGACGCATAAAAACAAGCGAATCTTCGTCGCAACGACTTCAGTCTGTGATGACGCAGTAAACCGGCTCACTAATAATGTGACCGATATTATACCAGTAGTTAAAAAACTGAGCAGCACTTCCCGTCTGGGAAAACTCTCTTACAATTACGAGTACAGCAACCGCTGCGGAAGGATCATCACGCCGTACCTTACTTCAAAGTTCGGAACGGTTCCGATCAACCTGGAAGTTGGTTTTAAAAATGTGCGGGTTATTGCTCCTGCACTCACCACCGCCGACTCCATTGCCAACCGTCGCCCTTACACCGAATATGTCTATCACGGGCCTGATCTTGGAGGCGATATCTTCTATTTTCAAAACGTCGGCCAGTTCCAGAATTCCAATGACTACGTTCTGTACGGAAAACTCAGGACAGCCAGGAAGTTTGACTCTGAAGGGTTCCTGTACGAGCAAAAATCCAATACCTACGAATTTATCACGGCGTTCGGTGATGGGATGAGTAAGTATGCTAATGCCTTAAAAGCACCAGATTTTGAATATCAGAAGGTGTTTTCAGACATCAAGCCGACTGACTTTACCGCTGTAAGTGATGGTTTTGTTGGGGGAACCGCGGGATTATTGGGGGTAAAGGCATTTATGGACCAAGTTCATCCGATGTACAAGAATTCCCATTTTGTAAAGCTGATATCAGACACAACTACCCTTAATGACAAAGCCGGTACCATCAGCCTTGGTTCGGTGGTGACACCAACCGCGGGAGGAAGCAACGCTCTGGGTCTTGGTGTTCAGAATACAGCGCAGAATGCAAACGCATTTTTGTTGAAGACACTCTCGGCGGTGGTTCCCATGCTGGAGACCACAGCAGGAGTATTATTGAGTTCCAGTCCGCTGGAAGAAAGCGTGCTGCAAACCCTCCTCTCAGCCCAGCGCAGCGGGTCTGAAACGCTTGCCCGGGTATTGCTTGCTCAACCTGCGCTATCTGACTATTCATTACAATTACTGCTCAGGAATACTGGCCTGGCTTCCGATTTTAAAACCAGGATCCTTCAGGCACAGCCGTACCTTACTGACGAGGTGTTGATTGAGCTTACCAAACCGGCTAACCAGTTGACCGGTGTTGACATCAATGTCCTGCTTACCCGTTCACAGAACCTGCATGAATCGGTGCTGCTGGCGGTATTGGACAATCCTGAAATCGGTCTCCAGGATGTCGCTGATATTTTTGCCCGTCAAACCAATTATTCCCAGGCAGTTGCCGGGCGGATCATCAGCCGGTTTACTCCAGAACTGGAGTTCCAAACCACAGCATTACTCGGGACCAATAAATACCTGTCAGCTCAAACCCTCGAAAGTCTGGTAAATCTTGTTCCACAGTTCTCCTTCAGGAGCCTTAATGCGGTGTTGGCAGGCCAAGAGAACGTACTTTCTCAGGTACAGTTGGAGCAGTTGGTGTCTAAAGTCACTGTAGCTAACAGTTCAGATTATTTTCAGCTGATCACTGCCCAAAGCGGGAAGCTTACAGCAACCATTAGAAACGTACTGGCCGGAACCGGAGTGAACGTGCCCAATATTCCAACACCCGATCTTCCAGGGTTACCTTTACCTGCCTGTAATTATGTAGCCGGCATTGCAACGGTCTCTCACCAGGTCATTAATGAATACGCTTATTATGACGCGATCTCAACCGGTCATACCAACTCACCCGGTTACCGCAAGTTACTGGGAGTGACTGATCCTTCACAGGTGATCCATCTCAAGCACTCCCCTTCGTGGAATCTCTACAGTAAGAAAACCTACAGTCCGCAATTACCGGGTAAATACGTTAAGGAAGAACACTATTACTACTATGATCTTCCTAACCTGTACGATCAGCGGAGTATTGCAAGCTATAAAAACCAGGGGCGGTTCAAATACGATCACACCGAAACTCTCGGCGAGGGAGAATTGATTGACGTGATAGAGGATGCTTCGGTCGATAACGAGAAGGTAAAGCAGCTGTTTCAATTCCACCCGGTAATCCGGAGAATACTCCTGACCCAAAACCGCATCCTGGAATACGAAAAGACGGTAGAGACCAAATTGGGAGAAGGTCCTGCTATTCGCAACTCAGAATACTTTGATTACGACATGGAATTCAGGGTATCGGAAGATGAACAGGCCGAAACCGTAACTGATGACAGTTATCGCGGGACTTCCGCCTGTCCACAGGGCTCTCCCACATCTGACCCGCCCAGACCAGGAAGATACGGTGGCGTGAAGGGCCCAATACCCATCCGCGGGGAAGAAACCGAATGCCGGAACGGAGCAATCCCAAAGAAAGAATACCTGGACGGACTGTTCAGGTTCGATGACGATTACGATTACTTTATTGTCAAGAACGACCCGTACTATCAGACCCGCACCATGCTGGAGGTGAGAGTATGCCCGGTGAACTTGTTTGACACTGCCGGTTCAGAGTACAAGTTCCTGTACAAGTCTACCAAGAACATTACAAACGTGGCTTTACCCGGTGTTGCTACTTACCTGAATAATACCATATGGCTACGACAAAAGGCGATCAAGATCGATACAGTTGTTACAACCAGTGATCCTTTCAATTTATACAGAGAGGTCCCCGAAGATCCGAACCCGGTAATGTCTTTCCAGTTTGTAAAACTTCTGCCGTTTAATGTCTACTCCGCCTATCCTATGTTTCCATACGGATCAGTCATTACCCATCGCGTTATCCATCGTAACCGGTATGGGCAGCCGCTGGAAGAACTCACTGACGGGATCAGGGTAAGGTACAAGTATGACAAACCTGTGATCGTGTACAAAAAAGATCTGGTGCGCCCCTGCAACTCATACATTACTACTATTGAATATGCTATTGGTTTACCCATCTCAGTTACTTATGGTCCGGGACAGGATGACTCGCTTACTTTCCGATACGAATACGACAACCGGAACAACGTGAAGAAAGTGACTGATGCCAACGGCAATGAAATGGTGTACAGCTACGACCGGTTTAACCGACCGTACCAGGTAAAGGAAAACGGCAAGCTGCTTTCAGAAAGCAGTTACGGATTCTATAATGGTGGGGTCCATACCAGTCAGAGCTACCTCAACCGGATTCCCTGGAACTATATTGAAAACAAGATTTATACTGCCCAGGATACCGGTATGGTGAGCCGAAAATTCTTCGAGCCCAACGGCAGCGTATACAACCAGCTTTCTACCGAGATCCGTCCTTACCAGGCCAACCAGTACACCCGGGTAAATTCAGGAAATACCGAATACGACAAGTGGAACCGGACCATTAAAAGCTATCAGCCTTTCGGAACGGTAAGCACCTCAGCAATGTCGGTAACTGCCCCGCAATTCATTACCACACAGCCTGCGATGGAGTCTACTTTTGAGAAGAACGGCTGGAACCGTCCTTTACGAACTGCCAACTACGGCCGCAACATTACCTTCGGTCCTGTGGTTCGCAACGCGTACACTTCCATTGGAGGAGACCTTTTGAAATGCGAACTGCAGTTGAATCAGACGGAGATCAACACTATTGTTCCCGGACTGACCAATGCGATGATCTTCCTGCGCAGTCAGACCACCGACGAAGACGGAAAAGTGGTATATACCTATCAGAACGCGATCGGCCAACAGGTGGCCACCCGCCAGGTAAACGGGACAAACAACGTCATTACCCTTTTCGGATATGATTCGTACGGCAACCAGACCCTGGTGATCAATCCCTTGAAACACCAAACCCGCACCTGGTTCAACATGCAGGGACTGCCTTACCAGATAGAAAACCCGGATGGCGGAGTGAAGAAACTGATGTATGATACCCTCGGCCGGGTGATACTGGAGCAGGATGCCCGGCTTGCCGCAGGAGCAACCGATCCTGACAATGGGTTTACAGTGCTGCAATACAAACAAAACCGCTACGATCATCTGGGCAGACTTATTGAAGAAAGACAGATCAGTCCGCTGGTATACAAAACCGGAAGTACCAGCGTACTAATGATGGCTGCACTGCCTTCGGATGTAATGCCGTACCGTAACGTTACCTCTGCTGACCTTACTTCTTCCGGGTCGTTCCCGGTTCCTGCCGGAGCGGGCCACATCTTCACCAATTCCTCTACCTACTATGAGCTGGCAAAGTTTTACTATCCCCAGGCCAAACCGAACCCGGCAAGCCCGACACCTATCTTCGAGCTTGTCAACCCGGTGAGTCCGGCGCAGGTACTTGGTCAGAACAAAGCCTACCCGCTGCGGAAGTATTTCTACCACGCTGCTACCGTACCTAACAGTAAACTGGCTGCAAACGGGGCCTTCCTGTTTAACAACCAGCAGCGCAACTACAAGGGCAAACTCCGTTCGGTGATCAGTTACCCGCCGTTTGAGAATAAGATCGCCGACGGTACGGGTTTTAAATACACCCAGCAGGAACTGTACAGTTACAACACCGACGGGACACTGGTT
Source organism: Bacteroidota bacterium (assembly GCA_040386675.1). GTDB lineage: Bacteria > Bacteroidota > Bacteroidia > Flavobacteriales_D > Luteibaculaceae > DASUEB01. The sequence goes on along the minus strand of JAZKEZ010000085.1, from coordinate 54,117 downwards.
TGGGAATACAAACAGAGCAATCCTTCTGGACTGACCGGAACAGCGACCGACTATGCCGTACGAATCGACTACCCGAAGTACAACTACCAAAAGCAATTGCTCGAACAGATCGTGGATATTAATAACGACAACCGCATCGAGTTCAGGAGCACTTACAGATACGACGGCTGGGGGAACCTCAAAAAGGTAGCGTACGGACTGGGAACAACGGTGAAAGAAATCGCCGATTTCGATTACGACCTGGCCAACAAACTCCTGACCCGAAAGCGCCATCTGGCTGCCAACGGTGTGGTAGACAACATCAATTACACCTACGACGTACAACTTCGCCAGACCGGGATGACCAGCTGGGGATTTGATTATACGATGTACTACGACCAGAACAACCCGGCGCTGGGAGTACTGCCTACCAACAACTACAACGGCAACATCAATGCAGTGGCGGCTTATTATCACCTGCCGCAAACCGCGCTTATTAACGCCGATCTGCCAATTCCGATCAATGTGGTACAATCTCCGCCGCCGGCGCTGCCCAGCAGACTGGTGAGCACATACGCTTACGACGGATTGAATCGCCTGACCCGATCGAACTACAACCTGGATCCCGGTGTGCAGGGAAGTACGGTGCTTGGGATAAACAGTGCCAGAAGCAGCTATACTTATGACGCGGCCGGAAACTTTACCGGACAAACCTACCAGTGGGCGGAAACCAAGTTTGTTCAACTCCAGATGAAGACCACCTCTGAAGTAGCGAACCAGAATTTCAGTTACGAAACGGGAACCAACCGCCTGAGCAGACTTACCCAAAGCCGCGGTCTCTCCCCTAACCCTATCGTTTACAACTTTACCCACGATGGGAACGGAAACATGCTTACACATCAGAAGCGCGGCATTACCGGCATCCTGTACAGCGAAAACCTGCCGCACCGCCTCATCAATGGCTCAGGCAAATCGTGGTACACCTACAATACTTCGGGCAAACGAACCTATAAGGAAGTGCGCAATACGAACAACCAATTGGTAAACAAGGAATATTACCTTTATGACATGAGCGGAAATACCCTGGCCGTATACGATTCTTTGGATGGTAGCTACCAATGGTACATCAATGCCGGGCAGAAGATCGCTTCGGTATCTACTACCTCCGGTCAGCAGTCAAAATTAGGCACCGCACCCACTGCCACGCTCAACAGCAACAGTTTTACCAATGGCGTTCCGGTGTATGTAAATGCAGGAACGCTCACGGTGTTGCCAGTGTATGCTGTGCAGGATCATTTGGCGTCTACACGGTTATCCTATACAGCTACTATTGATGCGACGGATAAGATTACTTACAACGTGATGACGATGCGGGATTATTTACCCTTCGGCCGCACGTTTAGAGAGTACCTGAAAGGTGCGCAGGACAAGTATCAGTTTACGGGATATGAAAGGGATGCCGAATCAGGGCTGGACAATGCACTGGCGAGAATGTACGACAGTGATCTTGGGCGCTTCCTGAATGTCGATCCGTTGATGGGTAAGTTCCCGAATATGTCGCCATTTAATTACTGCTTCAATAACCCGGTTGGACATACTGATCCGACAGGAATGGCACCTCCAACAGAATATAGGGCACCTGACGGCAGAGTTTTAGGAAATATTGGCCCCGGAAACGATGTAAGGATTATTAATCCAGCATATTTCTCACCAGATGCGAATGGAAATTACAATAAAGCAGAATTAGATGCGAACTCCGCGAATTTGGATATACAACCTAATGCAGCTTCTGTGGTAAATCAAATTGAAACAAGCTCCTCAACTAAGGTTGGTGGTAAATATTTGGAATATGGTGCTCCAATTTTATTAACCTCTACATCCAATGCTGATATGGCGATAACATCAGCAACATTAGGATTTGGAGCAGTGTTTACTTCCGGCAAAACTGAATCAGTGAATCTCACAGGAACAAAGGAATTGCCAGCAAATATGAATGGAATGTTGAAAGGGACTATCATGCAAGGCAATAGCGTTGTCATTGGGTTTGCACATGGGCACACGCCAAACATGGTTTCTGGGTTAAGTACAACTACAAATTCTCAAGGTGGAAATGATGTAGATTTTTCAAAAAACTTTCGGATTCCTAACTATGCTATTGATCACAATAACATACATAGGGCAGATCCGAATGGTACTCCAAATAATGGATTATCCAGATCCTTAGATGTTCTTCAGGATGCTCTAAAATTTAGATAAGATGAAAAATTATATAAAATTTTTGTGGTTATGTAGTGTGATAGTATTTCCTACGGTAATATTATCATCCCTTATGGCGCAGTCTAAACTTTATAATTCTTCAGGAGCATTAAATGCAGACCCTTCTTACAAAATTGGTAAAAAGGAATTAATTCGGTGGGCCGGCCTTGAAGATTCTTTAATTAAGAACGTGCTTACGCGGGTTGCTTATCCTCAAATGATGTTAGATAACTCAATATCAAGTTCAATGATTATATCCTTTACAATTGATGGGAAAGGATTTTTAAATGACTTTAGAATTGAGAATTATAAGAGTCACTTGAAAAAAAATGAACTCCCAAATGACATTAAATTACTTTCGGCTGCCTGTTTCAATGCTTTAATTCATTTATCCGGAAAATATATAAGTCCACAAATCACATCGAAAATATCTAATAGATATTACTTACCTTTTCGGTTTATTGCAAACGGTAAAGAAAACTCTAAAGGAATATTGGATCATTGGATAGTTATATCCAATAAATATCCAGATTTAATTCCTAAGGAAATGATGATCGATGATGGTGGGTTGTTGAAAAATCACGAGTGAGATTGAAAATTATTAACGTCCAGGACCACTTGGGTTCTACGCGGTTATCGTATAAAGCCAGCGTGAATAATAGTATTGTGACATACGACATCCAGTCTGCACATGACTTTACACCCTTCGGGAAAACGTGGAGAGAATATGTGAACGGGAGAAATGACAGGTTCCAGTTTACGGGGTATGAGTTGGATGAGGAGTCAGGGTTGAATAATGCTTTGGCGAGGATGTACGATCCCGAATTGCGCTTTGGTTCTGTCGATCCACACTTTATGAGTTATCCTAACTGGAGCCCATATGTATATTCGATGGCAAATCCGATCCGTTTTTTTGATCCTACTGGAAAAGACCCTGAGACATATGACATCGATAAGCAGGGTAAGATCACTAAGATAGATGATCAGAAATACTACAATGAGAATGGCGTAGAGGTTGATAAACTTCAGTCAAGAGATAACCCGGAGAATAGTATTATGATTGATAAGTCAGTGATGAGGTCGGCAATAAGCAAAGAGATGAGAGGAGTACATACCGATAATGGTAAGACTATGGAACTACTTAAATCCGATCAATACACATTTTCCGATAAGTTAAAGGCAAAAGAGTTTTTTGAATTCACCGCCAGGAACAGCGGAGTAGAATGGTCAAATAACCGAATTCAACCTGAATTTGGGGATGCTTTTAGCAAAGTAAGTACTGAGCATAAAGAAGGATTTACTATTGGAGCATCATTATGGAATGGGTATGAAAACTACAAACTGCTCTCGAGTGACCATAGTCATCCGGATAATTCGGGAATTCATGGAGGGGATGCCCGAGGTATAGGTGCTTTAAACGATATTAACAGACAGGCAATTTTTCGCATTTTCCTACCGAAAAGCGTGAGTAATGAATATCAGCAATACAACATTAATACTGGAAGATAATGAGACTCATAATTATTTATTTACTCATATTCTTTCCGGTCCTGAGCTACTCGCAATTTCCGGCGTATCGAGGATACATTAAGGTTGAAGATACACAGTTGAATTTATCGCGGTATCGAATTTCAAATAAAAAATTCAAAAACACAGTTCTATCGTTCATACATGAAAACCGCAAATGCCTCACAAAAAACTCAAACGAGGTAATTTTACTTTCTTTTGTTTCAAATGGCAAGAGTGACACTAACTCAATACAACTTAGTATTAGAGATATGAATGTTTTGAAGCACCAATTAATGGGATACATTCCTCTTCGGGAAAACGTTTTTATCATTGGAACTGACATTGATAAATTTACTTACGTATCTAAGGAACAACAGACAGACCTCGTAAAATTAAAGGGGTTTACCAGAAATCCGGAATATATGATTAAGGACCAAGATACCGTGGATGTGAGTCTGGCAAGACCTTATTTTGCCTATTGGTTTATATATCAAAAAGAAAATAATTTTTATATCGACGAGAAATTCCCATGCCAGTTTGAGGTTGTAAAAACTGAATTTGATACATTAAAAAAGGAAGGATGGTCTTATCCAAAAAAACGATGAATGACCACTTGGGTTCCACGCGGTTATCGTATACGGCTACTATTGATGCTACGGATAAGATCACTTACAACGTGATGACAATGAGGGACAATTTGCCATTCGGCCGGACCTGGCGGGAATATGTGAATGGGAAAAATGACAGATTCCAGTTTACGGGGTATGAGCTGGATGGGGAATCAGGGTTGAATAATGCGTTGGCGAGGATGTACGATCCCGAATTGCGCTTTGGTTCTGTCGATCCACACTTTATGAGTTATCCTAACTGGAGCCCATATGTATATTCGATGGCAAATCCGATCCGTTTTTTTGATCCTACTGGAAAAGACCCTGAGACATATGACATCGATAAGCAGGGTAAGATCACTAAGATAGATGATCAGAAATACTACAATGAGAATGGCGTAGAGGTTGATAAACTTCAGTCAGATAAGCTAGCATCTATTGAACCATCTTCTGATGATATTATGTTTTATCGTCCTTGTCAAGTTCAATTAACTGATGGTAGAATTTTGCAAAATGTCTACATAGTAGAAATGGAATCTTATTATAAGACTTGGGGAGTTTGGCCTGGAGCAGATCCAAACAAAAAGTATTTTTTGATTGAGGATGTTGAATCAATAACAGATAGTCCAAATCGCCTACCAGCCAGCTTTGCAAATAAAATATACTTATCCGGAGAGACTGGCATGGGTTATAATGTCTTCGAAGTGATCTTTAAGAATTCAGTTAGAAAAAGATTTGTAACTGGAAATGGTGTTGACTTTATCCAATACCCACCTGGATTAAGCCATGCAGATGTAATTGATGTGGTGCCGAAGGAAAACACCTCTGAAATTGATATTGATGGACCAGAGTATTATTGGTGCATTTATTCTGAGTAATTTCAAGTTCTCATGATTGAATAATCTTGTGTTAATGTGTACGACTTAATTGTTTGCGTTGAATAATTCGGCCTGGGCCACGTGGATTTCGATACCCAGCAACGGATCGTCAAAAATTCCCGCAAATGGTACGCTGATTTTATCGGATGATTTTTTGGAATGATCTTTTAACCAACCTCAACACCCGCACTCCCCAAACAGCGCTTCAATCACAGGCTTTAAACAAGGATCACATCCCCAGCTTCTCAAAGCCTTTTTCATCATATCTTCTGAAAAACTCGCTGTGAAGTCCCCTGCGCGGATAATCGGGTTTGGGCCTTTTACCTTCTTCCACCGAGATCAACCGTTCGTAATTGTCTCCGCCGCGCCACGGCCAGGGCATATTGTCGCTGCCGCTGCAGTAGTTGTTATAATAATATCGGCCGGTTTTGCTGTAATTCAGTTCCGACTTTTCGTAATACACCTGCGTACTGTCGAAGGGATAAGTTAACCCGGTAAGATGCTGGTACCCTTCAGCGTATTTTATCATGTCGATGATGCTGTATGTACGCACCCTGGTAATGGCGAAATCCGATTTGTTGATCCACAGTTGGCCGGTATAGGTTTTCGCACTGATGCTCATCGTTGCGCGACGGAAGGTGGGTTTCCTGCAGCTAAAGCCAATGATGTACTGCAACTCGCCGTTTTCCATCGTGGTTCCGGCAATGTGGAAGCGGTATTTGCCGAGATTGGACTTATTCAGAAAATTGTTATTGCGCAGGTCAACCACATCGTTCGCCACGCGGAGCATACCGTGGATCTCCCCGGGAAGATAAACGGCAATGGAATCACGTGTTTCGAACATAGAATCGCTCACCATCCGCCGCATAGCGATGACAGATTCATAGCCCTGGTAACGGATCGGAAACAGCGGCACCTTACGGTAACCGTCGTCGTCGTAGGTGTCGTACAGGATCTCATTCATTTTATACTTTCCGCCAATTGAGACCCTTGCCACCGACAATCTCCGCTGGGTAAACTCATCCTGGTTGTAATTTTGGGGAATGGCGCGGATCACCTGCTTCATGATCTCGACGGCATCGGGCTTTTTGGCCGAGATCTCGACCGTTCTTAGTCGCGAAGAAGGTCTTAAGTAGACGATTGGCCTGGCCAGGAGTTCGCGCACCGGCAGGTACCTGCTCTCGTAACCTACCATCGAAATGCGCACCGTATCTGCAATCACCGAACGCGGTACGGCAAGCAGAGCTTCTCCCCGTGAATTACTGATGGTTCCCAGTGATTTGCCGCTCAGCAATACATTGGCATACTCCAGTCCCAGCTTGCTTTTCGCATCCAGGATGGTGATTTTGACCTGCAATGCAGCAGCTTGGACAGAAGAACCGTGCTGCATTACCCTGGTTACCTGCAAAACTGTTGATTTCGCTGTCGTGGATCCGGGTTCTGTCATGCTGTCGGGTTCTGCCTCTTCCACTGCTAATTCCGGGAGATAGGTGGTTGCAGAATCCATCCTCCCGCAAAACCACAGTACATCCGTCACCTCGCGCCAGTTTCCGCGCATGGCCTTTCCGTTGGCATCCAGAGCCTGTAAATTGAGGTCCTTCGCTGCTTCTGTTGTTCTAAGATCAATATAGCCCGGAGCGATGTATTGGTTTTCGAGCGAAGTACTGTCGTTGGTAACAGGCGCGGGAATTCCCGTAAAAAGTATACTGATCACCTCTTTTTCCGCCTGATGCCGCACCAATTCCCCCATCGGATGGAACGTCTTCATTTCCTCTTCCTGCAATACCGCTACTTTATTGGCGAAATGCGCATTGGCACCCCAGCAGATGATCTTTTTGCCCGGATATTTTTTCATCCACCACAACAGGTTTTCAGCCATTTGTTCGTCGCGTGCATTGTTGTCGGAAGCTTTGAAATCCTTTTCCGACTTCAGGGCCATGTTCTTCACATTGTCTTTCGCCATCGCATCGATCCCGGCCAGTATGCGCAGCATGAAACTGCGTTTTTCCTCATCCGGCAATTTGCTCACCGCCTTTTCCACCCGGTGATGCAGCACCTGGAAAATACTTAGCGGAGCTTCCATCGAATTGAAGGTCAGGATCTCATCCACATTATCCAGCCAATACGAAAACTCATCATCGCTGATCTCAGGCTTCGTATTTTTGATCATCGCCCTGAGTTCAGGCTCAAAATATTCGTAAAAATCACCGCCTGAAAACTGGCAGTCGAATCCCACCAGCAGAAGGGAATCCTTGTGCAGCGCCAGGTAATCGATAAGCGGTTTGAACTCTTGTTGAAGCGTCCACACCGGGAACAGGGACTGGTGAATGGCCGTTGCGGCATTCTTTCCATTTTTGATCTCTTCGGAAGCCTTTTGCAAGTCGTACATCCCACTTTCGAAAGCAACCAGCTCAAAACCCATTTCTTCGCGCAGGAACTTCAGCACCCGGATCTTATCGCTGACGGGCGTTCCGTACCAGTGATTGATCTCACCAAGCATCACCACGCGTTTGGCACCGATGATCTGCTTCAGGGGCTGAAGATCGTTGTAAGTACTGTCTTCCCGGTTTACCGGAAACAAAGCAAGTTGCTGGGAAAAGGCACGCAGGAAACTGAGGGCCAGGATGAGGGTCTGAAGGTACTTCACTCGGTTTGAATTTAGGGTTCTTTAGATGGGACGGTTGTTAAAACTAAATAAGTAATTAAGAATTGTGAAGCGATGTAAAATTTAGAATTCTCACTAATATGCGCCGCAATTCGGAGCCTTACTTCCGCAGCATGGTATTTTCGATACCTTTCGGCTGCCTTAACTACACCACACCATGCCCGCAATTCGTATCCTTGCTATCGAAGATGAAGAACTTCATGCGGATATGCTGCGTCTTTGCCTGGATCAACCGGGCTACGAACTTATAGCGATACTGGCTGATGCGACCGACGTTTTCCCGGTGATCCGCGCTACAAAACCTGACGTGATCCTGATGGACATCGATCTTAACAGCGACATCAACGGCATCGAACTCACCGCCGCCATCAACGAAACGGCTGATATCCCGATCATTTACCTTACTTCTCACCGCGACCAGGAGACTTTCCGGCAGGCCAGCAATACCTTGCCAGAATCGTATCTTACCAAACCCTACGACGCGTTCCAGCTGCAATCGGCCATAGAACTGGCGGTACTGAAACACCGGCAGCAGGTTTCCGCACTCAAAAAAACAGCGGCGACAGCAACTGCCGATTGGCTGTACATCAACGACGGAGAAGGGCTTTCACGCATAAACTTCTCCGACATCCTGTTTTTGCAGGCTTTCGATAAGTATTGCCACATTTATACGGCGGATAAGAAACACCTGATGAATGCTACGCTCAAGTCTGTTTCCGCACATTTGCCTTCAGAGCGTTTCATACAGGTTCACCGCAGCTATGTCATCAATCTGGCCTGCGTCGAAAAGCTGTTGCCTGCCGAAAATGCGGTGCGTATCTCAGACAAACTGATCCCTGTAAGCCGGACTTACAAACACCTTGTTTTTTCTCATTTCAATATGGTATGAGCTCCGATCCTTTTTACATAGACCGCGACAAATTACAGCGACTGGCCCAAAGCTGCGAATGCGCGATCTGGCTGAGCAACAGCGATGCCGAACTCCGCCCGGATATTGTCCGGCTGTTGGGCAGTCGTATTGATCCGGCTGAACAGACAATCAGCGTTTTTGCGCCCCTGAACATCAGTGCAGGTATACTCCGCAACCTGCACCAGAATCAACAGTTGAGTTACATGATGGCTTCACTCGCCACACTCGAATCGTTCCAGATCAAAGGAACCTATATTTCGCATGAAACATGTAGTGAAGAAGAGGTTGCTTTTCAGCAGGCGTACATCGATGGATTCATTGCTTTTGCTAACCGGCTCGGTTTTGATGCCTCACCCAGTTACGGGATCTACTTTCATCAGCCAAGCATAAAGATAACCCTGTCGATCGGAGAAATCTACGAGCAGACACCGCGAAACGGAACCGGTAAAAAACTGGAATTATGAGTGCTAAACCACTGATCACCCCGGAAATGATCTCCGGAATGCAGGGCTTCGTTCCGAGCGTACTGGCCACCTGCTCTGCAAACGGGGTAAGTAACATCACCTATATTTCACAGATCTTTTACGTTGACGACCAGCACATTGCCTTCTCAGCGCAGTTACTCAATAAAACCTGGCAAAACCTCGAAGAAAACCGCCTGGCAACGGCAATGATCACCGCTGCCGATTTTTCACAGATGTGGAAACTGCACCTGGAATTTATCGAACAGCAGACTTCCGGCGAATTGTTCGACGATATGGACATGCAGCTGCAGGCTATCGCTGCCTACATTCCCTCCAATATCAATTTCAAACTTACCGGTGCCATGTTGTGCAGGGTGATTGATGTGGAATTAGTAGTCTGAAAATGCAATCTGCTGAACACGAACTTATTGCGCTTCAAAACCGGAACGAACTGATCCGGCTGTTGTCGATCGAATTCAGTAAACCCGCGAATTTACAGGAGAAATTACAGCGCATGCTGCAATTGCTGGACGAGAACTTCGGACTTTGTCACACGCTGCTGCTCCTGCCCGATGAGCGCCATGAGCAACTTACTTTATACGCTTCAAGAGGTTATACCGACAAAACCACGGGCATCAGTGTGAAATTTGGTGAAGGTCCGGCGGGATTGGTGGCCGCAAAAAAGCGGAAACTCAGACTGGTGAACATCAGCCGGAAACGCAGCTACTTTACCCATGAACCCGCGGTGGTAAATAATCCGCTGCCCTCGCTGCCGAACGTGGAAAGTCTCGTGGTACTGCCCATTATTTCGGGAAATGAACTCGTGGCCGTGTTGTCAGCCGAAAGCGAAAAACTCGACTTTTTTAAACCGGAAGATGAAGATTTCCTGATGACGCTGTCGCAGCTGATCGGCTTGTCGATCCAGAACTCACTGATAATAGACCAGTTGGAACAAAAAGTGAGACAGCGAACCGAGGCGCTGGAAGAACAGAAACAGGCGTTGCAACAGGCCAATGCCAGCAAGGACCGGCTTTTTGCGATCATCGGTCACGACTTACGCAGTCCGGCGGCATCGCTCCAGAATGTGGGCGAACTGATCGATTTCTATCAGCGTAAAGGTGATAACGACCGATTGTTTGAACTCGGCGGGAAGATTGTAAAGGCCGCGCGCAACATGAATTCCATACTCGACAACCTCCTGAGCTGGTCGATCACGCAGACCGGCGACATTACGATAAGTCCTGAGCCGCTCGATATTTACCAGTTGCTGGAAGAGATCCTCGATAACTATGCCGATATCGCCCAATCCAAAAACATTACGCTCCTGTTTCCCCCGGCTGATTCCGGGAAGGTATTCACCGACAGGAATTCGCTGCTTGCTATTTTCCGCAACCTGCTGAGCAACGCCATAAAATTCACCCGGCCAGGTGGTGAGATCAGGATCACAGTAAGCACCGAAGACAAAACAGTACTGATCACTTTCTGTGACAATGGTGTGGGCATTCCGCCTGAAAAACTCGCTGAATTATTCAGTATCCGCGACCGCAAGAGCACTGCCGGCACATCCAGGGAAAAAGGAATCGGCATCGGACTGATCATTGTCGATGAACTCGTTCGCCTCAACAACGGAAAGCTTATTGCAGAAAGCGAAGTTGGTGTAGGAACGAAGATTGGAGTGAGGCTGATTAGATAATTGGTTGATTGGATGATTAGATGATTTGCCAGTTTGCCGCAATTATTACTACTAAAACCAGAATTTGTCATTCCCTCCCAAAAACTCCCCACCCACTCCTTTTCCCTCTCCATTCGCTTCTTTTTTAAACGTTCCGCTCAGGGTTGTCTCATGTTTGTACCGCAAAACCTAAACAAACAACAACATGAAAAAATTTGCCGCCATCCTTATCCTGGCCGTTCTGTCAGCAACTGCACTTGTTGCGTTCAAAGCATCTGAGACCACTACAGGTGTAACCCTTATCGTTACCCACGAAGTGAAAGATTTCGCTACCTGGAAAAAAGGATTTGATAACGACGAACCAAACCGTAAGAAAGCTGGCTTTATGCTACAGGCAGTGTATACTTCAGTAGAAAAACCAAACGAAGTAACCATCATCTTCACTGCTCCAAGTACTGAAGCAGTTAACGGAATGCTTTCTGATCCGCAACTGAAAATGAACATGGAGAAAGCCGGTGTGATCTCTCGTCCGGAAGCTAAGATCCTGAACAAAAGATAATTGAACTAAGAGTTAAGAACTAATAGTTAAGAGTTAAAGTCATAAGGGTTTCGGCCTTTATGGCTTTTTTTCTGTTGGTGCCTGAGCTTGTCGAAGGCACTTAGATGATTTCGACAAGCTCAATCACCGCATTGCCTCCGCTGATCATATTTTCAACAAATCACCTAATCACCACATCATCTAATCATCACATCACCCAATCATCTAATCATCACATCACCTAATCATCTCATTTATTAGAATCTCATTAAACTTTGCCGATTAACAATTATTAAACCTGCGGCCGGGTGAATTTGTTAAAATGATTAGCTAGTTTTGGCGAACGAAATGCTCAAAAACGTACTGACATACTTCCTGGCCGCCTACGTGCTACTCTTTATCGGGTACGGCAAGTTCTGCGAACACCAGGTGAACGAACGTCAGTCGGCGTCTTTTGTGAAGACTTCTGAGATCATCCACACCCGCTCTGGCGAAACCCTTACCAGCGAACACATCACCATTCCAGGTTCTTCGCCGGTACAGGAGCTGGTTAAGATCGCTACAGAGGAGAATACCATCGAGGAATCGGATGATGAAGCCGCCGGTTTCAAAAAAACCATTGTTACACCGCATTTTTACGCTTCATTCCCGCAGGCCGTTTTCAGCCTTGTCCATGCGGTTCAGCCTGCTTATCATTTCCACACCCGGGGGTGTCCCGCGCCGGTTAGCGCCATCTATATCCTGATCAGGGTATTCCGTATCTGATTTCTTTCTCCTGCGTTAACCGCACTCATTCAACAGGCCTCATCTTTTGATGCACGGCCATTCACTGTACTTTATTTTCAACCAACAGTTGATTACTTTCAATTAGCAATCGACACCAGAAGTCTTACCCCAAAAGTCATTTACAAATGAAGATCGTTGTTTTACTAACGAGCCTGAGCGCGATGCTGTGGTTCTCAAGTTGTCACTCCGCGCACGAAGAGAAAGAGCCGGAAACGAAGTTCCTCGTTACCAACCCATTACAAATTGATACGCTGGTCACGCGAAATTACGTGTGCCAGATCAGGGCGATCAGCCACATCGAAATCCGTGCACTCGAGCGCGGTTACCTCCAGAAAATATATGTAGACGAGGGACAGTTCCTGAGAAAGGGAACACTCATGTTCCAGATCATGCCAATGCTCTATAACGCGGAGCTTCAGAAAGCCCAGGCCGAAGCCAGCTTCGTGGAGATCGAGCTCCAGAACACCCGCCAGCTGGCCGACAGTAACATTGTTGCGCCAAACGAACTGGCCATGGCGAAAGCCAAATACGAAAAAGCCAAGGCTGAAGTGGCACTCGCAAAAACCCATTTGGGCTTTACGGAGATCCGCGCACCGTTCGACGGGATCATGGACCGTTTCCAGGTAAGACAGGGAAGTCTGCTCGAAGACGGCGACCTCATCACTTCGCTTTCCGACAACAGTAAAATGTGGGTGTATTTCAACGTACCGGAAGCCGAATACCTCGACTACCGCTCGCACACTAAGGAAGAAAACTTGTCGCGCGTAAGCCTGCTGATGGCCAACAACGAAGTGTTCGATCACCCGGGTGTGGTAGAAGCCATTGAGGCCGATTTCAACAATGAGAACGGTAATATCGCGTTCCGCGCCACTTTCCCGAATCCGCAGGGACTGCTGAGACACGGCGGAACCGGGAATATCCAGATGTCGGTTCCTTTGAAGAACGCCATCATCATCCCGCAAAAAGCAACCTTCGAAATTCTTGAAAAGAAATATGTATTTGTGATCACCAAAGACAATGTCGTGAAATCGAGAGAGATCACCATTGCCTCTGAAATGCCCGACCTGTATGTGATCAAAGAAGGACTGGCTCCTACCGACAAAGTACTGGTTGAAGGCATCCGCAAGGTAAGGGACAACGACAAGATCAAATTCGAGTACCAGGATGCGAGAACTGTGATGAATCACCTGAAGGTGTATAGTGAGTAAGAACGAGATCCTAAAAACGAGAAAACATGTTCAGTAAATTTATTCAGCGGCCGGTACTTGCCATAGTACTGTCCCTGGTGATCATATTCATGGGGATCCTGGCCATTACCAGTCTCTCTACCTCACAGTTCCCGGAGATCGCCCCACCGATGGTGATCGTGAAGGCTTCCTATCCGGGAGCGAGCGCGAAAGTGCTTACAGAATCGGTACTTATCCCGCTCGAACAGGCCGTAAACGGTGTTCCCGGGATGAAATACATGACCTCCGATGCAACCAGCGCCGGGGAAGCGAACATCCAGATCGTATTCAACCTGGGTACTGACCCCGATCAGGCGCTGGTTCAGGTAAACACGAGGATCGCACAGGTCCTCAACCGTTTACCCGTACTGGTTCAGCGTGAAGGGGTGATCGTGAACCGCATCATGCCAAGTATGCTGATGTATGTGAACCTGTACAGCAAGGACCCGAAGGCGAACATGAAGTTCCTCTTCAACTTTGCCGGGGTGAACATGATCCCTGAATTGCAGCGTATTACGGGTATCGGACAAGCAAGTATCCTCGGTAGCCGCCAGTATGCGATGCGGATCTGGCTGAAACCGGACCGCATGCGTGCCTACAACGTTTCCGCTGATGAGGTAATGGAAGCACTCAACGACCAGAGTGTGATCGGTTCGCCGGGACGTATCGGCCGAAGCGACGGGAAACGCGCAGAGGCACTGGAATACGTATTGACTTACCAGGGACGATTCAACGAAGCGAGCCAGTACGAAAACGTGATCGTAAAAGCCAATCCGAATGGTGAGATCCTGTACCTGAAAGACATTGCTACCGTAGAACTCGGCAGCGAATATTACGACATCTACTCCAACCTCAACAATCACCCATCTGCAGCAATCGTACTGAAACAGACGTACGGAAGTAATGCCAGCGACGTGATCAAGGAGGTGAAGAACAAACTTGAAGAACTGAAGAAGACTTCTTTCCCGCCGGGAATGGACTACGAGATCAGTTACGACGTATCGAACTTCCTGAATGCCTCTACCGAAAATGTGTTGCACACCCTGCGTGATGCCTTCATCCTTGTGGCACTCGTGGTATTCATATTCCTCGGCGACTGGAGATCAACACTGATCCCAACACTCGCCGTCCCGGTATCATTGATCGGTGCATTCATGTTCATGCAGTTGTTCGGACTGACGATCAACATGATCACACTGTTCGCACTGGTACTGGCCATCGGTATTGTTGTGGATGATGCGATCGTCGTCGTCGAGGCCGTACATGCCAAAATGGAGGAAGAGCACCTTCCGCCCTACCAGGCTGTACGTAAAGTAATTGGTGAGATCAGCGGTGCGGTGATCGCGATTACGCTGCTGATGACTGCGGTGTTTGTCCCTGTGGCCTTTATGACCGGTCCGGTGGGGATCTTCTACCGCCAGTTTGCCATTACGATGGCGACTTCGATCGTGATCTCAGGTTTCGTGGCACTTACCCTTACACCGGTACTTTGCGCCATGATCCTGAAAAACAATCACGGTCAGCCGAGAAAGAAAACCATTATCAACCGCGGGCTCGACAAATTCAATGCGATGTTTGAGCGCCTTACGGGCAAGTACGTCAAACTGCTTCGCCTGATCGTGAACCGACGGGTCGTTACTTTCGGGATTCTGATCGTGTTCGGATTGGGGATCTTCGGTGTCTCTACCCAACTTCCATCGGGTTTCATTCCGAGTGAAGACCAGGGTATGATCTACGCGATCATCCAGACGCCGCCGGGATCTACACTGGAACGGACCAACGACATTGCCCGCCAGCTGCAGACCATTGTAGAGAAAGTAGACGGTATACAATCGGTTTCTGCTCTTGCAGGATACGAGGTACTTACCGAAGGCCGCGGATCGAACGCAGGAACCTGCCTGATCAACTTGAAACCGTGGTCGGAACGGACCAAGACGGTGAACGAGATCATTTATGAACTTGAGGAAAAAGCCAAGGTAATTCCTGGTGCTACCATCGAATTCTTTGATCCTCCGGCAGTTCCCGGTTACGGTGCAGCAGGTGGTTTTGCCCTTCAGTTATTAGACAAGACCAACAGCGGCGACTACAAGCAGCTGGAAAAAGTGAATAACGAGTTTATGGATGAGTTGAGAAAACGCCCGGAAATCACCGGACTGTTTACCTTCTTCAGTGCAAATTATCCGCAGTATGAGTTGGAGATCGACAATAAACTGGCGATGCAGAAAGGCGTTTCGATAGGTAATGCGATGAACACGCTGTCGATCCTGATCGGTAGTACCTACGAACTCGGTTTCATTAAATACCAGCGTTTCTTCAAGGTGTTTGTACAGGCATCGCCGGAATACCGTGCGCTTCCGGAAGACATCATGAAATTGTATGTGAAGAACAACAAGGATGAAATGGTTCCCTTCTCTGCCTTTATGCGCATCAAGAAATCGCAGGGAGCGAACGAGATCAACCGTTACAACATGTACAGCACGGCTTCGCTGAGAGGTGCGCCTGCAAAGGGCTACAGCAGCGGGGAAGCGATCAAGGCCGTACAGGAAGTAGCGAAGAAAACGCTTCCGAGAGGATTTGACATTGATTGGGGCGGATTGTCGAAAGACGAAGTAATGCGCGGAAACGAAGCGTTGTACATCTTCCTCATCGTACTTGGCTTTGTGTACCTGGTACTTGCCGCACAGTACGAAAGCTTCCTGATCCCGCTGGCCGTAGTGTTCTCTTTGCCTGTAGGTATTTTCGGCTCGTTCCTGCTCCTCAAGATCATGGGACTTGCGAACGACATCTATGCACAGGTAGGACTGGTGATGCTGGTCGGACTGCTCGGTAAGAACGCCGTACTGATCGTGGAATTCGCGATGCAGAAACGCAGCCAGGGATCGACGGTACTTGAAGCCGCGATTGAAGGGGCCAAAGTGCGTTTCCGTCCGATCCTCATGACCTCGTTTGCCTTTATCGCCGGACTTATTCCGCTGGTGATTGCTACAGGTCCGGGAGCTATCGGTAACCGTACCATCGGATCGAGTGCGCTCGGAGGGATGTTGTTCGGAACCGTGTTCGGGGTAATTATCGTACCCGGTCTCTATTACATTTTCGGAACGCTTGCTGATGGCAGGAAACTGATCAAAAACGAAGACGATCAGTCGCTTACCGAAAACCTTGTTCATACTATTGACGATTTTCCAACCCACGATGAACCCGAAGATCATGCGTAAACCAACCTTATACCTCTACGCCGGCGTAGTCTCTGCGGGACTGCTGCTTTCGGCCTGTGCCTCACTGCGCAGCACTCCAAGGCAGGAAAACAAGAACGTTCCCGCAGCTTTTGCCGGAAACACGACCGATACCACCAATGGCGCGACCATGAACTGGCGGAGCTATTTTACCGATAAGAACCTTGCAGAACTTATAGACACCGCCCTGAAAAACAACCAGGAACTCAACATCACGATACAGGAGATCGAAATTTCCCGCAACGAGATCAGGGCACGCAAAGGAGAATACCTTCCGTTTGTAAGTGCGCAAGGTGCCGCCGGACTTGAAAAAGTAGGCCGTTACACCCGCAACGGTGCGGTAGAAGCCACCACCGACATCAAGCCCGGACAGGAATTCCCGGAACCACTCACCGACTTTATGTTCGGTGCGGTGGCCCGCTGGGAAGTCGACATCTGGAGCAAACTGCACAACGCCAAACGGGCAGCTGTTTCGCGGTACTTAGGAACCGTTGAGGGCAAAAACTTCATGGTGACCAACCTGATCGCCGAGATCGCCAATTCGTATTACGAACTACTGGCACTCGACAACCAGTTGAGCATTTTGCAGCAGAACATCGACATCCAGACC
>JAZKEZ010000085.1:26937-36773 GCA_040386675.1 Bacteroidota bacterium | reverse complement strand
CCGATGTCGTCAGAGAACCTGCGCACCTTGATGAAGCAGCAGAAAGATGCGGCGCGGGTAACCGAGCTTGCCGTGCGAAGGTTCGAGGCACAAGTACTGAAAACCAGGTCCATGCAATTCGACATCCGCCAGAAGATCGTGGAAACCGAGAACCATATCAATTTCCTGGTGGGACGATTCCCGCAAACGGTGAAAAGAGATGCATCGAATTTTACGAGCATTGTGCCAACCGCCATCCAGTCCGGGATCCCGGCGCAGATGCTGGACAACCGTCCGGATATCCGCCAGGCAGAACGCGAACTGGCAGCTGCCAAACTCGACATCAAAGTGGCAAAGGCACGCTTTTACCCTTCGCTGGGCATCTCTGCCGGGGTGGGTTTCCAGGCCTTTAACCCTGCGTTTTTAGTACAGACACCAACCTCGCTGATCTACTCGCTGGTAGGCGATATTGCCGCACCGCTCATTAACCGGAACGCGATAAAAACCGCCTACTACAATGCCAACGCCGCACAGGTTCAGGCAGTGTTCAATTATGAAAAAGCGATCCTTAACGGCTACATTGAGGTGAGCAACCAGCTGTCGAACATTTCCAACCTGCAGCAGAGCTACACGCTGAAGGACCAGGAAGTACAGGCCCTGGTGCAATCGGTAAACATTTCAAGCACGCTGTTCCGTTCAGCCCGCGCCGATTACATGGAAGTACTGCTTACCCAGCGCGATGCCCTCGAATCGAGATTCGAACTGATCGAAACCAAAAAACGCCAGCTGAATGCGATGGTCGGGATTTACCGGTCGCTTGGAGGAGGCTGGAAATAGTTAGAAGTTAAGAACTAAGAGTTAAGAACTAAGAGGTTTGGAGCGGCCTTAATACAAAGCGCGTCATCTCGAGCGAAGCGGTCATCTCGAGCGAAGCGAGAGACCTCCCGAAGTTCGGGCGCTCCCCATAAAAAACCAGTGCCGGTGCCTGCGGTCCGGGTTGAAACTCGTTGAATCCTGAAGCTGGGGTAGTCTCAGGAGGAAACATCAGCCCGGCCACTGCGCCGGCACTTACTTTTTAAAAGGGTAAGCTTTTTCTTAACCGCAAAGAACACAAAGAAATTACGCAAAGGGCGCAAAGGGAAATCGATCCCTCTGCGCCCTCTGCGTTAACCTCCGCGCCTCTGCGGTTAAAATTTTCCCACAAAATATTTCATTTATTGAATTTCGATAAATATTTATCTATTTTTGATCAATTCAAAACCTGAAACTATGAAACCTATTGTTCCTGCACGGACCAGGATCGTGCTTACCCTTATGCACATCGGGGCATGGATCGCGTTTATCGGCCTGAGTATAGACGCCGGTGCCTTGCTCACTTCATTAGTGGTTGGTGCCATCAATCCCGACATACTTGACCGGCTCTACCCCACTTTCGACCTCGTTGCTTTGTATCAGCTTGGATCCGATCACTTTTTTGTAATCCTTTCGCTGATCACCTTGGCGGCCGCGCTCAAGGCCTATATGTTCTACCTGTTGATCATGATTGCCATGAAGATCAATTTTATACACCCGTTCAGTCTTCCCATCTACCGTCTCATTGCACGCATCAGCTTGATCGGTATCATTATCTGGGTACTTGTTCTTGCGGTCACCCTCCGCTTTGCCCAACTAACCAAGGCAGGCCTCAATCTTCCCGACATGGACCGCTACCTGGAAGGCGGGTCTGAATATCTGCTCTTTGCGGGTATGATCTTTCTGATTGCCCAGGTGTTTAAACGCGGGATCGAAATTCAGTTGGAAAATGAACTTACCGTATAAGGATGGCGATCGTTGTAAACCTGGATGTGATGATGGCCAAACGCAAGATGTCGCTGAATGAACTTTCTGATAAAGTGGGATTGACGCTGGCTAATCTCTCCATTCTCAAAACCTCTAAAGCCAAGGCGATCCGGTTCAGTACGCTGGAAACTATCTGTAAGGTGCTCGATTGTCAACCGGGAGATTTATTGGAATATGTAGCGGATTAGGTTTGTTAACCGCAAAGAACACAAAGGATTACGCAAAGGGCGCAAAGGGAAATCGATCCCTCTGCGCCCTCTGCGTTAACCTCCGCGCCTCTGCGGTTAAAACCCAAAAAATCCAAAAAACTTGCTTCATACGAAACTTCTCGTACATTTGACTTACGAACAAATTCGTATATGACCACTCCAACCCCGATAAAACCAACCGAATCTGAGCTTGAGATCCTGAACATCTTGTGGGACCTCGGTCCTTCGAGTGTACGCGACGTTCACGAAAAGCTCTCTCTCACCAAAGATTCAGGCTATACTACCACATTAAAACTCATGCAGATCATGCTGGAAAAAGACCTGCTGATCCGCGACGGCAGCAACCGTACCCACATTTACACCGCCAATATTCAACGCGAGCACACCCAGGGACAACTTGTAAAACGCATGATCGACACCATGTTCAACGGTTCGGCAAGCAAACTGGTGATGCAGGCACTCGGTAACCACCAGGCGAGCAAGGCAGAGCTGGATGCGATCCGGGAGTACCTGGAGAAACGGGTTAAGGGATTGTAGGTGAGTTTGTTGATTTGTTTGCTGGTTTGTTTAACCACAGAGGCACGGAGGTGGTCGCGGAGGATGGGAGATGGATTCTCTCTCTGCGGGCTCCGCGACAACCTCTGAGCCTCCGCGGTTAAAACCATTTAAAACCCCCTCTTAAAAAACCAATTATGGCACTTTGGATCGAATCTCTATCATGGACCCTCCTCTTCTCCCTCGTACAGGGCGCAGTGGTTTTCTCCGGCCTGTGGATCGCGTTACGTGTAGTACCGCCTACCTCCGCACTTTCGCGGTACCGTTTGTCCATGGCTTCACTCGCGGTGATGCTGGTGTGGTTCGTGGCTACCTGGTGGGACCAGTTTCACTTATTGAGCGCAGCGGCACAACTTCCGGTTTGTACCCCGGAGCCTGGAACCAGTCTGCGGGATGCAGTAGCTACAGGTTGTTCACCAGCCGTGACCGCACATTGGTACGATCCGCTGGTTACCTCACTTAAGTCGATTCTTCCCTGGATCTCGGTGGTGTATCTCGCCGGACTAGCGGCCATGCTGTTCCGCCTGATCCCGGCGATGAAAAACCTGAATGCCTTGCGTTCACAGGATATTTCCCCGGTAACTGACGCGATGGAAGAGCTGCTTCAGACTTTGAAGCAACGACTCAACATCAGTGCTCCCGTGCATTTGGTTTTCTCACTGCGCGCCCACGTTCCTATACTGATTGGTTCCCTCAAGCCGATGATCCTGATCCCAGCCTCGGCCATCACCCACTTAAGCACCGAACAGCTCGAAACCATTATCCTGCACGAACTGGCACACATCAAACGCAACGATTACCTGGTAAACATCCTGCAAACCATTGTAGAAACCCTGTTGTTCTTCAATCCCTTTGTCTGGCTGATCTCTAAAGTGATCCGCACCGAACGCGAACACTGCTGCGACGACCTGGTACTTTCTTACAGCAACGAACCCTTGTTTTATGCATCGGCACTGGCTGCACTGGCCAGTCAGCCGGCAACACACCCCGGACTGGCATTGGCCGCCACGGGATCATCTAACCAATTGTTTAACCGAATTCAACGCATCATGGAAATGAAGAAGAACACTTTTACCTACAGTCGTGTACTGGCTGTAATAACCGTAGTCGGCGCACTAGCCTGCTCGGTGATCTGGATCGCACCCTCGTTTGCCGGTTCTCCGGATGCAAAAACTGCAGCCGTAACTACTGTAAACGACGATGTTGCGCGCTACCTGAAAGAGAAAAAGACCCGGGAAACCGAGCAAAAACAACTCGCCGACCGGCTCATTGCAGATGGAATGGTAAATGCCGGGAAAGGATTTGTTGTGGAGAAAAAAGCCGGTTACCTGTTCATCAACGGCAACCTGCAACCCAGCGAAATAGCCGATAAATACATGCCCATCATCACCGAATCTTCGTGCTACATTGCGGTAAACGTAAACAACTACTGGTACCGCGACCTCGATAACAACGAGATCGGAACGAAGAAGTTTTTGCCTAAAGCGATGTTTGCTACTCCGAAAGGAGATGGTTGTTAATTTATAGGTCTCTCGCTTCGCTCGAGATGACGGTGCTTCTTATAAATGTTTTTTTTTAAGCACGTCATCTCGAGCGCAGCGAGAGATCCCCTCATCCACTAACTTTACCCCCAATAACTTCACAACATGAAATTTGCCCCGGTTTTTTTTGCCGCCACTTCCCTTGTCATCATCGCATCCTGCGGTACTATGAAAAAAACAGCAGATCCGTCTAAAAGTGCAGACGAAGCAGCTACTCCCGCCGTTGTGGCGCCACTTCCGGGATTGACTCCGCTTACCCCGACGAAATCAGACAAAGGTGTCTTCGCACCGGGTCTGCCTGAACTGGCGGCCATCCAGGAAAAGTTCCCTGAAACCACAATGGATGAACTGAGCAACGGGTATAACCTGTATACTGCCGGAGCATGCATCAATTGTCACGCGGCATACGGCATCTACAAAAGAAGCGAAGGACACTGGAGAGGGATCATAGACGACATGGCCAGCCGTGCGGAATTATCTGAGGAACAGAAGGACGCCGTTTACAAATATGTCTTGTCGATTAAGGGAACTCAACCGAAGGGTTAAACACTCACCTCACCCTTTCATAAAACTCCTTCCTATACGTATCCGATATCGGGATGTACTTCTCCCCGATCCGTATCTCGTCTTTCTCTATCGCGTTGATGGCGGCCAGTGCGACCATGTAAGATTTGTGTACGCGGCAGATCTCATCGGGCGGTAATTCCTGCTCGAATTCGCGGAAGGTTTTGAGCGTCATGATGCGGTTTGATGTGGTGAACACCCTTCGGTAATCGCGCATCCCTTCAATGTACCTGATCTCACTGAGCATTACCTTTTCCAGGCGATGTTCAGTTTTCAGGAAGATGAATCGTTTCTCAGGCTTTACCGATTTCTCCTCCCGTTCGCGCACCTTCTCGACTGCCTGTAGGAAACGCTCAAACGTAAAGGGTTTCAACAGGTAATCGCATACGTTGAGTTCGTAACCCTTTAGTGCAAACTCATGATAAGCGGTGGTGAGGATCACGTGTGTAGCCAGCGCATGGTTTTCCAGCATCCGTATCCCGGAAAGTTCGCCGAGGTTGATGTCGAGGAATAACAGTTCTGTCGGATGGAGTTTCAGGTACACCAGCGCATCCATCCCATTGTCGAACACTCTGGTAAGTTCAAGGTAAGGGATTTTGGAGATGTATTCCCTGAGTCGCTCCGCAGGCAGCGGCTCATCTTCTACAATTACACAACTGATCTTCATCTGCTGATGGATAATTTTACGGTAAAGATGCCTTCAAAACGGGTAATTTCCAGCTGATGCGTATCCGGATATAGCAGTTCCAGCCGTTTGCGGATCAGGCCGATGCCTAACCCGCCGTAGGTCAGCTCGTTCGTGGTGTTTTCAACGTACCGGTTCCGGCATTCAAATTCGAGTTGCGCTCCCGCCCGGATCACTACGCGTATGGTTTCATTCTCCCGCCGGTTCTCCGTGTGTTTGAAGGCGTTCTCTATAAAAGGCATGAACAGCATCGGTTGCACGCTCCACTCTTCCACCGGTCCGCTCACTTCGAAAACGGCATAACCGGCATTGCTGCTCCTGATCTGCTGTAATTCGAAATACTTCCCCATGTGCTCAATATCTGCCGTCAGGGCAATGCGTTCGGTCTTTGCCTCATACAACACAAAACGCATAATATCAGACAGTTTCCGTAAAAAGAGCGACGCCTTTTCCGTATCCATCCCAATCAGGATATCAATGTTATTGATGGTATTGAACAGGAAATGCGGATCGAGCTGTGCCTTAATGAGTTCCATTTCCATCTGGTGATTTTTCCGTCCCAGTTCTTCCTTAAGCCGGATATCGTTGTAAGAAGTAATGAATCCCCTGAGCATCAGTCCGATAACGATATTGATCAAGGTGATGAAGGCAATCACACCGATTATAATGAGCAGCTGGTAATCAAAACTGAATGAGATCCTGGCCTCAGAAAGGATCAGCAGTACCGCCAGACCGGATAGGCTGGCTAAGAGGCTGATGCCCGCACCGGAAACAGCAAGTTTACCCAGCTGCCTGGTTACCAGGAACCGTGGATACAGCCACAAATAACCGCTGTAAAATCCAATAACTCCCGGCACTACAGCAAGACCGAGCACCAGCTTGAGCCACTCGAACCCAAAATTAGGGACCTCTGCACCGGTTTTTACTACCGTAGCCGCCAGCAGCACATAAAAAATGCCAAGCAACAGGCAGTAAATGAGCCAGTAAGTAAGGTTGAGCAAGAGGATTATGGAGCGTTTCATTCAGTTGATTTGTTTACTTGTTGAATCGTTGATTTGGTGATTTGTTGATTTGTTGATTTGTTGATGGGTTGAATCGAGGGATAAACAAATCAACGATTCAACACATCAACAATCATAATCAACCTTTCTCCCTGGCAGTTCTATACAACACATAACTCAACACCGTGAGCAATACAAAGTATCCCGCGGCAAACCAGTGAAAGCTTACCGGTGCACTGGTCTTAATTTCCTGGTTCATTCCGAAGTAATATAACGTGGTATAGCTGTAAGGCAGCAGGTAACCGTATTTCCATTTTACGGCAAACAAGGTAGCAATGATGCAGGCAAATCCGGCACCCACAGGGACAACGAAATTCCTGAACCGCAGACTGAGCATGAACTGCAGGGCAATGATCGGGAGGCAGTCGAGGTAGAAATACAGGTTGTGGGCCGAAAACAACTGCCAGGGATAACTTTCTGCCGGAAGATCTACATCACTCAATACCAGTGCAGGAATCAGTGAACTGATGTAAATGCCGATGTTGAACAGCACGAAAAATTGCAGCATCATGACCAGCACCACCAGTAGTTTTGCAGCATAAGTGGTCGCATAAGATTGCGGCAATACATGCACCAGTTTCCAGCTGTTGTTGCGGAATTCGGTCTGGGCAATGAGGCTGGTGGCGAGGATGACGCCCATCGGCAATAAAAACGGTCCTACGGATTGCCATTGATAAAGAAAACTGCGTTCCCAGAAATCGGCCAGCTGGTAAAAACCGGGAAGATTATCTCCCTGGTTGAAACTGATGATCAGGGTAATGAGCGGCACGAAAAAGGCACCGGTAAGTACAAGCCAGGAAGCAGCGCTGTGGCGGGTTTTAAGCCATTCTGATGAGAAGGCGGAGGTGAAGGTGTGCATGTTGATTTGGTGATTTGTTGATGTGGTGATGAGATGATGAGATGATGTGGTGATGTGGTGATTGATGGTTAACCGCAGAGGCGCGGAGGCAGGCACGGAGAGCACAGAGACTTCCTCAGCGATCTCCGTGTTGACCTCTGTGCCTCTGTGGTTAAAAAAATCAGCTGATTAGCTCCATAAAAGTCGTTTCCAGGTCGCCGGTAATCGTTTGTATACCATACACATCAATACCATTACTCACCAGGTCTCTATTGATCGCAGCTATCTTGGAATCAGG
Source organism: Bacteroidota bacterium (assembly GCA_040386675.1). Taxonomy (GTDB): domain Bacteria; phylum Bacteroidota; class Bacteroidia; order Flavobacteriales_D; family Luteibaculaceae; genus DASUEB01. Next base: position 29,204 of record JAZKEZ010000085.1, on the reverse strand, counting down.
CATCGGATCGAGCGATATGCGTTCATTTTTCACCACCGGCTGTAATCCCAAAGAAGCCAGCAACGCAAGTGCCTGTTGGGTGTTGCTCACCGACCACTCTACCGCCAACCCGCTGTGCTGCTGCTCTGCAAGTGTGGCGAGGGTTCCCTGGAAGATCAGTTTCCCGTTGTTAATGATTCCGAGGTGACTCACCAGTTTCTCGATCTCGCTCAACAGGTGACTGGAAACCAGTATCGTAATCCCGTTTTCCCGGTTCAGGGTTTTCAGCAGTTCGCGCATTTCCATGATACCGCCGGGATCGAGACCGTTGGTGGGTTCGTCAAGAATGAGTAAGCGGGGTTCGTTGAGGAGCGCCATGGCCAGGCTGAGTCGCTGCTTCATCCCCAGTGAGAATTTGCCGGCACTTTTCTTCCCGGTATCTGCCAGGCCGGTAAGCCGGAGGACTTCGCCGATCCTGTTTTTACTGCAACCATAGACTTTCTGGAGCACCTGCAGGTTTTCGGAGGCCGAAAGGTGTGAGTAGATCGACGGACTTTCGATCAGCGCACCTACTTTCCTGAGAATACTGATGCGGTGAGCTTCGAGTTCCTGTCCGAACAGGCGGATGCTTCCCTCCTGCTTTTTCAATAATCCGAGCAGTAAGCGTATAGTAGTTGTCTTCCCGGCGCCGTTCGCTCCGAGGAATCCATAAATAGCACCTTCCGGCACCTGCAGCGCCACACCCTTCAATACCTGCTGTCCCCCGGGAAAACGATGCGACAACAAATCGGTTTCAATACAATACATAATGATGACTGGTTTGATTACGACTCAAAAGTATCCGAGGACAACGGCTGTATTGAAGGGAACCTGCCAACCGGAGCTGGTATTCTGCAAACAGGGCGAAATCATCTGCGAGTTAGGTTAAGAGGTTAAGGGGTTAAATGGTTAATGGTTTAATGGGTAATAGTTTAATGGGTAAAGGTTTAAATGATCATTAGAATGATTTCTTTCACTCTAATAACCCATCTGCCTCTATTAACCGTCTCAACCGTCTAAACTCTTAACCCTTTAACCCCTTAACCCCTTAACCCCCCCTTTTACCGGCACCGTCTTTGCACCCCAATCCCAAACTCCCCACCCCATGATCACCGCCATCGACCCAAAATCTGCCCTTATCCTGATCGATCTTCAGAAAGGAATTTTAAAAAACGAAACCGCACACCCGATAGAACAGGTGATTATGCATGCAAACCTGCTGATCAGTTCATTCCGCAAGGCAGGTCTGCCGATTGTATTTGTTACGGTCGATCCGTTTGCGATGCCGTTGAGGAATGCCCGTGTAGAGAAACCGATGGTCGCACAAAGCAAGTTGTTTCGCGGCGTACAGAAACTCGGCGCCAGGATCACCGGATTCAAAAAACTCCATCCCGATCTGCGCAGCGAACCCGGCGATCTTTACCTCACCAAACACACCTGGAATGCCTTTTTCGAAACCGATCTGCACAGCGAATTGCTTGGTTTTGGAACCACGAACATTGTACTCGGAGGAATTTCTACCAGTGTCGGCGTTGAAGGAACTGCGCGCGCTGCCAGCGAATTGGGGTATAATCTCACTTTTCCCATTGATGCCATGACCGACCAGGTGGGTCCGTCGCACGACAACAGCGTAAAAAACATCTTCCCAAAACTCGGCGAAACCGGAATAGCTGCTGATGTGGTGAGGCTGTTGCCCAGAAATTCAGCATGATCCCTTTCGCGTCCTTTGCGTAAACCCTTTGTGACCTGTTAACCACAGAGGCACAGAGTTTTCTGACGGAGGACTCAGATACTTCCTCAGAGATCTCTGCGTTGACCTCTGCGACTCTGCGATTATTCAGAATATTAAGGTTAAATGATCATTTTCGGTTTCTACCGGTGGAAAATATACTTTAATCGACAAATTCCCGGCAACCTCTTTCACCATTTCCGGTCTAAGCTGTAATTTCGGCAACGAAAGCGCGTGTAAACATCCAATTTGTCCCTGTTATGATCAAGGTTACCCCCTCTGTAACACCTAAGTTCCTGTGCATTATTGCCGCATTATTCATCTGCTGTTTCCAAAACACATTTGCCCAAGACGCCTATACCGGTAAAGATTTCTGGTTGGGATTTATGTCCAATAACGGAAGTGCCGGTACCATGGAGCTGCACATTTCTGCTGCTACTGCAACCACCGTTACCCTTACCATTCCTAACGCAAACCCGGTGTGGACCACCACCGTAAACGTAGCCGCCAATGTGATAAG
>JAZKEZ010000085.1:16937-26927 GCA_040386675.1 Bacteroidota bacterium | reverse complement strand
CCATTCCGGCAAGTACAGGCGGTGTAACCATGGGGAACTGCGCGGTAAACGTGGTTACTAAGACCGGAATTCACCTGGTTTCCAACAACCCGGTTTCCGTATACGGAAGCTCATCCGGAGTGGTGGGCAGCGCCAGTGCTTACATTGGCATTCCGACCTCCGGACTTGGCAAGGCCTACCTGACCATGTGTCCCGACGGAACGGCTGGCTTTATGGCCATTGCCACAGAAAATAACACCACCGTAACATTCAAACTCCCTGCCGGGAAGCCTGCAACGGGCCGCACAGCCGGTGGAACCTGGACCGTAACCCTCAATGCCGGAGAAACCTTCAGACAGGAAAGCACACTTACCGGATTGCTCGGCGACCTTACCGGTACCGAAGTAACTTCAGATAAACCCATTGCCATACTCAGCGGAAGTGCCGGCGCGGCTTTCCCGGGTGATGAAAGTAAAGCCGGATATGCCAAATGCGGTCCGCTCGACCAGATCATCGAATTTTTACCACCTACTTCAGCGTTCGGTAAATTTTATGTCTCTTCCGATTTCAAGAACCCATCAAATGTAACCCAGTCGCAGGCCAAGAGTTCGTACCTGCGAGTTGTGACTACCGTTCCCGGAGTAACCACCTTCAACATTACGGGTTACCCGGTTCAGACACTTACCGGCAAAGGGAATTACATGGACTACCTGATCAGCGGTGGAACAACCGTAACCAGCGACAAAAACATCGCGGTATATGCCATCACTTCAGGAAACGTGTGCTACTTCCCGCTTCCAACCGGTGGACAGGGTGATGCATCGTTCGTAACCCTGGTTCCCGAAGAACAGTGGGGCAAAAGCTCGCCTTTCGTGTGTCTTCCGAGCTTTACAAGTGCAGTGAACATCCTGGCCAAAAGTGCCAACCCGAATATTGTGATCGACGGAACCACGTACAACGGTTTCACAGCGATCGGAGCCTCGGGCTTTTTCACCAAAACCATTGCCATGGCAGCCGGATCTCACCTGGCGACCAGCACCGGAGACAACTTCATGGTCTATGTATACGGTGTGAGCCTTGCCGTTGCCTACTCCTACTCGGCCGCTGGCCCAACGCTCAAGCCGCTCGACAAAGTCATCCTTACCGGGTATACCAACGATACCGTGTGTCTTGGAAATCCAACTGCTTTTAAAGACACTACCTATGTGAACGGCACCCGACTTGCCTCCTGGAAATGGAATTTCGGCGACGGTACAGCCGTTTCAACCACCCAGCATCCTTCTCACATCTTCAGTGCAGCCGGAACTTACAATGTAAAACTGGTAGTTACCGATACAGCCGGAACAAGGGACAGTACCACCAAAGTGGTGATTGTAAAAGCACTTCCTGCAGTTACTTTCGCGACCATTCAGCCCATCTGCCAGAAAGATTCGGTTCGGCTTACCGCAGGCGGAGGCAATGTGTATGCATGGACCCCGGCCACCGGCCTTAGTTCTGCAAGCGTTGCCAACCCTAAGGCATCACCGGCAGCAACCACAAGCTACAGCGTAAAGGTGACCAACACGACTACCACTTGTGTGAAAGACAGTTCGATTACCGTAGTGGTAAATCCGCTGCCTGACGCGCAGATCACCGGCGATCTCAAGGTTTGTCCGGGCGGATATCCGACCACCCTCAGTGCAACCGGTGGTACCAGCTACAAGTGGCTCCCCGGAAATGAAACAACCACCAGCATCACCGTTTCCCCGGTTGTAGCAACCAATTACAGGGTTATCGCAACAGATGCCAACGGATGCAAAGACACAGCTCTTGCCACCGTAACCATGAGCGAGCCGCCGAAGGCCATCAATTTCCTGCTTACCCCTCGCGGATGCGACTCGGCAAACGGAAGCATTACCGTACGCAGCGTTGGCGGAGGTACAGCACCTTACGAATACAGTAAAAACGGCGGAGTTTCGTACCAATCATCCAATACCTTTTCTGGTCTTGACGATCAGCGCATACGAATCACGGTACGCGACAGCAAAGGCTGTACAATAGATACATTAGAAAGCCCCGGTACCACAGCAGGTGCAGAGCGGGTGTCATTCACCACTGTACCTTCAGGCTGCGGAAACCCGATCGGTTCGGTTACCGTAAGCAACGTGACAGGTGGAAAAGCACCTTATAAATACAGTACCAACGGAGTAGATTACCAGACATCGGGAACCTTCTCGCCACTGGGATCAGGAAGTTATAACCTTTATGTGCTGGACGCCAACGGCTGTGTATACGACACTACCGCAGTTGTAGGATCTACATCGGGTCCGAATGGCATCAAAGAAACCCTTACCGCCGATTCATGTGGCAAACAGAACGGGTCGATTACCATCAACAGCGTAACAGGCGGAAGTCTTCCGTACCGCTACAACATCGGGAACGGGAATGTAAGCACCCCAACTTTTACCGGGCTTCCTGCCGGACCGTATACCATTACCATTACCGATGAGGCCAACTGCGAATACAAAAAGGGAATTACCATCGTCGGATTTGCTCCGGTAACGGCATTCAATACAGTGGTGACCGACGAAACCTGTAACCAGGACAACGGTAAACTGGTGATTATCGACGTAGCCGGTGGAACACAACCTTATTCCTACCGTATTAAGGAAGGAAGCTACCAGGCGTCTAATACTTTTGCTTCGCAAGACAGCGGTACCTACCAGGTAGAAGTGAGGGATAAAAACCATTGCTCATTAGTAATACCCGCAACGATAAACTATCACAGACCTGTTGATTCGATGTTTGTTGATGTGGTTTCGTCCACCTGCAGCCAGTCCAATGGCCAGGCATTTGGCAATGCGTTCTCAGGGACAGCGCCGTTCAGCTATGCTGTAGACAATGGGAATTACCAGTCCAACTTCGATTTCCGCAACCTTCGTCCCGGCTCGCATACCATGAGCATCAAAGACTCAAATAACTGTGTATTGACACGTCCGTTCTTTATTAGCGACCGTGCAGCTCCCGACTCTATGTCGATCGTGACCACAGAAACCGGATGTTCAGGATCAACCGGATCACTTACCATTAGAGCAGTTTATCCGAGTAGACCCATTACCTACCAGTACAGTCTGGATGGATCGGCGTATTCGCCGTCTGAGCTGTACACCGGACTTGCTGCCGGCACCCATACCATAACCGTAAAAGATGAGAACGGGTGTACTACCAGCCGCACATTTACCATCACCCAGGCCAGCGGTCCAACAGGTATCAGCACTACGGTTCGCAACCCGACCTGTTCGCAGGAAAACGGTTCCATTATATTCAATGGTGCCTTTGGCGGAACCGGTCCGTTCACCTATTCGATGGATGACAGCAGCTACGTTTCTGTAAGCAGGTTCGATAACCTTGGAGAAGGCCGTTACAGGCTGAATGTGAAAGATGCGAACAACTGTATGCTTTCCGTTCCGGTTACTGTCGACCTCAGCGACCAGGCTGCTCCTACCGTAGCTGTTATGGCTCCTTCTCCTGCTTTTTGCGGAGGAAACCAGGGCACATTCGCATTTGGAAGCGTGATTGGTAACGGGCCGTTCCAGTATTCGGTAGATAACGGTACCACTTACCAGTCTTCAAAATCATTTACAGGTCTTACCGCCGGAACCTATACGCCGGTAGTAAAAGACTCGAACGGATGTACCACTCCTGCTCCGGCTTTCGTGGTTCAGAACATTCCCGGACCGTCTAACCTTACCGTAATTACCGAAGACGATACCTGTCTGAAAAATACCGGTAAGATCATCATCACCGGCGATTCGGGAACTGCAAGACCTTTCCGTTACAGCATAAATGGCGGAACCAGCTTCCAGTCGGCAACCACCTTTACCCGCGTTCAATCAGGAACTTACACCGTGATCGTCCAAGACCAGAACGGTTGCCGCGACAGTAGCAGGACTCCGGTTGTGGTAAGATCCATCGGCGGACCGAATTTCGCCAGGCTTGATTCCATCCGTCCGCATTGCGGCCAGGAAGATGGTTCAGTAAAGGTGAGCAGACAATCCATTACGGGCGGTACTGATCCGTATATTCTTACTATCGGTTCTGTAACCGATCCGGGCAGGGATTTGTTTACGAATCTGGGTGCCGGTCAGCACGTACTCATCATCCGCGATCAGCGCAACTGTGTAACGGAGCAGCCTTTTATCCTTACCGATATTGCCGGACCTGATTCTGCAACCGTTGCTTACGATACTGCGCTGTGTGATCAGCCAAACGGAAAAATGACCATCCTTCAGACTTTTGGCGGCAGTCCGTCTTATTCTTATTCACTGGATGGAGCCAGCTATACCGATGGCATCCAGTTCACCGGATTATCGGCCGGACCGCTGGTATTCTACATCCGTGACATTGCGGGTTGCGTACAACGGCAATCGGGCGAGGTTCCCGGACTTGGTGTTCCGATTGATATTTTCGCCACCATTGTGGATGAAAACTGTTTCAGGAAAGACGGGAAACTTGAGAACCTGCAGGCCGAAGGCGGAACAGCACCATACACCTACTTCATTAAGAACAGTATTGTAGCTTACGATGGCGACACCGTAGAAAACCTTGCTGCAGGCGATTACCCGATCGAGGTGACAGACCGCAACGGCTGTACGTACACCGAGACGTTTACCATTGTAAACAACCTCGGACCGCAGGCCATATTTGATGTGAGCCCGGAAACGGGAGAAGCGCCGCTTACCGTGGTGTTCCACAACAACAGCATTGGCAGTGTTTCACAGCTTTGGAAATTTGGCACAGGCGACACCTCTACCCGCTTTTCACCGGCTTACACTTACATGGACAGCGGTACATTCAGTGCCAAACTCATCGTGTGGAACGAGGTAGGTTGTGCAGACTCGACCGAGTACTTCCGTTACGATCAGAAATACATCCGTGTTGCCGCCGGAACCGATATTTACTTCCCCGGTTCATTTACCCCGAACAACGATGGCGTGAACGATTATTTCGAGATCAAATGCAACAACATTGTTCAGTTTACCGCAGAAGTATTCAACCGTTGGGGACAGAAAATTGCCAGCATGAATGAGAATCAGCGCACCTGGAATGGTACCTATGCCGATGGTCCGTGCAACGCCGGTAACTACATCATCGCGATAAAGGCAGTAGACATTTACGGTAAGAAAATTACCCAGCAGGGATCGATTACGATCTACAGATAATTTCAAATTCCAGATTCCAGATTTCAAGTTATCCACCCATAAGGAGAAACTTGAAATCTAGAATTTGAAACCTGAAATTATATCTCTGCATGCACCCTCACCGAAAACACATTCACCGGGCCATGCTGGTCTTTGTTGTATCCCGGGTTGGTGAGGTACTGGTACGCCAGGCTTACGGATACCGCAGAAGTTAAGCCCGCAGAATAGTACGTTTCCCACAAATGCTCCGGTGCATAGTTCAGGTTGCCATCGCCGAGCATAAAACCTTCGCCTCCGTGTTGCAGGTAGCGACGGTGCGCATGCGATAAACCCGAGTTGACATTGGCCACGCCGAACGTATCCAGCGGACGGTGCCACGGATTTCCCTTTAGTGAAACACCGACACACACGCTCTGATCGATCTCGGTAAATTCCCAGGTTTCATTTTGTCCGTCGTTGATACTTCCACGCGCAAATACCCCAAGATCTGAGGTAAGTTCCTGCTCGATATTCAGTCCGGCGCCATACTTTGTACGTCCGTTTTGCCTCGTTGCGGTGATATCCGGGTCGCTTGGAGACAGCGCTACACTGGCATCGTAATTTCCCATGCCGATGGTATTGAAATATCCTAAGAGCCGCACTGCGCCGCTTCGTTCACCAAACTCCAGGTTTTTCACCGCCTCCAGCGATACCGAATTCGATTTCCAGACCTGGTAATTGATTTTATTGCCGTTGGCTTCTTCCGGTACCAGCGACAATGCACCGCGCAATTCGTAACCCGGAGTGATCCACTCAACTACCGCGGATGGAGCATATCCGCGCATATTCGATGCATAATCCCATGCCCCGGCCGACATCATTCCCCAACTCAGGAATTGCGTGCGGGCATCATGACTGAAGGTGTTCTGGTCAAAAAAACCGTAACCGACAAATACCTCAATGGAACCTGATCAGCCGGCTGATTCTCATCATCCGCCACGTATTCGTTTTGCTTATCAAAAGAAAACCGTTGCGTAAGATAAAACCTGGCAAGATAAGGAGCCGGTACCGGCGAACCGGCCAGGAATGTTTCACCATTCAGCGCGGAGGCCACTCCTTTTGCCTGACTGAGTCCGCCGCCGGCAGCCACTTCAGGATTTACAATTGCCGTAGCGCCTCTCCACAATCGCGCTCCGAGGTAGAGGGTTGCGGTCAGGGAAGTCTTCTGCTCGCGATAGAAGCGCAGGCTGTTTTCACCTGAATACGACGAGTCAAACGGCGGCTTGAACTGGGTTACCAGTGTTGCCTGTGCATGTATGCTAAAGCGGGAATTGATGGTGTCTGACTGCGCGTTGACAAAAATTGTGGCCGAAAAAACGGCAGTGATAAAGAGGAAAAATGACTTCATGCGGGTGGGTATAATTCCTGGCAATTGTTGCAGTAATACGTTCTGCGCTTGCTCTTACCCGGATAGGTTTTATGGAAAGGAATGTCGCACCTCGGGCAAATCTTTTGTTTATGTGCCTCCCAGTGTTTACTTAAGGTATTGTCTTTCTTCCACTTGAGAAAATCAAAACTGTACTCTCTGGCTTCCTTAATGATGGCCGTAAGTTTCGCCCCGGGAATGTTTTCTATTTTATTGAGTGGATGAAGTTTCGTGCGGAACAACACTTCGTTTTTTATGATGTTGCCCACACCCGCAAAAATCTCCTGGTTCAGCAATTCGTCGCAGATCAGTTCCGCGGGTTCTTCCTTCAGGCTTTTTTTTGCTTTTGCCGCTGACCAATCCTTGTTCATCACATCACGTTCAAAATCATAGTGATCTTCAGGTTTCCCTTCCATCAGTTTGACGTGACAGGTGTAAAAATTCACTTCATCTTTTCCCAATTGAAGGTGCAGTTTCTCTGCAACATTCTTTTTTTCGTTGATGAGGTAACTGCCGAACATCAGCAGGTGAATGCGGATAAAAAAGTCGTTGAAACAGATCAGCGTATGCTTTCCATGACTGCGAAAAGCCTGGATGGTCTTCCCTTTCAGCCGGCCCATATCGATCTTGGCGGTACCCGAAGCTGCGGTCACGCGCCTGTGTTCAAAAGGCACCAGCAATTCGCGGAGAATAACAATCGAAGGACCTTCAGGCATGGTGCAGCGCTTTACTTAATTCAACCAGTTCGGCGGCGTTCTGGTAACCCGCTTCGTAATAAGTGTTGTTGCAATATATCGAGTGACCTTCGGCTCCGGCAGGAATCCGCGTGAGGAAATCACTCAGCTGTTCGGTGCTGTATGCCGATTTGAAAAGCTCCGGCGAACCGTGCAGTCGCAGGTAAGAAAAGGAACTGGTGAGTTGAAACGGGGTATTCAGTCCGGGGTAATCCACATTGCAGAAAGTGATGTTGGCTGATCGCAGGGCTTCATACACCTTAGGATTCCACCAGCTTTCGTGTCTGAATTCTACCACATTGTGCGGAAAGTGGGGAACATTTTCCAGTATCCGCTCCAGGTTTTCTTCGCTGTACCTGAAACTTCCCGGAAGCTGGAACAGGCAGAAACTTAGTTTGGAACCCAGTCCGTCGGTAAGAATGTCCTGGAATTCCAGCACCCGCTCCTGCACATCCTTCATCCGTGCCAGGTGGGTGATGCCTTTGTTCATCTTTACCGCAAACTTAAATGCATCAGGCGTTTGCTGAGCATAGCGCTGCAATGCCTTTTTCTGCGGGATCCGGTAAAACGGAGCATTGAGCTCCACGGTATCAAATACCGAACTGTAGTACTCGAGCCATTGCGCGGGCTTCATGCCTTTCGGGTAGAAACGGTCTTTCCAGTAACCGTAGTAATAACCCGAACAACCGATGTGGAAGGAGGTGGTGTTCATGTTATGTCACAAACTAAATTTATGCCAGTTTTAACCGCAGAGTCGCAGAGGTCATCGCAGAGATCTCTGAGCAATTCTCTGAGCCCTCCGTGAAAAAACTCTGTGCCTCTGTGGTTAAAATAACCATTCAATCAAACAACCCCAACTGCCCCGTCGGCGGCTTCTCATCCCCAAACACCGTCTTCCCTCCGTACTTCCACGAATTCTCCCGTTCCTGTTTGATCACCTGGTCAAAAAGCCGTTCATCCTCCACAAAATCCTGCTCCATGCGTTGTGCAATGATGCTTAGGTTTTTAATCGCCTCCACTTTATCCGTATCTCCGATTTTTGCTTTCTCTACCGCGGTTTGCAGCACAGCAATGGTTTGATCATACACCTGGGTCGGCACCGGGAACGGATGACCATCTTTGCCGCCATGGGCGAATGAAAACCGCGCCGGGTCGTTGAAGCGCGAAGGAGTCCCGTGTATCACTTCACTTACCAATGCGAGCGATTGAATGGCCCGTGGACCAACGCCTTCCAGCATCAGCAGCGATTCGAAATTCCGCAGGTCGCTTTCATGGGCCAATGCGAGCACCGGACCGAGGCGCTTGAGGTTCACGTCTTTTACCCTTACATCGTGGTGCATCGGCATAATAAGCCGCTGGATCTCACTGATCATCTTACCCGGATCTTCTTTGGTAATACCGATCATGGCGTCTTTAGAGCCTGATGCAGAGCGATCGGTCAGGTTGAGGATCTGGCCCTGGTTGCGGCCGTAAATAAAAGTGTGCGGATCTTCTACATATGATTTTACATCGGCAGAATGCCAGTGATAGCGGCGTGCCATTCCGCTGGCATCGTTCATGCCCTGCTGTACCACGGTCCACTCGCCTTCTTTGCTTACCACGAAGGTGTGCAGGTAGATCTGGAAACCGTCCTGTATCGCATTGTTATCGACTTTAGCAGTGAGTTTACTGGCATTTACCAGTTCGTTGCCGTTCAGTCCTGTCCGATTGGAAAAATTGATGAGTTCCGAAGGCGTTTGACGGGAGTACTTCCCTTTTCCGCCGGCAATGTAAATGCCAAGGTCGTTGAATCTCGGGTTGATGGATTTCTTCAACGCGCCCATTACCGAAGTGGTAATTCCCGAAGAATGCCAGTCCATACCGAGTACGCAGCCCAGGGCCTGGAACCAGAACGGATCGCTCAGTCGCTTCAGCACCTCCGGTCTACCGTACTCCAGCATCACCGATTCCAGTATCGCACCACCCAGTTTACTCATGCGCTCGGCCAGCCACGGCGGAACGTGTCCGTAGTGCAGCGGCAGATCAGCGGTGCGGGTGTTGGTGAAGTAGAGTTTCGGCATGAATGATTCAAATATACGGTATACTATATTGTTCCGCGTTCTTAACCGCAGAGTCTCAGAGGTCAACTCAGAGGTCTCGGAGTAATACTCTGAGTTCTCCGTGAAAATACTCTGCGCCTCTGTGGTTAAAACAATCGTCAAATTTCAAGGTAACCGCTTATGGGTGGACCAATTTGAAATTTGGAATTTTGAATTTGTAATGACTAACTTCATGATAAATACTACATTTCCATTTCACCTCAACCATCATTAACCCATGCCCAGGATAATCAACCAGGAAATCGTCTTCAACGACAAGCTCATCATCGAGAAAGCAAATCTTGAAGATGAAAAGGGAAATACCTTCTCCCGGCTGCGTATCAATCGCCAGGATGCGTCGGCTGTTTTGATTTATCGAACAGATACCCAGACAGTGATCCTCACCCGGCAGTTTCGATATCCCACTTCTACGAAGGTTACAGAAGACATTATCGAGATCGTTGCAGGAAAGATCGATGAGGGTGAAGAACCGGTTGATGCGGCCATTCGTGAGGTAGAGGAAGAAGTTGGCTATCGTATCCGGAAAGACAACATCAAGTTGCTGGTGAGCTGCTTCTCGTCACCGGGCTACACTTCAGAGCGATTCTACATTT
>JAZKEZ010000085.1:1767-16927 GCA_040386675.1 Bacteroidota bacterium | reverse complement strand
CCGGTGCCGATAAGATCACCGAAGGCGGCGGATTAGCATCTGAAAATGAACAGATCGAAGTGCTTGAAATCCCGGTCCATGAATTTCAGCAGATGATCAGCGAAGGAAAGCTGAACGATGCCAAGACTTACATCGCCGGTTTGTTACTACCGCCAGTGGCTAATCCTTTCGATCTTTGAGCAGCAGGCTTCCGTTGCTTCCTGGCTGGATGCAGCTCAACCGGTTTCGCATTTCTGCCAGACTTGATAAAAGTGATGGATTCGTAATGATCTTCGAGTTTCACGTAATGTCCGTGTTTGATCGCGAAGTCCTTTAACTGGTGATGGCAGTTCGCGTCCCAGCTGTATAACGCCAGGTCCCAGCCATCTTCAATAAATCCGGTCACATCGTAGAGGAAACCTTTTTCTTCGTGATATCCCTTTCCATCTCCGGTACATAACACGATCGTTCCAGGCGAGTTCCGGTATTTCCGGTGATGGCGGTACATACAGAGCTGTATGGCTTCGTCAACAGTTTCGTGCTCGCCGGTTTCAGAACGCGGGATGATGTGCAGGTCGATGCCTCGTTTGGTCATGCTTTCGAAGATGTCCTCAATGTCGTGCGGACCGCTTCCGGCCCAAACCAACTCCTCGAACTCAAGATCGCCGCCTGTTACCAGGTAAAGAAAATGACTGAAGTTGATGCGGAATTGCATGCTGTCTTCCTGCCGGTTTTTGGCAGCTTCCTGTCCCCCGATATAAATATTGGAGTTGTCCACATAGATGCAGACCGGTTTTTTGCGGTGCTGCATGCCGTTATTTTTTTGACTTACCGATCAATACACCGACAAGGGCCAGTATGCCGACTACGACCACTACACCAACCCATACGCCGGCTTTAAAAATGCCGCCAATGACTTCGCAGCTGGTAAGGAAAAAGATGAAAGTGAGGAGAAATGCGGAGAGTAGTTGAGTTTTCATGACGATTGGTTTTTGTATTTGAAACTGAGAACGGTAATGGCAATGTTTACGATAAGCGAAAAAGCATTCGAACAGACTAAGATCCAATCCTTGATCAGGTACCCGTACCACGTCCATAAGGAAAGTCCTACAAACAGGATCAGTAAGGTGAAGATCGACATATCCTGTCCCTGCTTTTCTTTGCAAAGTTTGTACAGCTGCGGAAGCAGTGACGTTGCCGTAAAAACACTGGCACCTATTCCTATCAATTGAGTTGTACTCACAGAACTTGTTTACACGGTCATTTCAATTTGGATACCGTTTATTGAAAATTCAACTAAATACACATAGCTCACTACATATCAACCAGTTAAACATAACAAGACATTGGAATGACAGGTGATTTTTATCCCGCTAACGTAAATACGGGGAATATTTTACCGACTAAAAGTATTACGCCATATCTCGTGTGGAAGATTTTGTGTCGCGCATGGTGGCTGGAGCTTGTTCCGGGCGGTGGCTGAGCTTGTACCGAGCGGTGGCTGAGCTTAAGTCGAGCGGTGGCTGAGCTTATGTCGAGCGGTGGCTGAGCTTGTCGAAGCCACCTAACCCCGGTAACCGCCTTCGACAAGCTCAGGCTCCAGGCTTCGACGGGCTCAGCCTCCAGCCTTCGACAAGCCCAGCTAATTAAAAATTCACTTAAAATCCCTCATCTCTGCCACACTCTTCTATTTTTGCTGTAGTCCGATTTTTGACTACCCCCCCTGCGATGAAAAGATTTGATGCAATAAAAGAATGGCTCTCCAGCACCTTCGCCATTACCGGTCATACCGCCGAATGGGTGCGCCTGGGGATTTACCTCGTTGGACTGGTCGTGGCCTGGGTGATCCTCGTAGCCATTGCCCGTAAGATCATTACTTCGGTTGCGGTTAAAATAGCTGCCAAGACCGAAACCATCTGGGACGATGCGATGATCCGCAACGGGGTGTTCAACAACGTTGCCTACCTGCTTCCGGCTATCCTGATGGATCTGAGTTCGGGACTGATCCTTGAAGATTTTACGAAAGCACAGCACCGGGTGAATTTGCTGATAAACGCTTACCTGATCGGGGTATTTATCTCACTTTTCTCTGCATTCCTGAATAGCGTTAAAGAGGTGCTATACACCAGAGAGAGCCTGCGCGACAAGCCCATCAACAGTTACATACAGGTTAGCAAGATTGTGATCTACTTCGTAGGCGGTATCCTGATCATCTCCGAACTGATGGGGAAAAATCCGTTGTATTTTCTTGGGGCGATGGGTGCCGCTTCAGCCGTATTGCTGTTAATCTTTAAGGATACGATACTCGGTTTTGTGGCCAGTATCCAGCTGTCGGCCAACGACATGGTGCGTCGCGGCGACTGGGTTACGATGGATAAATACGGCGCCGATGGTGATGTGATCGAGATCAACCTGGCGACGATCAAGGTGCAGAACTTCGACCTTACCATTACCACCATCCCGACTTATGCCTTTATTTCCGACAGCTTTAAAAACTGGCGCGGTATGCAGGAAAGTGAAGGCCGCCGGGTGAAGCGTGCGATCAAGATCAATAAGAACAGTGTAAAATTCTGTACGCCGGAGATGCTCGAAAAGTTCAGGAAGATCGACCTGATACAGCCATACATTGATAAGAAACAGATGGAACTGGCTGCGCACAACGAGAAAAGCGTGGTTCACAAAGAACTCCCTATCAACGGACTGAGCCTCACGAACATCGGTGTATTCCGGAAGTACCTGGAACTCTACCTCAAATCCAACAGCAAGCTCAACACCCGTATGGACACGATGGTACGCCACCTCCCTCCTACTGAAACCGGCTTACCACTTGAGATCTACGCCTTCAGCAAAGAAAAAAAATGGGAGAATTACGAAGATGTGGTGGCCGATATTTTCGATCACGTGCTGGCCGCAGTCAGCTTCTTCGACCTGAGCGTATTCCAGAATCCATCCGGCGCAGATTTCCAGGGATTGGCAGCGAAGGCCATTGCCGGAGAGAAGGCCATTTCATCTAATAAAACTATTGAATAGGTTTCTCGCTACGCTCGAAATGACACTTCTTATTATTGAAATGACACTTTTTATTTAGTTCGCTAAATTGTCACTCCGAAAAAAAATGTCATTCCGAGCGCAGCGAGGAACCTCCCCAACTAACCACAAACAATATATACTATGAACGCCCACGAAATAGACTACCAGATCCACGGAGAAGAAATGCAAAGCGTGGAGATCGAACTCGATCCGCAGGAAACCGTTGTTGCCGAAGCCGGCAGCTTTATGTACATGCACGACGGGATCGAAATGAACACCATTTTCGGCGACGGATCCCAGCAAAGCCAGGGATTTCTCGGCAAACTGGTAAGCGCCGGAAAACGCGTACTTACCGGAGAGAGCCTGTTTATGACCACCTACACAAACGTAGGCCAGGGCAAAAAACGCGTGAGTTTTGCAGCTCCTTACCCGGGAAAGATCATCGCGATGGATTTGAGTGAAATGAACAACAAAGTGATCTGTCAGAAAGACGCTTTCCTCTGCGCTGCCAAAGGCGTAAGCATGGGCATCGAATTCCAGCGCAAGCTTGGTGCAGGGTTCTTCGGTGGCGAAGGTTTCATTATGCAAAAACTGGAAGGCGACGGCATGGCTTTCGTTCACGCGAGCGGAAACATCATCAAGAAAACACTTATGCCCGGCGAACTGCTAAAGGTTGATACCGGTTGTATCGTAGCGTTTACGGGTGGTGTAGATTACGATATCCAGTTTGTCGGAGGTATAAAAAACACACTATTTGGCGGTGAAGGCGTATTCTTCGCTACCCTCCGCGGACCAGGGATCGTGTGGATCCAGTCACTTCCTTTCTCACGACTTGCAGACCGTATCATCGCTTCAGCACCACGCGCCGGCGGCGGACGCAGGGAAGAAGGTTCCATCCTCGGCGGATTGGGCGGATGGCTCGACGGAGATAATTCATAATTCTTTAACCGCAAAGCTCCGCGTCCTCTGCGCCTACCTCCGTGCCCTTTGCGGTTAAAAAAACAACCTTCTACTAAACCCCTTATTAAATGAAAACAAAAACACTCCTCGCCTGCTTATCTGCACCGCTGGTTTTCAGCATGTGCAACACCGGCACCGGCAACCAGCAAAACGCCGACCTGGTACTACAGGCAGATTCGTTCCTGGTAGCTTACAACAATCAATACCGCCAGTTATCTACCGAAGCCAACGAAGCCCAGTGGAAACTCCTGACCCGCATTGTACCCGGCGACACCGTAACCGGATTGCTGGCTGAAGAAGCCAACCGGAAGATCGCCTCCTTCCTGGGAAGCGCTCAGAATATTAGCAAGGCGAAGGAATTCCTGAAATCGAAGGACCAGCTTACTCCACTGCAGGCCGAGCAGTTCGAACACATCATGTACTTCGCCGGCGGCAGTCCCGAAACAGTGAAAGACATTGTGGCGCAGAAGATCAAGGTAGAAACCGAGGCAACGCAGAAACTGTACGGCTTTAATTACACCCTGAATGGAAAATCGGTAAGCAAAAACGAAATCGGCGACATACTGGCCACCGAGCGCGATACCAACAAGCGCTTAAAAGCGTGGGAATGCGCCAAGTCGGTTGGTGCCGATCTGCACGGATCGCTCGAACAACTCCGCGAACTGCGCAACAAAACCGTACAGGGACTGGATTTCGCAGATTACTTCAGTTACCAGGTTGCCGATTACGGCATGAGTGCCGATGAAATGATGGCACAACTCCGAAAGATCAACGTAGAGATTTATCCGCTATACCGAGAGCTACACACCTGGGCGCGTTACGAACTGGCGAGCCGCTACAAAAGCAAGAATGTACCAGACTATCTTCCGGCACACTGGCTCCCGAACCAATGGGGACAAGACTGGAGCGCATTAGTAACCGTTGAAGGTGTTGATCTTGATAGCATTATCAAAGCCCGGAAATACGATGACAAGTGGATCGTGAAAGCTGCTGAAGACTATTACGTAAGCATGGGCTTCCCGAAACTGCCGCAGGTATTCCACGACAAGTCCGACCTCTACCCTGTTCCGGCGGGCGCGGGATACAAGAAAAACGACCACGCTTCGGCCTGGCACATGGACCTGGACAAAGACGTGCGTTCATTGATGAGCGTAACGCCTAACGGCGAATGGTACGAGACCACGCACCACGAACTGGGTCACATTTACTATTACCTGTCGTACAGCAACCCCGAAATTCCTTACGTGATGCGCGAAGGAGCCAACAGGGCTTACCACGAGGCACTGGGCACGCTATTCGGAATGGCTGCGATGCAGAAACCCTTCCTTGCCGGCCGCGGACTGATCGCTGCTGATACCAAATCTGACGAGATCCAGACCCTGCTATCTGAAGCCCTGCGTTACATCGTAGCGCTGAATTGGCAGGCCGGAACCATGAGTGAATTTGAATATGAACTGTACGCCAAGAACCTCCCTGCCGACAAATTCAACCAGCGCTGGTGGGAGATCGTGCAAAAGGAACAGGGAATTGTTGCGCCTTACAGCCGCGGCGAGAAGTTCTGCGATGCTGCTACCAAAACGCACATCATTGATGACCCTGCACAGTACTATGATTATGCGCTGTCTACCGTGCTGCAGTTCCAGTTTCACGACCACATCGCGAAGAAGATCCTGAAGCAGGATCCGCACAATACCAACTATTACGGCAACAAGCAGATTGGTCAGTTCATCTCCGGAATCATGCAATCAGGCGGTGTCGGCGACTGGAGAACCCTGCTCAAGGAAAAGACCGGCTCTGAGCTTACCGCCAAACCGATGCTGGATTACTTCGCTCCGTTAATGGATCATTTGAAGAAAGTGAACGCCGGGCGGAAATATACGCTGCCAGAGAAAAGAGGGTGAGTTTTTAGTTAACCGCAAAGGGCGCAAAGGGAAATCGATCCCTCTGCGCCCTCTGCGTTAACCTCCGCGCCTCGGCGGTTAAAATTTTCAGATACCGAAAATTCTCTTCTGAATTATTCCCCAGCACACCCCTCCGGCGCCATAGGCCAGCACATCCAGTAAGTCACGCGTATACTTGGATGAATACATAGGGAGCAGCCACTCAAAGACCACCGAGATATACAGAAAAACCGCACCGATCATGGCTGGAGAAAGATTCAGTCCGGGTTCGTTTTTTATTTTCCTGATAAGCAGTAGAGAGAAGGATAACATCAGCGGCAGACAAAGAAAATCAGCCAGGTTAGCCACAATGAACGAAGGCAGCGGCAGGTATCGAAATTTTCCCAGCAGAGCCACTCCGTATACCAACGTACAGCTTACAATAAAGACCAGTTTTTTGCTCACCCCGGATGACTTAGCACAACAAATGCAAGGAAGGACACGATGGTAAAAAGCAGGAACCACACCGAATACAGAATGTAATAGACCACCTTGACCGGCCAATAGCGCGAATTTCTAAAACGGGCCAGGTAAAGGTCCATCTTATCCTTCTCACGTTCACGCCAATCCTGTTCGCGTTGTTCCTGTTCCTGTACCAGTTTTACCTGGTAATTCAGCAAATGATCACAGCTTTCGCAATGATCGGTATCGGTGTTCCAGGTACCGCAATTCGGGCATTTTCTTGAAGTGGTCTGCATCGCTTGCAAAGGTATTTGCCGGATGGTTATGGTGCAAGGATAAGTGGTGGTTTAGTGGTGATGTGGTCAAACAGACCAGATCAGAACACCTCCACACCTTTTCCGCTGGTGATCAGACTCGCCAGGCTCTCCTGTATCAGCATTTCCCAGCCATTTGAGCAGCCGCCGTAGCATTCGAATGCAGGTACTAATCCCTTGTGGGTAAAGATGAGTTGGGTTCCTTCAGGCACCTCGGCAATCTCGAAGATTATCTGCGTTCCGGTCCACTCGTCTTTTTTGGAGGTGAAACTCAGTTCGCTGTCGGTCACTTCCCACACTACCCGCTTGTCTGGGATAAGTTCGGTTACTTTCTGTTTTGAAAAGTGAAACGTCTTCATGCGGTAGTCGAATACATCGCCCACATTGTGGGTTTTTCCTGTTATTTCTCCTTGCCACCACGCGCCAACGTTGTTGATGGCGGTGTAGACTTCAGACGGGGAGTTGGGAACGACAAGTGTTGTTGTAAAATTGGTATTTGACATAGTATATCATTTTATAAGTAATTCGATGGTCATTTAACCACAGAGTCTCAGAGGTTGACGCAGAGATCTCTGAGTCCTCCGTGGAAAACTCTGTGCCTCTGTGGTTAAAATAATTCTACCACCTTTTCTACAAACAGTTCCTAAATTATTTTAAAAGCACCAACTGCCCGGTGTGATAAGCCAAGTGCGTCGTCCTGGTCAGAATAATATTCAGCTTATTCCGGTTTGGCTCATTTGCAAAATCTTCAGCCGAAACCGCTGTGTGCTTTTCGAACCATTGTTCCGGGGTAAGCGCTGCAAACTTTTGTCGGAGTTCTTCACACTGTTCCGCCCACATCGCACGTAGATCACTTACAGATGGGATCTCAGCCACCACCCGATCGGCAGATTTCAGGAAAGGTTCCTGTAACTGCGGATAACGATGTCCGCCCATATCCAGCAGCGGCAGCATATCATCGTGCACGGCAATGAGATGACCGAGCAGGTAAATACCGCGGTTTTTGCCCGGAGCGATCTCTCGTTCCAAAGCTTCGTTAGACAAAGATTCAAGTAAAATAGTACAGTTTTTCATCGACGCATTCCAGCGGTCGAAAAGCATTTTAATGGCAATATCTGTGGCAGTCGTAGTTGTTGCGATCATGTTGAATGGGTTAAAAGATGAAGCAAATGTACAGTCCGGATCAATACCCCGAAGGTTGTAAATCAGACAATCTCACGGGTTGATTTGGACAGCGCCGTCACCTATCTTTGCCGAAACAAACGGCATGAAACACCTTACCATCCTTGTTCCTGTGGGAGAAGACAACAACCTGAGCAGCATTGTCGGGCCGTATAAGATCTTTTCGCGGGCCAATGCGCTTTGGTCAGCGAAGGGAAACGAGCCTGTGTTTCATATCCAGCTGGCAGGTATCACCGAAACCGTAGACTATGCCGGCGGACTGTTTTCCGTAAAACCACACACCGACATTGCCGACATCAGCAAAACCGACCTGGTGATCATTCCCTCGCTGAATCACAATTTCCGGGAAGGCATCCGCGCCAACCAACCGCTCAGCGACTGGATACTCAGGCACTATAAAAACGGAGCCGAAGTGGCCAGTATTTGCACTGGCGCCTTCCTGCTGGCCAGCACCGGCTTACTCGATCATAAAAGCTGTTCTACCCATTGGTCGGCGGCCAACGCCTTCCACGAACTGTTCCCGAACGTAAAACTGAAAGCCGAAAGGCTGATCACCAACGAAGCCGGGATATACACGAACGGTGGTGCGTACTCCTTCCTGAATTTCATGATCTACCTCGTAGAGAAATACTACGACCGCCCAACGGCCATCCAGTGCGCCAAGATCTTCCAGATCGAAATGGACCGCAATACGCAATCCGAATTCGCCATCTTCACCGGTCAGAAGCACCACGACGACGAGGTGATCCACCAAGCCCAGCTTTACATCGAACAGAACCTCGACGAAAAGATCACTATCGAAGATCTCTCTTCAAAATTCAACACCGGCCGCCGCAACTTCGACCGCCGCTTCATCAAAGCCACGGGAAACACACCCATCGAATACGCCCAGCGCGTAAAGATCGAAGCCGCCAAGAAAGCCTTCGAAACGAATCGAAAAACGATCCATGAAACGATGTATGAAGTTGGTTATAATGATCCGAAGGCGTTCCGGGAGGTGTTCAGGAGGATCACGGGGTTGTCGCCTGTGGAGTATAAGAGGAGGTATTGTAAGGTATAGGTTAAGTTTTTTTGCTTTTCGTAAGCTATTCACTACTTATTGAATTCAATCTCCGTTTAATTTCATCAATGATGGCCACTACATAAGTGTTCAACCCAATGTCTTTAACCAGTTCCTGAAATTCCATTCGTTTAATTTCCTGCTCAAAATCCAAGAAGAAGCTATTATCCTTTTTGCTTTTGCAGTACTTCTGTAAATAGGTCACGATTTTACCGGCATGGTTGGAGGTAGAATAATTAAAGTGATCCATTAACTCATAAAAATCATAGGTAACGCCAAAAAATTGGCATAAATCTTCAAACAGCGGATGGTCATGGGATGAAGACTTCATATCCAACTCTTCATCTTCAGTAAATGAAAAAGAAGCGCACAAATTAAGATAAATGAGAAAATTTTCAGCAACGGCTTCAGTTCTTGTGCAAGCAGAAAGCATTTCTACAAGACATGACTCCCAAAGATGTAGTTTGAAAAGTTCGTAATCCTTTTCATTAAGTACTTTCCATACATCAGAGATGTATTCATAATGCCAATGGTACTCATTCCTCATCTCCTGGTACATCCGGATTCTTTCGGAAGGGTTCATTTCCAAAATATAATTCGCTGTCAGGTATTTGACTAAAGACGAATTCATCACTTTGAACCAGGTACCCTCTTGAATAATAAGACACAGGTTTACAAGCTCATCCAAATCCCGTTCAGGGAAATCGGAATTTAGTGACAGCAACTTTAATAGATGGTCTTTACGGAAATATAGAATTTCTTCAAAAAAAGCATGATAACAAATCGTTGAGAGGCTTCTGACCAGCTTATTATCACACGTTGACAAAATAACTGTCCATTGATCAACTTCGCTATCAAAGTTAGTAATTTCATCTTCCTCACTGTACTCATCACCGGAAGGAAACAAGTGATTCTGAACTTGTGAAAGCAGGTTAACTGAATCTTTATCAGGGAATAAATCACCATCTTTTGATGATTCCCAAAAAGAGGAGTTATTTTCTTCTGTCTCATCGATAAGATCACTTTTAGACGTTAACCAGAAAATCTCATACCCGGCCATTTCATTTATCTCCCTTCGAAAATTCGCAGATAGCTTAACCCCAAACAACTCTTCAAATTCGGGAATTAACTCGTCTTTCAATTCATCGATGGATCTGTCAGCTTGTAAAGTCCCCTCCCAAAGAAAATGATCAAAGTCATCATAAATCAATTCCTTAATGCTAGCCACCATTTTTCTTTTGCCAAGGCTATGCTTAAAGTTTTTCCATTCAACCGGAAATAAAGAACCTAAATAGTGTAGTGCGATATACTCTTGACTGAACTTAATGCTTGTATGGAAAGACGTTATCAATTGCTGTCCGTCAAAATTGCCGTAAGGAATCAATCTTTCAAGTAAATCGGGCAACGATAGCCGTTCCGTCAGTGATAAACGAGTAACTCGTTCGCCCTCTTCGGTTATATGTATATCCGTAACTTCCTGATACTTACTCAGAACAAATCCTCTTATTACCAGATTATTGCTTATGTCAAATTGCGTGAGAATTCTCCACAACTTATTCAGCCTGTTTTCGGCCTTTTCTGTTTTTAAATGATAAGTAGTGCCTCCACTTTCCCAGTGAACTTTTTCAAATTGAATGCAGTTCAATTCATCAAATTCACCTATGATTTTTTCCTGAAGAATAGCAATAGCATGAGTATTCAATGTTATTTTGCTGCCAGAATAGCCATGATCAAAATCATCTTGCTCAATATACCTGTCATCCGGCTGAGTACTAAATATCGAAAATAGCTGGTTGAAAAGATGAGCTCCACGTATAAGGATTTCAACCAAGTCAGTTCTCCTCCGGATATATTCCAACGTGAAATCTTTAATGGAAGGATTTTGAAATTCCACCATTACCGAATTAACGAATGGCTCAAAAATCAGGTAATACTGCTCATTAGAAACTGAACCCTTATCTCCGAAATCTATACGTGGATTATGAACAATGGATATAAACGAGTTAGACAATTCAGCAATTCCCGCATCGTAATTATCCCGCTCGTAACCAATGTTAGATACCTGCCTATGCTTTGAGGTGGTTTTAAAGGATTCAAAAAGCACCTCGTCAGGTATCAGATCCAGAGAAGTCGTAAGAACCAGAAGAATCAGCTGAGCAGGATCACTCAGTTTCCTAAAAATCTTTTCCCAATATTCAAAGGGATCATCTAGGTATTGACTTAATCCAATATAAAAAGCAAGTTCATTCCCTTCATCAGTCTCACCTCGTTCAAATCGTAAAATAAACTCACTGATGATTCGTGGAGTATAATTCTTGTGCGAAAGGATTCTATCAAGCTGACGTTCATTAGCTACTACACCTATTATTCATCCAAACTGGTGAGGTATAAACGGCATTGCGTAAGACTGTCGTTTTTCGCAGCTGAAACTGATGAAGACGATTTTACCGACCCGGCAAAAAAGGAGAAGATTGAAAGATTATACCGGGGTTTTCTGATTCTTCGTCCTACTGAACCCCAAATTATAGGAAGGAGTCTGATTTCTCCAAAGGCTCTGAAGCACCGTGATTTTCTTGCCTGTTCTACAACAGTAAGCACTACTGTAAACTCTATAAAAGTATGTGTTGAAGGATTTCCGCATTCTTCGCAGGATGCTGAAACTATAAAATGTGCTGAAACTACGATTTGGGCCTTAATGGAATATTATGGAAGTAAGTATCCGGAGTACAAACCGGTATTACCATCTACTATTATCAAGCAACTCAATTCGCTATCTTACGAAAGACAGATTCCTTCCAATGGCCTGAATATCATGCAAATGTCTTTCGCTTTGAAAGAGTTCGGTTTTGCACCGCGCATTTATGCGAAAGAGGTCTATAAAGATGAATTCGACAAGTTGCTCCGTATTTATATAGAGAGTGGAATTCCTATTGTACTCGGCCTTGAAGGAGGAAGCATTGGTCACGCTGTGTTGTGTGTGGGCCGGAATACTATTACCGACAAACAAATAGAGGCTTTGTCAGAATCCATTAAGGTGTCTGAAGATCTGTCCATTTATTGTTGGGAGAGTCTTTCCCCATCGTGCATACTGATAGACGACAATCATCCGGTTTACCAACAGGCATCTTTAAATAAGCCAACTTCGTACTATACTGAAGGACATCCGGATTGGAAAAAGTGTGAGATCGCACATTTCCTTGTCCCGTTATATCCTAAGATTTACCTTGAAGCTTTTCGGGCGAAACAGTATGTGATCCAATTTCTTGCCTCTTCTCTATTGCCTATTGATAACAGCGAATTGTTGGTAAGACTTTACCTCACCTCCAGCCGTTCGTTCAAGAATCATGTAGCTTTATCAGCAGAGCTACAAGACAATGTAAGAAACATGATACTGGAGACCTCAATGCCTAAATTTATCTGGGTAGCGGAGTTGAGTACGAAGCACGACATCAAATCAAAAAAAGCAAACGGATTATTAATAATTGATGCTACGGAAGCAAACCTGAACTACAATTATCCGCTGCTATTTGCCATGTACAAACACCATGTGCTTACTCCCGATTTTGAAAGCAACACACTAGAGAAAAAAGTAGTAGCTTTGTCACCCTTTTTGATTTACGAACAGAATCTTAAACCAGCCTAGTATGATCAAAACCATCAGCAAAACAAAAGAGATCAACGAGTCTCTGTTGAGTGAAGGTAAGGTTACTGTACTAAACCGCCCGGAAGACATCGAAGCGATCGATGCCTTAAACGCGGCTATGGAAGAAGTTCACCGCGAGTATATCGTTAAGAACAGGAACTCCCAGATCTCGGCCGCACAAACCATTTTTAACGCCTAACATTCCGCTGCCTTAATCCGGGCCACAGGCATTATAGATCTCTTTAGCTACCTCTTTGTCGCAAAGATATCCTGTAATATTGTGATGATTATCTGATGGGTTATCCACCTTGTTATTATTGACGATTTCTTTCCCGATCTGAAAATATTCAGGAGTTAATGGGTATAGTGAAACAAAATCTTTCTCGTCGTAGGCATTGTACCAGCCGTTGCGAATGCAGGATGGAAATTTCAATGGCGTACTCAGCTTATTTTTAATGGCCTTCACTGCGAGCGGAGAGCCGAGGGTGAGGAACTTCTTTACATTATTGGTCGACAAGGTATTGAGAACATTGTAAGCCACAACGGTTCCAAGCGAATGTGCCACCACAACGCAGTCTTCATCGCCGAGCTCGCTGATCGCTCCCTTAATAAATTCATCAACCCTGCGCCGGATAGCACCATTGGTGAGATAATGGTAGACATCATTGGTAAATTGTCGCAATGAAAAACCTCCAATGCTATCGTAACCGTCGGCAAAAGCGAGTACTTTCTGCATCCACTCCCAGTTGAGAATACCTTTCTGATGGATATCCGTTTCAATAGATATAGCCTTTTCTTCTGCGATTTCAAGAAGCAATTCCTGCATAAATTGTAATGCTGCAGCGCTTTCCGCACCTTTTACAATTATACCATCCTTTATTTTGGTATCGTGAATAAGTGTATTGAGCAAATCTCCGTAATACAGGAAATGTACGTTTACTTTATCAGTCAATTTATGATCGTGAAAGTCGAATCCTGCTTGAAGGGCTTCTAACCATTCCTTTTTCAGTTCTTTTTCGTCTTTACCCTCCTGGGCTCTTCCGTGAATTAAGATCAGCTTCATTATGTATCAGGGAATTAAATGGTTTTCTATATAAGAGAATGCTTTCTTATGAAACGTGGTCCAAAGCCCGGGAACAAGGTGTTTCCCCAACACTTTAGTGTGCTCGGTCTGAAATAGTTTACTTTCCGGCAACAGCGACCAGCCCCGGGTGAGTTGAGGGTAGAAAAACGAGTTTTGCTCCGTGAACCGGGCAAGCCTGTATCTGAACTGCATTTTTCGGCTGTGGTAAATTTCGTTTAGGAGCAATACATCAGGCAAAACATGATCGCGGGTGGTGTGGTGAAGTACATCAAATAACTTTGTTAATTCTCCCTGCTGCAGGTAGAGGTAAGACAGGTAAAGCGTTAATGAAGGATCGAGTGCCCCGCTTGTTTTCAGCAAACTGGCTTCACGATAGTACCTTTCACTTTCGACGGTCCGATCACCGGTTCTGAATTGATCATTCAGCTGCTTCCGGCGGATAAATTGTCTTCTGTTGAGAACATCGCTCAAACCCTGGCTATGTATCGGATAGTATTCCATATCGGTGATTACCCCATTTTTCGAAGAAACATAGGTAAGGTAATTGTCCAATTGCAGCACCGGTAATATGTTGTCGTTTTGCCAATGGAAAAACTTAACCCGCCGGTCTGAATTCGCTAAAGTGCCAATCAATTCCGGGCGGGTGTACGCATCAATATCTTTCGACGCTCGCTTTCTATCTAATGAGTTGAACTGAATAGGCTCAATGTAAAGCCTGTCTTCCAATTCTAATAGATCTGCCCGGTCCGAGAGCCACCTGCTGTCTTCGCGGGTAAGTCTGGGAAGGTACTCCCGATTGTATACAAAAGCGGTATCGAATTCATCTGTCCGCCCTAATTGTTTAGACATAACCGGCATATTTCTAAAGCTTTTAAGCTCCAATTGAAAATCCCCAGGCTTTATTAAACCCATTTTCAATTTTTCGTTTTCTTCAGGCTTGTCAAACCTGGCGATGTGCTGCGGTGGCCTCGAAAGAATATTTGCGTCGGGCTGTTGATAGAGGGAGGTTTTGGCCTGCGCGGCGCGTTCCGGAACTTCTGTGACCAAGTATTCGTGCAAATCGTAGCAAGGTATAATACTATCGTTACTTCCGGAAACATCCTGCATAACCGTCTTTATTGTTCCGCTCAACGCTTCCAGCAGACATTCAGTATAGATGCCCCGGAAACTCCCAACTGCGTCTTTTTCCCGCACTTCATTGGCCGGGTCGCCCGGTTGGGTGGCCCAAAGTACATCTACTACCGAAGGTTTTGGGGCCTGCTGAAGATTGGGAAATATACTGGATCCGGTTACCTCGAGTATAAGTTTATTGTCGGGTTGGGAACGGCAGGCGTCTGAGATGAACACAATATGCGGTACCCCTGTTTTGCGGGCAAACGAGGCCGAAGAAAACAGGTTTACACTTTCGGAAGGATAATCTGGAGCATCAGACAGCAGCCACTGCTCTGTCAGCGAATCTTTCAATATGCCGTGCCCGGAATAAAAGACCACCAACAGGTCGTAACTCTTCGTATCGACATAGCTTTTAACCGCATCGGTTATCTGCCGTACCGACACCTTTTCGGT
>JAZKEZ010000085.1:0-1757 GCA_040386675.1 Bacteroidota bacterium | reverse complement strand
TACCAGCAGTGTAGTATCGTATCCCTGGCCTGCGGCCCAGTCGTTGAATTTGCGGGCACCGTCTACAGCCGCATCCAGTTTGGGAAGCTTTCCGGTTTTGTTTACTCCGATAATTACAGCGCATTTTTTCATGACAAGAGAATAATAGGGGGTTTTAATCTATTCATTTTACTACTACCGATGTACTTCTGTAAAACAACCGCCCTCTCTCAGGCGGCTGTTGTACGGGTGCAGTGGGTTTAACCCGCTTTGCGGAGTTGGGAACCGGCGGGCTCTTGCGTGGCTTTTGTAGTGGCGGCGGCAAGTTGTGCTAACGCTTCTTCTTCCTCCAGGCGGATGATGAGCTGGCCGGGTGCGGTGGTTACCAGCACGCGTTGATGGGGCGCAAAACCGCAGGCCTGCAGCCAGGCACCTTTAAGCTGGATGAGCGGAGTGACTTTGCGCGTGGGACGCGAAACGTCATCGAACGGTTGAATTTTCAGGCTGCGGACGTTGGCCGGGAGTTTCGGACGTGACGCTTTTTCTTCAAGTAGCCGGCATTTCGGACACTTCGTGGTTTTGCTCTTGTTGGCTCGCATAACAACATTGATTTAAAAGAGGCCGGCAGTGCTGCGAACCAACAAGAGACTTGTAAAGTACGGGACTTTCACCCGCTCTCTGCCAGGCTTTATCTTTGGTTTGGAAAATTGATGAATTGTTCATGATAATCTCAAATTGGTTTCGCAAAATGAAGATAAGAAAAATCATTGCAACAATCAAAGCTGATCAATCCTTTTTCTTAATGAAAAATCTTAAGATTCTGTAATATAGATAACCCCAAGTTTTAGTCTTCGCTACTTCATCTTCCAATTGTTGAAGCAATATTTCAGAGTTCACTCTATCATTCAATGAGTCACGAAAATGGCCAAGTAAAGACCATTGACTAATAATGGTTGCATAGGATGGAAGAAATTTAGTGCCAATAAAGATTGGTTGTCCAATTGGAATATACTGACCAAATAGGTAGTCGAATCGGTCATTCATTAACATTCTATGAAATGCCCTAGATTTAGAAGATAATTTTCCACTGGATATTTCTGTAATCAACTGATTCAATAGCTGTATTATAGACACATACTTATAATAGTTGCCATCTATTTTCAGTTCTTCCTTTGCTAGATTTTTCCAAATCTCTGATTGATAATTGACAAATGCTTTATAACCTTTCAATGTTTTGGAATTAACGTCATATCTGAATTCTTCAATCAATTGTTGTAACTCAGTTCTGACTTGAGAAATTGCTTTCTCCGCTTCTTCTCTATCTAAACGATCATTTACAAGGGAGTTTGCCCTTACTTGTGCAAGCAATGTTAAGAATACCAACCCAGAACCTAATAACGATACAAAAGGAGAGGTAATACCTCCTATTGTATCTCCAATTACTCCGGTTGCTGCATTTCCGCTAAAGCCCCAATCCTTTTGAGTGAATAACCAAGGCATGGCTGAAATAATAATTGTTCCACAAAATAGAATTAGCCCACCATACAGAAGCAGCTTTCTAGAATCCTCATACCAAACGGCACGTTCTTTTTCCATAGAATTTGAATATTTATAGATTAAACTATTGAAGTAGGTTCAACACCAATGCTTTTCAATAAAGCATCATACTGATCTTTATCTTTTTCTTCGATTCGCCTAAGAATAAAGTCAGCCGTTTTTTTCATCTCAGGGACATCAATTGGGGTCATACTTCTTTCAAATATCCCTTCTAAATGTGA
>JAZKEZ010000084.1:0-14559 GCA_040386675.1 Bacteroidota bacterium | reverse complement strand
CATTCTTCTCCGAATGGCGAAACATCGGCGGTTGCTTTCCAGTAATGATAGGCGAGACGCACGGTATAACACAGCGAATCGAGTTCCCATTTGCGTTCGTGGAGTTCAGGTTTCATCTCGGTGTGGTCTTTTGACCATTCGCTATGACCCGGTTTCTCGTAAAACGCATTGGCATAAGGATCGATTAGTATACAGGAAGTCTGGCGGTTGATCAGTCCGGCAACCAGGTTCTGAAGACCTGCATCCTGCTTCATAAGCGGAAGATACGGCCAGACCTGTGCCGTACTGTCGCGCAACCACATCGCATCGATATCTCCGGTGATCACGAATGTATCCGGCCGACCGTTGATTACAGAAGTCCGAACCGTAGTGTCGATCGTGTTCGGGAAACAGTTGCCAAACATCCAGGCGAGTTCTTTGTCTTTTAACTCACCGCTTATGCGTCTGATCGTGGCTTCTACCGCAGGACTGGAAAAGTTGCGTTTTTCCACCGGAACGCGCACTATTGGAAAGACCGGGTCTGAAGGCAGGACTGCCAGTTTAGCGCCCGTAAGTAAGATCCCGGAACTTACTGCGGAAGACAACGCCATGAAGTTTCTTCTGTTCATCGGGGATGAAAATAGGGTTTTGATGGGTTGAACCGTTGGTTTGTTGAATTGTTGATGTGTTGATTTGTTCGGCCTATGGCCTTTTTTTAATCTATAGGCTTCCTTTTGGGCACGATCGCGTTTTGGGTGAAATACCGCCGGGGAAAGGGGTGACAAGATCTGAATAGAAATAAACCTCGTTTCTGATTGGTGTTCATTTTAAAGATGCTAACCTTTGCGGCATTAAATACACCCAATGAAAAAAACAGTTCTGATCACCGGGGCAACTTCAGGCATTGGCCTGGCCTGCGCCCGCGTTTTCGCTCAATATAACTACCGAATAATCATTACCGGCCGGAGAGACGACCGCCTCCGGACGCTTAAAACGGAACTGGAACACGCCCACAACAGCGAAGTACTGGCCCTGTGTTTTGATGTTCGCAACGAACGTGAAGTAAGTACGCACCTCAATGCACTTCCCGGACATTGGCAGGATATCGACGTACTGATCAACAATGCGGGACTTGCCGCGGGCAGATCGAACATTGATGAAGGTTCGCTTGAGGACTGGGAACAGATGATCGATACCAATGTAAAAGGATTGCTGTACGTGTCGCGCCTGGTGATCCCGGGAATGAAGGAACGCAAATCCGGACACATCATTAACCTGGGTTCTATTGCCGGAAAAGAGGCCTACCAGGGCGGAAATGTATACTGCGCCACCAAGTTTGCGGTAGATGCGCTGACCAAAACCATGCGTATTGATCTGCTTCCTTATAATATAAAGGTGACCGGCGTTTGTCCGGGTGCGGTTGAAACCGAGTTTTCGCTGGTTCGTTTCAAAGGCGACCAGGACAAAGCCGATTCGGTATACGATGGTTTTGAGCCGCTTCGCCCGGAAGATGTTGCCGAAGCGATCTGGTTTGCTGCAAGTCGTCCGGCCCACGTTAACCTCAACGATATTGTGATCATGCCCACTGCACAGGCCAATACCACTCACCTGTTCAGAACCTGAACCTCCTATTCATCATCCCCTACCGATTAAATCAATTTCCTTCATGAGAACTTTTACAGTTGTTCTTTTTTCGGCCCTGTTCCTGACTTCCTGCCATTTTAAACGCAGCGAAGCCGACCTTGTGATCTTCAACGCGACGGTATATACACTGAATGAAACCAATTCGGTAGAACAGGCCATCGCCATTAAAGACGGGAAGATCGTGGCAGTAGGAAAAGACCGCGATATCCTGAACAATTTCAGGTACAGCGAATCGATCGATGCGGAACAGCAATACATCTATCCCGGATTTATCGATGCGCATTGTCACTTCGTGAATTACGGACTCGGACTGCAAAACGTAGATCTGAAAGGATGTCGTTCGTTTGCTGAAGTACTTCAGCGCTTAACGAAGTTTTCGAAAGCCAATCCCGGACAGCAATGGATCATAGGCCGCGGTTGGGACCACACCGACTGGCCAGGTAAAATATGGCCGGTAAAGGATTCGCTCGACCTTCTTTTCCCTGATCGTCCGGTACTGCTGCACCGCGTAGACGGTCACGCGGCGCTGGTCAATCAATCAGCGCTTGCTGCCGCAGGTTTCAGTCCTTCAACCAAGATCAGCGGAGGAGTGCTGATGAAGGCAAACGGCAAACTCACGGGTTTACTTAAGGAAAATGCAGTAGACAGCGTCATGAAATTCATTCCGAAACCCAACGAGACCGAACTTGGGAATGCACTCAAAAAGGCGCAGAAGAATTGCTTTGCAGTAGGATTGACTACAGTTGATGATGCCGGACTGGACATCGGGACCTTGCTGATGCTGAAAAAGCTGAGTGAAGCCGGACAAATCGGGATTCGTGTGTATGCGATGGCTTCCGACAATCCTGAGAATTTTGCCTACTTCACCGAGAATGGCGCCATCAGGAATCCGTATTTAAATGTTTCTTCTTTTAAATTTTATGCTGACGGATCGCTGGGATCGCGAAGTGCCTGCCTGGTACAACCTTACCATGATGATATTCACGAACACGGATTGCTCACCACAACCCCTGAAGAACTGAAAAGCAGGTTTGAACGCGTATTCGCTATGAATTTCCAGGCCAACACCCATGCGATCGGCGACTCAGCCAACCGGGAAATACTGAAATTGTACGGAGACATTCTTAAAGGGGCTAACGATCACCGCTGGCGCATTGAGCATGCACAGGTGGTAACTCCTCAAGACCTCGAGTTCTTCCGCAAGTTCACCATTATCCCATCTATCCAGCCCACGCATGCTACCAGCGACGCAAAATGGGCGGCCGACCGACTTGGTCCGGACCGCGTGCACACGGCATATGCCTATAAAAAACTGCTGAAGCAAAACGGGATCCTGGCACTGGGCACCGATGCGCCGGTGGAGGACATCAACCCATTGTACACCTTCTATTCTGCAGTGTTCAGGAAAAACACCCGACAGGAACCTGAAGGCGGATTCCAGACTGAAGATGCGCTGACCCGCGAAGAAGCATTAAAAGGAATGACGTTGTGGGCGGCATTGGCCAATCACGAAGAAAACCAGAAGGGAAGCATCGAGAAAGGAAAGTTCGCAGACCTTGTTTTCATGAATCGCGACCTGTTTAAGGCACCGGAACAGGAAGTGCTTAAGGCAAAAGTGATACGGACGATGGTAGATGGGAAGACGGTTTATAAAGATTAGTTTTTTAAACCGCAAAGGCCGCCAAGTTTTTTCGCAAAGGGCGCAAAGAATGTATTCTATTTCTTTGCGCCCTTTGCGTTATTCTTTGTGTGCTTTTCGGTTAAAAAACACCTCCCCTGCCTGTTCAAACTCCTCCATCAACGTTGAAATAACCTCTGCTACGGGCTTCACGCTGTGGATCTGCTGTACACTTTGTCCGGCGCTCCACAGGTTGTTGTAACCACCCGGGTGCACCGAGTTTTCCAACCGCTTCATTCCGCGCAGCTGCACCAGCATTTTGAAGTATTTCTTGAAGGTTTTGCTGCTGTTGAGTTTTCTTTCCAGCCAGTTCTGGCGATAACCGATTTTTTTGGCAAAAGGCGTATTGATGATTGCACACGGTGTTCCTGAGATCTTTTCGCTCATTACAATGTCATCCATCCCGGCTTCCACGATCGCATCTTTGTACTCCTGCTTCACTCCGGCTTCGGTTGTCGCAATGAAACGGGTACCGATTGATGCGCCTGCCGCGCCCAGCACCATCATTGCAGCAAGCTGCTTACCGTTAGCTATTCCACCGGCAGCCACTACAGGCTTATCCGGGAATTCTTCGTGAAGCGCATCCACCAGCACGTGAAGGGCATTCGAACCCGCGTGGCCACCGGCACCTGCACCTACCGCAATAAATCCGTCGCAACCCAGCGAATCACATTTACGGGCATGTACCAGGTTGGTCACATCACAATATACTCTACCGCCGTAGCTGTGTGCCTTTTCGATCACTTCCGACGGGTTGCCCAGGCTGGTGATGTAGAACGGGACCTCATGTTCCAGGCACACCCTGAGATGCTCGCGGTACAGCGGATTGGTTTGCTGCACAATGAGATTAACCCCGTAATTACCGCTCACTCCGCTGCTCTTCAGGGCATTCAGCGCAGCCAGTATTCCTGCCAGTTCACCGGGTTTCCTGAAATTGAGCGAAGGGAAAGTAGCCATCACCCCGTTCTTCATTCCTTCTTCAATCATTAACTGACTGGATACTAAGAACATCGGCGCCATAATAATGGGATGAACGATGTTTAACTGATCGGTAACCTGAGTTGAGAAGTCCATTTTAATAAATATCGGTCACTAAATAAACGAAAGATTTTTCTAAATTTTCCGCAAAATATTGTAGTATCCCAAGTCTAAATTGTTGTTACTGATGTACAAATCAATCACCCGTCTGTTCGATGTCGTTTACTACCAGGAAAAAATGTACCCCCAGGAGGTGGCACTTGCGGCGCTCGAAGACGGAAAGTGGAGACACTATTCCATTCGTGAATACATCGATAATGCCTGTGCAGTTTCGAGAGGATTACTGGAGATGGGAATTCAACCGGGTGACAAGATCGCCATGATCTCCAACAACCGCCCGGAATGGAACTTTATGGACATTGGTATCCTGCAGATCGGTGCGGTGAATGTTCCGATCTATCCTACGGCCGGCGAATCGGATTACGAGTATATAATGAACGATGCCAAAGTGAAACTGGTGATCGTCAGCGACAGTGAACTCTATGCAAAAGTCTCGCGCATAAAAAATAATGTTCCTTCCCTTCAGGAGGTATTCTCATTCAATCCGATTGAAGGCGTGCGTCACTGGACGGAGATCGCCAAACTCGGCGAACACAGCAGCAATAAGCCGGTAGAGGACCTGATGGCCAATGTAAACCCGGAAGACCTCGCCACACTTATTTATACCTCGGGAACCACCGGGCAGCCCAAAGGTGTTATGCTTTCGCACCGCAACATCGTTTCGAATGCGGTAAACTGCGTAGAGCGCTTTCCTGCCAATCCTGGGAAAAAAGCACTGAGCTTCCTCCCGGTTTGTCACATCTACGAACGCATGCTCATCTATCTCTATACCCTGAAAGGAGTAGAAATCCATTACGCTCAATCGCTAGATACCATCGTTGCCGATATGCAGGTGGTAAAACCGAATGTATTTACCGCTGTTCCGCGACTGCTGGAAAAAGTATACGACCGCATCATTGCCAAAGGCCGCGAACTGAGCGGGATCAAGAAGTTCCTGTTTTTCTGGGCGGTTGATCTCGGACTGAATTATGAACCTTACGGAGTAAACGGCTGGTGGTACAACCTGAAGATCAAGGTGGCCAGGAAACTGATCTTCAGCAAATGGAAAGAAGCACTCGGCGGTAATGTAGAGCTGATCGCTTCCGGGAGTGCAGCATTGCAACCAAGGCTGGCGCGGGTGTTCCTGGCAGCACAGATCAATGTTATGGAAGGCTACGGACTTACCGAAACCTCTCCGGTTATCTCGGTAAACTGCATGGACGATCGCGGTGTAGTGATCGGAACCGTTGGACGGATAATCCCGGAAACCAAAGTAAAGATCGCACCCGACGGTGAGATCCTGGTAAAAGGTCCGAACGTGATGATGGGTTATTACAACAAACCCGACAAAACCGCAGAGGCCATCGATTCAGAAGGCTGGTTCCACACCGGTGACATCGGTGAGATCGTTGGCGACGGATTCCTGAAGATCACCGACCGCAAAAAAGAGATCTTCAAAACATCGGGCGGAAAATACATTGCTCCGCAGATGCTGGAAAACAAGTTCAAGGAAAGCCTGTTTATCGAGCAGATCGCTGTGATCGGGGAAAACGAGAAGCATCCTTCGGCGCTGATCGTTCCGGCATTTGAATTCCTGAAAAAATGGGCGGCTGAACATGGTGTTGAATACGTTTCGAACAAAGACATCATTACCCGTCCTGAGGTCATTCAACGCTTCACACAGGAAGTGGAAAACCTGAACAAAGGTTTCGGGCACTGGGAACAGGTGAAGAAATTCGAACTGCTACCGGAGGAGTTCAGTATTCCCGGTGGTGAGCTTACCCCGACCCTTAAATTGAAGCGTAAAGCCATCAACGAGAAATATGCAGTATTGCTCAATAAGATCTACCGGTCTGAGGACCTGATTGCCTGAAATAGAACAAATTGAGTTAACCGCAAAGTACACAAAGTTTTTTCGCAAAGGGTGCAAAGGCTTCGTGTTCTTTGCGGTTAAAACAACTGTGTAATTGCGATATTTGCGGCATGAAAATCTCAAGTGGAGGCTGGAAAGTAATTGCATTTGCAGCAGTGTTTGCGGTAGGTGTAGGTTTTGCCTACCGTGCCCTTAATAAGGAAGAGAAGGTTCCGATCTATGAACCGGGCGACATTAATCCCAGACTGGTTGATTCCAGTGTGATCAGGACCAATACACCACACCACGTTTCCGACTTCAGCCTGTTGGACCAGAATGGAGATACCGTTACCTTGAAAAACGTAGCAGGAAAAATATACGTGGCAGACTTCTTTTTCACGACGTGCGGAAGCATTTGTCCGAAAATGACAGCCAGTATGTCAAGGATCAGTGAGGCTTTTAAAGATGACCCACGCATCATGCTGGTTTCCCACACCGTTGATCCGGAAACGGACAATGTTGACGTACTCCATAAATACGCACAGGAACATGGAGCTGATGCCAAACAATGGTTAATTCTCACGGGTGATAAAAAACAGATTTACGAACTGGCCCGAAAGTCTTATTTCGCAGTACTTGATGAACCCAGCACAGAAGGCCCGGATTTTATCCATACCGAGAATCTGGTCCTTGTGGATGAAAAAGGCAGGCTGCGTGGCTTTTGCGATGGCACCGACAAAAAACAGGTTGACAATTTAATTGAGGATATACGCAAACTGCTGGAAGATTATGGAAACTAGAAAATGGGTACTGGTGCTTTTCGCACTTGGATTTGTGCTGATCACCGTTGCCATAACGCTCATGGAGACCGGGTTATGGAGGCAAACCGCATTGTTTGTGGGGTTTGTATCGGCCATTGCAGCTATGATCTTCCTGATTGCAGGAATGGTAAAACACCAGTAAATGGAAGCCACTTTTAAAAAAGTGAGTGACTCACAGGTGACGATGACCGAATTGATGACGCCTGAAAAGGCAAACTTCGGCGGAAAGATCCACGGTGGCCATCTGCTTTCTTTGCTCGATAAGGTAGCTTACGTCTGCGCAGGAAAGCATGCCGACGGCTATTGCGTAACGATTAGTGTAGATACCGTAGATTTTCTGCATCCTATAGAAGTTGGTGAACTCGTGCATTTTCACGCCAGTGTGAACTACACCGGCAGAACCTCAATGGTCGTTGGCATCAAGGTGGTTTCTGAGAACCTGCACACCAAATCGGTAAAACACACCAACACCAGTTATTTCACTATGGTGGCGGTTGATGCAGACAGCAAACCCAGGCCGGTTGCGGGACTTGAACTCAATGATGCAGCTGAGATCAGGCGATTTTACGAAGCACAGGCGAGGCGCGAAATGAACCGCAAATTCCGCGAACAGTTTACCGAGAAGAAGCAACATGCCAATACAGTGGAACAGATCAGGGCACTGGAGAATGAGAATTGTAAGGTTTCGATATAAACTGACAAAGGCCGTACGTGTGTACGGCCTTTGTTGCTTTACCGGTAGATCCGGGTATTCTCGGGATACTTTACCGAGTATTTGAGTTTGAAGGTTTTCTTTCCTCCCGATTCTATTTTTTCCTTCCACAAGGCGATACCTTCTTCGCTATCGAGTTTAGCCTGGCTGCTTTCCAGCACTTCGATCTCAACCGTTTTTGAAACCGCAAGCGGAACCTGGTCCTGCAACAGGAGCGTAATGGGTTGTCCTTTGTTGTTCCGAACGGAGATCTCCCAGGCAAACGTTTCGCGGATGTTGCTGCCAAAGGTTTTGCGTTCGTACAGTTCCTTCACGGCTTTCCGTTCCACCACCACTTCCGGATCGCGGCCCAGCGACAGAACGAGTGTATCGTTTGTATTCTCAACATTTAAGGCCGATTGCCCGATAAAAGTCCCGTCGGAATAAAGATTGGCAACGCCGTTCAGCAGGTTGAGCCGCTGCCAGCCGGTAAGCTCGGCGGTAAGAAAAGTAGCCGGATCGAGCCTAGGAACCGCGTGGTGAATGTAATCGGCAGCCACCTCAACCGATTTTATCCGGATAGTATTGTCGTTTCCGTCTGAATTGATGGTGTACGGGATCTTCACCCGGTAATCTACCGTAAGCGGAATGGCAGTCAGTTCGTTCATGTTGATCGACGTGAGCATCGGGTTTGAGGAACCGCGCGTATTCACACCGTCGATGTATACTAACTTGTCGCTCTCCGGCCGGCTTCCCCTGATTGATATCCCACCAACGGTTGATGCAATGCCTGATCCGTCGCGGCCTGGCATCCTGATAGTCTCCCCT
This sequence comes from Bacteroidota bacterium, assembly GCA_040386675.1. Classification (GTDB taxonomy): domain Bacteria; phylum Bacteroidota; class Bacteroidia; order Flavobacteriales_D; family Luteibaculaceae; genus DASUEB01. The sequence goes on along the minus strand of JAZKEZ010000084.1, from coordinate 5,989 downwards.
GACCGACCGCCATCTTTATCCATAAGCGGTACTTTGTAAGCCACGACCTCAACCGTCTGCAATTCCGAGGCATTCAGTTTACCATCTGCAAAAGTGATCTGCTCGTTTTTCACGATAAGACCACTCACCACCGATGTCCGGTATCCAGGAAAGGAATATTCCAGGTCATAGTATCCTGACTCAAGTGGTTTGATGGTGTATGCCCCGTCGAAATCGGTCTGTGCTCCATTCACAACCACCCCGTTTCTTTTTACCACCACATTTGCAAAAGGCATAGGCTCGCCGTTGCCGGCATCGAGCAACCTGCCTCTCACCGATCCGGTACCGGTTCCGCCGGCATTATTTAAGCTGCTTTGTGGTGGGCGGCGGTCGATGTACCATTTTTCGAGTACCGGGTTCGAGGCCCGAACGGTGGGTTTACTGTTGGAAAGCGTGAGCATTACATTGTCCCAGTTTTCGCCCGAGCTTTGAAACACGTTGGCCTGGTATACCAGTGTCAGCGGACTGTTCAGGTTTTTGTACCTGAAATCGTAAGTGGGCGTCCAACCTGCGGAAGAAATGAAATACGATAGGTCGAGGGTATGTCTGCCGCCGGCCTTGCTTTCTATCGCAACCAGTATGATACTCGACGCTTTGTTGATCTTTAAACTCGCAATACTCATTTGCCGGTTCAGCTCCGGGACTTTGTCGGCCAGTATCTCATTTTCATTTTTGAGCCGGATGATGGCTTCGCGTATTTCGAGGATGCGGCTGCGGAAAAAATCTGCGGAGAGACGGAGTTCAGCCGCTGTTACTCCTTTTTCAGGATTGATCTCGCGGTTCTGATACAACATCTGTTCTTCGAAATTGTATACTTCTATTTTTTGCTGATTGAGTTCGATCTGCTTTACGATCTTCTTTTCCTCGGCCTCAATGACCTTCATATCTGCAGATCTTCTCACCGCCTGGTTGTCCTGTGTGGAATGCCTGACGAGAAGGATATCATAATCAGAAGCCGATTTTGCCTGGATACTGCTGGGATTCAGTTCGTAGGGAAGATCGGTGAACTTAAGGAAGGTTTTACCGGGAGGTGCGGTGAACTCGACTGTTCGCTGCACTTCGGCGCCGTGAAGAAAAACAGTAACGTGTTTGATGTTTCCTGAGACAGAAAGGGTATCTGCCGACCATACCGGGGTACTCATCAGCAACCCGATGAAAGCGAAAAATTTTACCATACGTCAAGAATTAAATTAGATCACTTTCTAATTTAATTCTTATTAATATGGGAATTACGTCGACGAATAAATATTTTTTGAAGACTAATTTTTTTTAACCAGTCATCAGTGCTATCGGAAAGAGGTCCCTCGCTGCGCTCGGGATGACAGGTTTATTTTCCGAAGTTTGCTCTGAACCACTTCGCATAATCTTTCGCGAAATACGTGAGGATCACGTCGGCACCGGCGCGTTTCAGGCCGATCAGGGTTTCGGGCATTGCTTTGTCGAAATTGAGCCAGCCGTTGCGGCAGGCAGCCAGTAACATCGCACATTCTCCACTTACATGATAGGCAGCAATCGGAAGGTCGCTGTTGTGTTTCAGGTCGCTGATGATGTCCATGTAATGCAGTGCGGGTTTTACCATGAGGTAATCAGCACCTTCGGCAGCATCGAGTCCGGCTTCGATAAGTGCTTCCCTGCGGTTGGCCGGGTTCATCTGGTACGTTTTCTTGTCGCCGCTTTTTGGTGCACTGTCGAGCGCATCGCGGAACGGACCGTAGAAAGCACTGGCGTATTTAGCAGTGTAGGCCATAATGCCCACTTCACTGTAACCGGCATTGTCTACTTCTTCACGGATGTGACCGATACGTCCGTCCATCATATCGCTGGGTCCGAGGATATCAATACCGGCCTGGGCCTGGGCCACGCTCATCTTCGCCAGTATGGGCAGGGTGATGTCGTTTACAATCCTTCCTTCCTGTACATAGCCGTCGTGACCGTCGCTGTTGTACGGGTCCATGGCCACATCAGAAATGAGGCACGATTCCGGGAAGCGTTTTTTGATCTCGCGGATGTGATGCAGGTAGAAATTTTCTTCCGCATGACTGTACGTCGCGGTTTTATCCTTCAGGTTTTCGGCTACTGCGGGAAAAAGAATAAAGCTCTTTACGCCAAGCTCCATTGATTCTTCAATTTCGTGCAACACGGTATCGAGCGACCAGCGGTAAGTTCCCGGCAATGAAGCCACTTCCAGCTTTATGCCCGTTCCATCAGCAAGAAATAGCGGTTGAACCAGTTGCGAGGGCATCAGGTAAGTCTCCTGGACCATGTTGCGGATGGTCTCACTGTGGCGGTTTCTCCTTGGACGAATGTTCATGAGTGCGTATGTTTTCTGGGAACCGGATCCGGGCCGCTGGTTCCCCATGGATTACATTTTGAGATCCTTTTGATGCCAAGCCAGATCCCTTTCAATACTCCCCATTCCTGGATAGCCTCGATGGTATATTGCGAACAAGTTGGCTGATGCCGGCAGCTGTTAGGAAGCCATGGTGAAATTGCATACTGGTATATGCGGACCGGAAATATGAAAAGTGCTTTCAGCATGGGAGGCGAAGATAATGGTTTAGACGGTTGAGACGGTTGAGACGGTTTAGACAGTGGAGACAGTTTAGACGGCCACTCAGTCTATCTACATTTTCTAAACCGTCTAAACTCTAAACCGTCTAAACCGTCTAAACTGTCTCAACCGTCTAAACTCAAAGAACCAGCACCAGGTCGCCGGATTGCACCATCATCTTCTCGCTGAGCAAAATCCCTGAAACTTTTCCCGGTCCTGTAGCAGTAACCGTAGTTTCCATTTTCATCGCTTCGATGACGAACAAAGGCGTATTCCGCTGAACGGCTTCGCCGGGTTTTACAAGTAGTTTACTCAGCATTCCCTGCAATGGCGCGGCAACGTGTGCAGTATTTGCCAAATCGGCTTTGGCATTTTCGGCTTTTTGCACTTTTACCTTGCGGTCTGCGATCTGCACCGAACGGGTCTGTCCGTTTACCTTGAAAAATAAAGTGCACATCCCTTCAGCATTGGCAACACCTATCGAAAGCAATTCCACGATGATCACTTTTCCGGGTGCGATCTCGATGATGCACTCTTCATTCACCTTCAATCCGTAGAAAAAATTGAGCGTCGGCAGCTTCGACATGTCGCCGTAGCGGTTGAATTTCTCCAGCGCTTCTTCAAATACTTTCGGGTACAACTTCCACGACAGGTAGTCTGTAAATTCGAGTTTGCGGATAAAGTTGGCTTCGAAACGGTTCCTGAAATCGGCAAATTCACGTTCCAGGTCAACCGGCTTCATGTGCGCATTCGGCCGGTCGGTGTAAGGTTGTTCGTCTTTCAGGATAATGCGCTGGAGTTCTTCCGGAAAACCGCCAACCGGCTGACCGAGGTCGCCTTTAAAGAATCCTTTTACCGATTCGGGGAAGGAAAGTGTGTCGCCTTTCTCAAAAATATCGGCTGAAGTCAGGTTGTTGGTTACCATGAACTGCGCCATATCGCCCACTACTTTCGAGCTTGGCGTTACCTTCACCACATCACCAAACAACTGGTTCACTTCAGTATAGGCGGCTTTCACTTCTTCGAACCGGTCGCCAAGGCCAAGTGCGATGGCCTGTGGCTTCAGGTTACTGTATTGTCCGCCGGGAATTCCGTGCTGGAAGATCTCTGCGGTTGAAGATTGCAAGCCGCTTTCGAACGGGTAGTAATATTGCCGTACAGCTTCCCAGTAGTTGGATTGCTTTTGCAACGCCACTTTATTCATCGGATTTTCCCGTTCGTGGAATTCGAACATTTCGAGTACCGAATTGAAGTTGGGTTGTGAAGTCAGCCCCGACATGGACGCAAGCGACACGTCAATAATATCTACACCCGCCTCAACCGCTTTGAGATACGTAGCGACCTGCAGGCCAGAAGTATCGTGCGTATGCAGGTGGATCGGGATGGAAATCCTGCTTTTCAGTTCACCGATAAGCTCGGTAGCTGCGTATGGTTTGAGCAAACCGGCCATGTCTTTGATGCACAGGATGTGCGCCCCGGCATTTTCCAGGTCCTTTGCCAGGTCAACATAGTACTTCAGGTTGTACTTCGACCTCGACTTATCGGCGATGTTACCGGTATAGCTGATGGCCACTTCGGCAAGCGCGCCGGTACGCTGATGGATGGCGTTGATGCTCGGCTCCATGGCTTTGACCCAATTCAGCGAATCGAACACGCGGAATACATCGATGCCCTGCTCCCACGATTTTTCTACGAAGGCTTCGATCAGGTTGTCCGGGTATGCGGTGTACCCCACCCCATTTGATCCGCGGAGCAACATCTGCAATAAAATATTTGGAACGGCTTCGCGGAGTTTACTGAGTCGTCTCCACGGATTTTCTCCCAAAAAGCGAAGTGCGACATCAAAGGTTGCGCCGCCCCACACTTCCATCGAAAATACCTCAGGATGATTCCTGGCGTAGCTTTCTGCGGCAGCGAGAAGGTCGTAAGTCCTCACTCTTGTCGCCAATAGTGATTGGTGGGCATCGCGGTAAGTGGTATCGGTATACTGGATCTTCCGCTCGTTCTTTAACCAGTCGAGGAAACCGTCGCGGCCGAGCTGTGTGAGTTTATCCTTCGTTCCTTCGGGATACGGCGAATGACGGTCGAACGGAGGAATGACCGGCTTCTCGAAGGTGCGCTCCGGATCCGGGTTCTTCACATCCGGGTTTCCGTTCACGATCACATCACCCAGGAAACCGACAATGCGTGTTGCCCGATCCTGTACGGCCCTGAAACGGAACAGTTCCGGGGTTTCTGCTATGAAATTAACGGTAGCCTGTCCGCTGATAAAAGTAGGGTGATTGATGATGTTGAGCAGGAAGGAAATGTTGGTCTTTACTCCCCTGATCCTGAATTCGGTAAGTGCGCGGTTCATTTTCCGTGCGGCACCTTCGAGCGAACGTCCCTGCGCAGAAACCTTAACCAGCATGGAATCGAAGAATGGGCTGATGCGTACGCCCTGGTACAACGAACCGGCATCCTGGCGAATACCAAAACCACCGGCGCTGCGGTACGTGGTGATCACGCCGTAATCGGGCTGGAAATTATTGTCGGGATCTTCAGTAGTGATGCGGCACTGGATCGCAATGCCATTGATGGCAAGACTTTCCTGCGAGGCGATCTTAATCTGGTGGTCGCTCAGTTTGTAGCCGCCGGCAATAAATAACTGTGCTTTAACCAGGTCGATGCCGGTTACCATTTCGGTAACGGTATGTTCTACTTGTATCCTCGGGTTCACTTCGATGAAGTAGATGTTGCCGGCTTTGTCCATCAGGAACTCTACCGTTCCGATGTTGTTGTAGCCTACCTCGCGGCAAATCTTCAGGGCATAATCGTAGAACTGCTGACGCGTTTCCTGGCTGAGGCCAACGGCCGGGGCCACTTCTACTACTTTCTGGTAACGGCGCTGTACGGAGCAATCGCGTTCAAACAGGTGAACCATGTTTCCGTGGCGGTCGCCAACGATCTGTACTTCTATGTGCTTGGGTTCCTCAACGAATTTTTCCAGAAACAGCGTTCCGTCGCCAAAGGCATTTTCGGCTTCGCGCTGGGCTTCGGGGAAACCCTTTACCAGATCTTCTTCATTGCGCAACACCCGCATTCCTCTTCCTCCACCGCCTGACGCGGCTTTCAGCATTAGCGGGAAACCGATCCGGGCAGCTTCTTTTTTCGCCACCTCAACAGAAACGAGGTCGTCGATATTGCTTTCGATAATGGGAACCTGGCAAAGTCGGGCGATCTTTTTTGCTTCGATCTTGTCACCGAGTTTCTCCATAATCTCTGGATCGGGACCGATGAAGACGATGCCGTTTTCGCGGCACTTCTTAGCAAAGGCAGCATTTTCCGAGAGAAATCCGTAACCGGGGTGGATCGCGTCTACTTGTTTCAGCAGTGCGATGCGGATGATCTCGTCGCCGT
>JAZKEZ010000083.1:34543-41337 GCA_040386675.1 Bacteroidota bacterium | reverse complement strand
CCATCCTGCTCTATTACAACGTGACCATTTTCCTGATCTTTCTGATTGGAAGCGGTCTGTACGTGGCGTGGATCATGGCTTTTATGAAGAAGCGCCGCGACATCGACAACAAACGTTTCGTAGAACTGGCGCACAACCAGAGTAACCTCATCCAGATGATCACGGGTATGGCCGAGATCAAGATGAACAATTGCGAACGCCAGAAACGATGGGAGTGGGGACACATCCAGGCTTCGCTGTTCAAGCAAAACATAAAAGGACTGAACCTCGGACAATACCAGATCTCGGGTTCGTCGTTCATCAACGAAGCCAAGAACATCCTCATCTCTTTCGTTGCCGCAAAAGCGGTGATCGAAGGCAGTCTGACACTGGGGATGATGCTGTCGGTGACGTATATTATCGGTCAGCTGGACGGTCCGCTGAGTCAGTTGCTCGGTTTCCTGCAAAGCGCGCAGGACGCCAAGATCAGCCTGGAACGTATGGGCGAGATCCACGAGCAGCAGGATGAAGATACCGACAAGCAATTTGTGAGCGAAATACCTGTGGATGCCGGAATTACCGGGAAGAACCTGTTTTTCCAGTACGACGGTCCCCATTCGCCGGTGGTGCTGAACGACATCAGCTTCGAAATCCCGAACGGTAAGATCACTGCAATTGTAGGAATGAGCGGAAGCGGGAAAACCACCATGCTTAAAATGCTGCTCAAGTTTTTCGATCCCAACAAAGGCGAACTGCTGCTGAACGACATCAAACTCGGCGATGTGAATAACCAGGTATGGCGTCAGAATTGCGGTGCAGTACTGCAAGACGGGTTTATTTTCTCGGATACCATTGCCAACAACATTGCGCTGGGTGCAGAACGCATCGACAAAGCCCGGCTGATGCGGGCAGTGAAGATCGCCAACATTGAAGACGTGATCGAGAAACTGCCGCTGGGTTTCAATACCAAGATCGGGCAGGACGGGGTTGGACTGAGCCAGGGACAAAAGCAGCGGATACTGATTGCCCGTGCGGCTTACAAAAATCCTGAATACATATTTTTTGATGAGGCGACCAACGCTCTTGATGCCAACAACGAGCGCATTATCATGGAAAACCTGGAGCAATTCTTTAAAGGGAAAACCGTGGTAGTGGTGGCACACCGCTTAAGCACCGTGAAAAATGCCGACCAGATCCTGGTGATGGAGAAAGGAAAGATCATAGAACGCGGAACACACCGTGAACTGATCGAACTGCACGGCACCTATTTCAATCTTGTTAAAAATCAACTCGAACTCGACTCATAACCCCGCATTTTATGGAAGAAGAATCAGATTTGGAACTGAGGGGTGACGGCGGAGTACAGGAAATCCTGAGTTTCGTTCCCGGTAACCTGGTCATGTATGGAAACGTGATCATTGTCGCTATACTGATGATGTTGCTGGCGTCAAGCTGGTTCATAAAATACCCTGAAATTATTGACAGCAAAGTGATTGTGATGGGCCAGAACCCAACCGTTCAGCACATTGCGCAAACCAGCGGGAAGCTGGTGCTGTATGTAAAAAACAACCAGCTCGTAAAGAAAGGCGAGTACCTGGCCATCATCGAAAATTCGGCCAATATCGAAGACATCCGCCAGCTTTCGCTGATGCTTACCGCACAGGAACGTGCGCTGAACCTGAGCAACGACAGCGTTATCCTCGATTTCGACCGGCCGTTGCTGCTCGGCGACCTGCAAACCGATTACAGCAACCTGAAGCAGCAGTACAATACCTACAAGGCCTTTCGCCGCGAAAATTACCTGCAGCGTAAAATGAACAACATTTCGGGGCAGTACGATTATTACCGGAACCTGAATACCAAGTTGAGCGGACAAAGCAGCCTGCTGAAACGCGACTTCGAACTGGCGAAAGTCAAGTACGACCGCGACAAAAAGCTGCTGGCTTCCAAGGTGATCTCGCAGATGGACATGGACAAATCTGAAGCCGATTTCCTGCAAAAGGAATATGCCTACAAGAACACCGAGATCAGCATGGTGAACAACGAGATACAGGTAAAAGATTATGAGAAGAACATGCTCGATCTCGATCAGCAGTTCCGCGAGCAGCAACGCCAGTATAACATTGCCTTCCAGGAGAGCTTCAAGAAAATGCAGAGTTCGCTTGCGGCCTGGGAACAGCGGTTTACCATTAAGTCGACCATCGATGGCAAGGTTTCGCTGTTCAAGTTTTTCAGTAACAACCAGTTCGTCAACATCAACGAAGAGATCCTGTCGGTGATTCCGGTTTCTAACCAGCTCATTGCCAGGTGCCTGATCCCGCTGTACGGTTCGGGAAAGGTGAAGCCCGGTCAGCAGGTGAACATCAAACTCGACGGATTCCCTTACCGCGAATTCGGTATGCTTGAAGGCCGCGTGAGAGACATTTCGCTGGCTACCCGCGATAACTTTTACCTCGCCGAAGTCACACTCCCGAAAGGACTGGTCACCACTTACAACCGGAAACTCGAATTCCGCAACGAAATGAGTGGTTCGGCAGAGATCATCACCGAAGACCTCCGGCTCATTGAACGCCTGTTCTACCAGGTACGATCAGTGATCCGCAAATAATACAACAGTATGACCATCAATGACAACCGTGTGACAACCGTTTGATCCTCATAATCCATCCCTGATGATAACCCTTTTCCCACATTTTATTGCGCGTTTGGGCGGTGCGCCGTTCAACCTGCTCTCACAGCTGCAAATCCCCGAGTTGAACGACATCATTCGTAAGCAACTCGAGCTGAAAAAAGAACTGAAACAGACCGCAGAGCAATTCTCCGACACGGTTTATCAACTCATTTCCAGCCAGGAAGACAGTAAGGTGCAGAACAAACTCCTCAACCTGAAACGCACCCTTTTCAACCTGAAAAAAGTAGGTGAGGGCGACCAGAATACAGCCGCGGCTTATCTCAACGAGGCTTCGGGTATGCTGTACAATACGTACCAGGAGATCAGTCACGACATTGCCCAGCTGGACCAGCAGGCGCTTCGTCTTTTCGAGGAGCAAATGCCCGCCGTACGTCAGAAACTGGCAGAGATTGCCGGCATGTCTTCGCTACAGAAAGGCTTGTTGCTAAGCAGTCAGTCACTGCTCAGCAATACCGACGAATACCGGAAACAGGATCTTACGCGCATCCGCAAAAAAGAGCTGAAAACCGAAGAAAGCCTAATCAAGTACGTGAGCCGGATGACGGCCAAGACCTCTCCGTTCAGCACCTTTACCAATCTCAGCACCGGTACCTTTGGTGAGTACGACCAACCTATGGCCCTGCACCAGGACGGTCCGCATGCCATGGTAAGTCACATCAGCCTGAACAACGGCCTGTACATGTACATCCGTGGACTGATGGTGCGTCTGCCTGAGATTTACCGCAACTTCCAGGTACGCCTCAATCCTACCATTTCGGTGCAGGATGAAGTATGCATTTTCCTTACGAACAACAACAACGTAGAGGCTTTTCAGCGTCTGCCGTACAATGCCGTAATTGAGCTGTTTCACGAATTCCTTTCCGAAAAGAAAGACGGGATCACCTACGGTGAGATGGTAAACGAGCTGGTAGAGGGCGAATACATTGATGCAGAGCCCGCCGAACTTGAAGAATACATCAACCAGCTGATCAGCTTCGGATTTATCGAATTCAATACTGGTGTGTCGGGGATCGATCCGTTCTGGGATCGCAGGATGGTTGAGGTACTCGAACCAATCTCCGATAAATCTCCATTGATAGCACCGGTGATTGATACCCTGAAGCAGGCCCGTGAGTTTGCCGTGCAATACGGCCTGGCTGATGTGCCTGAACGTAAAAAGCTGCTGCAAGAGGTTCACCGGGTGATCCGTGATACCTGCATGACGCTGCACGAAGCGGCAGGATTACCTGCCGAAGAACGCCGGTCGCGCGAAGAACTCGAAGCAGAAGCTGCCCGGAAAGTCGCCGAAGAAAAGAAAGCTAAAAAAGAGACCACCGAAGGCGAAGAAGCCGCTGCAACAAGCGAAGAAAAAAAGGAAGAACCCGTTGCCGAAGCAGTGTTCACTCACCAGCACAACACGTTTTTCCATTTTAAGCCTGAACAGGTATTTTACGAGGATACCACCTCGAACATTTACCCGCAGGCCGCTGCCGGGACTTACGAAAGACTGCTTGGTGTGCTTCACGATCTGCTGACCAGGATGTCCGGAATGGAAGGCTTCCAGGATGAAAAAGACAAGATGAACCAGTATTTTACGGGTAAATATGCTGCCGGCGACGCGGTTCCGTTAATGCAGTTCTACGAAGATTTTTTCAGGGATGTAAAAGTGCCCGAAGCCAGGCTCGAGAAAGACCTGAAGGACAAAAAAGAAGGTGCCGCAGAGCCTGCAACCGTTGCCATCAGCGAGGAGCGCCGCAAGAAAAACAACGATAAAATGGACGAGGTAAAAGCGCTGGTAAAAACGGCACTTACCGATCGCCAGCTGGTAAACCTCAGTCCGGAACTGCTTGATCCTGTACTTCCCGCACAAAGCGTAGGGGAAGGATCGTTCGGGACTTTCGTACAGCCGTTTTACGACAACGGCGAACTAAAACTCATGGCCAACGCCTATTTCCCGGGTTTTGGCAAAATGTTCAGTCGTTTCCTCCATATTTTTCCTGCTGAGTTTACGGAAGACCTGCGCGAGGCAAATACTCCCGACAAAGCTTATATCTATATCGAAAATGTGGATGCATCGGTGTTCAATGCCAATCTTCATCCGCCGTTGATGCCGTACGAGATCTGGATGCCGGGTGGACAGAATACACTTCCTACCGACAAGCAGATCCCGGTGACTGACCTCGAAGTGAAGCTGGATGCAGCAGAGAATACCCTGCAACTCATTCACCGCCCAAGCGGCAAACAATGCTTTGTATTCGACCTCGGCTTCCAGGGACACCGCGGCAGATCGCAGCTGTTCCAGCTCCTGTCTAAATTCAGTCCGACGAAAGCTTTCCAGTGGATGTCGCTCAATACCGCTATCAACAGCGCGGTAAATCCACCGGAAGAAATTACCGAAGACCAGACCATTGTGTATCCCCGAATTGTATTCAACGATTCGATTGTATTGCAGCGCAAAAAATGGGTGATCCGCAAAAAGAACCTGCCAGCCGCAGTTCCGGCTGAAAGCGAATACGATGCATTTAAAAGGATAAACAGCTGGAGGATCGAAATCGGATTGCCGGATGAGGTATTTGTGTTCCTGACCAGTTTTTCTGAACTCGACGGACTCGAACCGGAGCAGCGCATAAAAATAGGTCGCGACGGGTACAAGCCGCAATACATCAGCTTTAACAATCCTTTCCTGGTGAACCTGTTGGACAAAATGCTTGAAAAAGTGCCGGTTGCCCTGCGGGTGGAAGAAATGCTTCCTGCCCCGGATGGGATGCTGAAAACACAAGACAACATGACCTGGGTATCAGAATTTGTGATGCAGTGGACCGAAGCGAAATCAGCCGGAAACAAGACCGAAAGTAACCGCGTAAATTCTGCCGTACAATGAAGTGGCTTGCCGCATACCTGTATTACAACGAGCCCTGGGACCAGTTGCTGGTAGAAGCGCTACGACCATTTGCCAACGAAATCATGGAAGCCGGACTGGCTGAAAAGTATTTTTTTATCCGGTATTGGGAGCAGGGTCCGCACATCCGCCTGCGTTTTTTTGGTGATGAAAAAACACTCGAAACACAGGTGAAACCCAAGCTGGACGCCTGGTTCAAAGCCTGGTTCGCAGCAAATCCGTCGCAGTACGATCTACCTGAAGCATACGCCCACATCCCTGCAGAGCAGAACTGGTATCCCAATAATTCGGTGCAATGGATCGAATATGAGCCCGAAACCGAACGCTACGGTGGGATTCATGCGTTACCGGTGGCCGAAGACCAGTTTCGTTCATCAACCGATGTGGTACTAACCGTAATGGACGAATCGGGGGAATGGAGCTACGACCAGGCCCTGGGAACTGCCATCCAGCTTCACCTGGCTTTTGCAAAGGCGATGGGAATGGATCGAAACGAAGCCGCTGCTTTTTACCAATGGGTGTTCCGCTCCTGGCTGCCGATGGCGCTGCCCGGAACAGTTGCTGAAAAATTACGGCCGGCGGCGCTCGAAGAAGTGATTAAGGCTTTCAATCACCAGCTCAGTGAGCAAAAGGATGTACTCGCTCCGTTTGTGAACGAATTCTGGCAGGCGCTGCAGGATGATGAAGAGTTTGATGAAGCCTGGATCAACGACTGGATCAGCTCACAAACCGCGGTAAAGCAACAATTGACCGCACTTGCAGATCAGCAAAAGATCGAATATCCCATGGAGCGCTCACCGAAAGACAACGACGGTCCGTGGCCCTGGGAGAAGCTCAGATTCTGGTCTATTTACACCAGCTATGTTCACATGACGAACAACCGGCTCGGTGTACAAAACCGGGATGAAGGGTACTTGGGGTTCCTGCTGGCGAATTTTCTGAAAACAACTTAACCACAAAGGCGCAAAGCGCACGGGTTCTTCGTGTTCTTTGCGCCTTTCTTCGCTTTCATTGCGGTTAAACTTTATTTAGCCACTACAAACCTCGCCTGGATATTCGCTCCGGCAGAAGCACTTCTCAGGAAATAGATCCCCGCTTGCAACGCCGATACATCGGTCTTCCCGTTTACAAGGTTTAGCTCACCTATCTTCTGCATGCTGATGTTAAAGATCTCTACTGTACCGCTGAAATCACTTACATATAACACATCACTTGCCGGGTTAGGGAATACGGTAACGGTTTGAA
>JAZKEZ010000083.1:33551-34533 GCA_040386675.1 Bacteroidota bacterium | reverse complement strand
CGTGGCCGTTTCCAGCTTGTAGATCCCGCCCGGGCTGGCAGCTGTTCCTGAACTGGCCATCCAGAACGAACCGTCGCGCGTGCTTCCCAACGGGCCAACTGCAACGCTTGCACCGATTCCGTTGTTGGCTGCGTTAAACGTCACTCCGCCATCGGTCGACAGATAGATTTTCGATTCTCCTCCGTGTACCCGAAGTACATGATCGAAGCGGTTTACCTGGAAATCGCTCATAGGTCCCGGGTTTCCGGCGGGCATTCCGATCTTGGCCCAGTTTTCACCGTTGTCGGTCGATTTGATGATGCCGCCGCTGCATCCGTTGTAGAAGTTATTCGCATTAGAGTACCTCACGATCGGCGCATAAATGTTTCCCCAGATGTCGTGGATCTTAGTTTGCCGCGTGAAGGTCAGGCCGTTGTCGTCGGTCGCACTTACCTGGTTCGAACCACTATTTCTACCCAGCAAGATCCTGCCGGTATTCGGATTCGTGGCCTGGTATTCCCACTCAAAAGTATATTCGTAAGCCGATCCGAAACGCGGTGAAAGTGTAAGGTAATCGTCAGAGGTTTTCTGGTAACCTACCAGTGTGGCAAACAGCATCTTTCCATCGGTTCTAACGGCAATGGCGCGGTGTCCGCCCTCCGAACTCTGGTCGGTAGAGCCGGTTATGGTTCCCCAGTTCTTGCCGCCGTCCTGCGTGTATTGCACCGACATCGAAACGTTGTACTGGTAGTTTACGTGAACGCCAAACGGGGTGGCAATCGCTCCGTTCATCCGGGTGGTCGACGAGTTTACGCTCCACGTTTTGCCTCCGTCGAACGAGCTTACCAGGTGACCACTGCTCGGCCAAACTCCGGCAAATGCGTAAATGGTATCATTCCCGACGGTAAGGACCCGCGAGTAGTAAAGCGTGTCGGGAGCGGTTGTTTTTACCCAGGTCTGTGCCTGGGCGGTTGCGCTGCCCAATAATGCAGCTGCAATAAAA
>JAZKEZ010000083.1:27240-33541 GCA_040386675.1 Bacteroidota bacterium | reverse complement strand
GGTATAGTTTCTTCATGGTCTAAAGGATTGATGAAGCAAAACTAGCCCGCAGCTTTCGTTGCGCGGTACCTGCTAACAGGTATACTGACTACCTGTTGACAGGGAATTTCCGAACAGAATCTCCCCACCTCTGTGCCGACCTCCGCGCCTCTGCGGTTAAATTTAATCCGCCTAAGCCGTAGTTAACCCATTCCGGATCGCCAGCTTTATAAGTCCCACTATAGTTTTGATCCCCAGTTTATTATTGATGTTTTTCCGGTGAGTCTCCACCGTGAGCTTACTCAGGAACAACTTTTCAGCAATTTCGCTGGTACTGAGCTCCTGTACCACCAGCTTTATGATCTCGATCTCGCGTTCCGACAAACTGCTCAGGTCGTCTTTGGGTTTTTCGGTCTTTTTGAGCTTTCCCATCAACGCGGTCAATACTTCCGGACTGTAACACGAGCCGTCGTCGGCCACTTTGTCCAGCGATTCGATCAGTCCTTTTCTTCCGATGTTTTTGAGGATATAGCCGTCGGCTTCGAGCATCATGATGTCGCTGATAATATCCGGCTCATTGTGCATCGACAGTACCAGTACCTTAATGTGCGGATAGCCTTGTTTTACCTGGCGTACCAGCTCAATCCCGCTTTCGCCGGGCATTGAAATATCGGTCATGATGATTTCCGGCTGCGCTTCCGGAATGCGTTGCAAGGCCTCGTTTACCGATGCCGCCTCGGCGCAAACCACGAAACGTTCCTCGTCTTCCAGCACCATTTTCACGCCGTCCCTGAAAATATGGTGGTCGTCTACCAGCATCACCCTGATCTGAGTACTCATGCGCCAAAGGTAATTAACACGCGGGTTCCTTTCTCAGCCGTACTTTCAATGCGGTATTCGCCGCGCAACAGCCTTATCCGCGCAATGGTACTGATCCATCCCATACCTTCCGATTGTTCGATGAGTGCCGTGTCAAATCCTTTTCCATTGTCGCTGATCTCAAGGGTGATCGCCGGACCCGAAAAAGTACAGTTCAGCTGTATGGCACTGGCCTGAGCATGGCGGATCATGTTCGTGATCACTTCCTGCACAATGCGGTAAATGGTGATTTCTTCGCTGGTGGTGCGCTTAACGTAGTTACTCGCAAAACTGGCGGTAACACTAAGATCGGAACTGTGATCAATAGTACTGATCATGCTTTCCAGTGCTTTTTCCAGCCCGTGGTTCATGATCATCGGCGGCATCAGGTTGTGCGATATACTTCGCATTTCCAGGATCGCCTGGTCCACCAGCCGCATCATCAGTAAAAAACGCTCGTGGTATTTACCTTCCAGCTGTTCAGCGATACTGTCGCCGCCAAGGGTAATGGTAGAAAGCAGCTGACCCAGTCCGTCGTGCAGATCCTGTGCGATCCTGGCGCGTTCGGCATTCTCTGAGTCGAGCATGGCTTTCAGCCGTTCTTTCTCTTCGCGATTCCGCCTGCGCTGCCGGTAGATCCAGGCAGCAAGCGACCCTGAGAGTACAAGCAGCAGTGAACCGAAGATCACGTAATTGCGTTGAACATCTGCTCGTATTTTTTCCTGTTGCAGTTCCAGGTTGCGCGCCAGTGCCTCAGCCTTTTCAATCCGCAACTGCCCGGTGTTGTGCCGCACTTCCATGTCAGCAATGTTGCCCGATAGCTCGGCGCTGTACAGGCTGTCTTTAAGTTCATGAAATTTGGTGAGGAAACGGTTTCCTTCCAGGTAACGCCCGGTTCCGAAATACAGGCGGGCTCTGGCTTCAAAAATTTCGAGGTGAAGTTCTTCAGACTCTATGCCTGCAGCGAGTTTTTCGGCGTCTTGTATGTGTTTCGCTGCTTCGGTAAAATTCCCGGCCTTCATCAGCGTGCCGGCGATGTAACAGTTGTATTTACTGGCCTCCAGGAAATCTTCGCCCTCGGTCATGATCTGCAGGGCTTCACGTCTTTTGGCTACCGATTCCCTGTATTTTCCCTGTTCGTCGAGTACGTTGCCAATGTTGTTCAGTACAATAGACAGTTCGAGCAGCCATTCTTCTTGCCTGAAGATCTTCTCGGCCCGCCGGTAATAATCCAGTGCTTCGGCAAATCGGTACGTGGCCGTACTTACGTTTCCCATGCCCAGGTAATTCCGGGCTGTTCCGGGTTGATTCTTCTCCTGTTCATTGTATTCCACCGATTTGCGGTAGTACGACATGGCCTTGTCGTAATTCTTAAGCGTCTCGTAACTCACGCCAATATTATTCAGCAGCAATGCGATCTTGTGTACGTCCTTCAGTTGCTGGTAAAGTCTGAGCGAGGCAAACGAATACCTGAGTGATAGCTGGTATTCGGAGGATTCCTTGTACAGGGAACCGAGCTTGCTGTAGATCGACGCCAGTCCTTCGGTGTCGTTCAGGTTTTTCGAGATGCGTCGGCGGCTTTGTAGTAAAAAGCGGCCGAATCAAAATCACGTTTGTAGAAATACGAGACTCCGAGGTCTTCGTTCACTTGCGAAAGTTTGTCTTTCAGGCCAAGTCGTGTTGCAATGGTAAGTCCTTGTAGCGAGAGGTCGATGGCCTTTTTTACATCGGTGCGGTTATATTCCCAGGCCAGGTCGCTGATGGCGGTGATCTTTTGGCGATTGTCGGGACCTTTCAGGTACTGCGACAGTGAATCCATGTACGGATCCTGTGCTACCGCGGCCTGCAGGGAAAAGAAAATGCCGGTAAGGAATAGGAGAGAGGACTTCATGCTGCAAATATATTGTTCAGGATCACTCACCGTCCTCTGCGCCAGTCTCCGTGATCTTTGCGATTAAAAACTAACCAGATGAAATAAAAAAAGGGATCTTCTTTTCAGAGATCCCTTTCTATCTTTTTTCAGGTAGAATCAGCAAAGAATGCAGGTTACCTGGGTGAAAGTAGTGTTTACACAAAGTGGAAACTGGCTGGCGCAGATTTGAGAACCACCGCCTTTGATCTGGTTAGACTGATCAGCTACTTCGGTAACAAAGCTTTTTACTTTAAGATCGTTTAGTTTTAGTTGCTTTTTCATGTGTTGATTGGGTTAGAGAGTTGGTAAATAAAAAGAGCCGATGCACAAAACACCGGCTCAATTAGAAATTAGCAAGACTGAACGGTGCAGATGTTTGCTCCGGTAGAAGCGCCGATTGGGCAACGCAGGTTACCTGTATTACAGATAATGTCTGAAACGTTGCAAAGAAGGCCGCTGGCACCTTTAATTTCGTTCTGCTCAACGTTGTTAAGGTCTGTAACGAAGCTTTTTACTTTCAGCTCGCTCAGTTGCATCTTTCCTTTTTTCATGTGTTTTTTGATTTTTAGGGATTATTCTGGTTGATTGTTAGAAGCAGTTCAGAATGTTCTCGGTACAAGCCTTGATCCCGCAAGAGAAACGCGTACAGCCGGTAAAATCGATGGTCTCAATAACAAGTCCGCCTTTTACTTCCTCTGTTTTCTCGATTTCTGTTACGAAGCTCTTCACCTTAAGGTCATTCAGTTTCAGTTTGTTGCTTTTCATGGGTTAATTTTTTTGGGTTGATACCAGGGATGGTTTGCCAGGGGATTTAATCGCAGATAATGCCGCAGGTACGGCAGGCCGAATACACAATTTGCGAAACGCAGCCAACAGCAAGAGTGTTGGCGCCGCCAACTACCTGGTCCTGTTGTTTTCCTTCAAGAGAAGTCACAAATGACTTCACCTGAAGATCCTTCAGGTTTAGTTTTTTCTTCATGGGGTGAGATATTTGTTGTTTTTAAAAAGATTACGCTACAAGATTATTCTACAGGGTAGCAAACAATGCCACAGGTGCGGCATGCAGAGTAAGCCATATCGGAAACACAGTCCGCAAGAGGCAGTGTTCTTACACAATCAGTAGTGATGGCTCCGCCAAGAATCTGGCTTTTTTCAGAATCAGTAATGAAACTGCTGACCTTAAGGTCAGTGAGGGACAATTTGCTTTTTTTCATGATACACGCGGTTTTTAGGGATGTTTTACTATTGTTTTTTACTCAGACCTTCATCACCAGTAAAGGTTTTTCTATACTTGCATTAACCATCGCTCTCTAAAGTATTAGACGAAATAATCTTATTTCTTATCGTCTGAAATCAAAGGTTTATTGGTTAAAACTATAATTTAATCTTTAGTATGTGTTTGACGGTCAGTATGCTAAATTGCTAAAAAAAGTCAAAGGCACAACCCCGGCTCCTAAAAAAACATCCGAACATTGAATTCTTAAACTATGGGTAAGCAAGCGCTTAAAAATAAGCTTCTGAAAGCTGTTGAAGCCATTAACAACAGCCTGATCAATGTGGTCAAAACTTCTGAACATGGATCGTACTGGCACACCATGGGGCTCGTTGAAGGAAAGATCACCTGGGAACTGAATGAGAACCTCTACTGCGGTGTTGCAGGGATCGGACTGTATTTTTTAAGACAGTACAAAGCTCTTGGAAACCAAAAACACCTGGAGCTCGCCAAAGAGTCGATCCGGTACGCTGCTTACCTCGCCGAAAATACCGCAGCAGCCTCTCCCGCATTCCTTACCGGAAAAATGGGCGTAGCGTTGACCATGGTCGAACTTCATCACACCGATGCCAACAACGATATGTTGCAGCGCGGAATCGAACTGGCTAAACAATCTGCCGCGGTTTTGCGCACTTCCTGGGATATCTGCGACTATATTAACGGTGCTTCTGGCCGATTGCACGCACTCGTCCACATCCATCAGCTTACCGGGAATCCTGAAATTCCGCAGCTCATCAACGACCTGGCTGAAGACCTGCTCAGAAAATCGTGGTTGTACAAGAAGGTATTTACTGGGACCGCAGCGGTCAGCAGGTTTGCGGATTGTGCGGACTTTCTCACGGAGCCGGCGGAATAGGCTACGTATTTATGGAACTCGCAGCCTATTTCGGCAACCCCGCGCTCAACACCGTTGCGCGACAGGCTATGAAGTACGAGGACAGTTTTTTTAGTAAATCGCTCAACAACTGGCCTGATATGCGCCGCGGGGCATATACCGATGAAGAACTGGAACTCAATAAAAAAGAATATAACGACGGTAACCTCGCTTATTTCGAGCGGATGAGCGACATGAATGCCTGGTGCCACGGGGCAATGGGCATTGGTCTGGTACGACTGGACGCGTATCGGAGACTGGGAGACAAACGGTTCCTGAAAGACGCCAAAAATGCGCTGAAGAAAACGGTGGATACCGACGTGGACCAGGAACAGAAGCCTACCTACACATTGTGTCACGGAGGCGGTGGAAACGCAGAGATCTTTATCCGGGCATTCGAAGTTACAGGCAACCGCAAACACCTCAAACACGCATACGCCATCGCAGAAAAGGCGATCGAATTCAAAAATACGCAAGGCTACTACGGACCGGGCTATGCACAGGCCGGATCGCTGGAAGACACCAGCCTGTTTATGGGAAATGCGGGGATCGGCTATTTCTACCTGCGTACGCTGTATCCCGAAAGTTTCCCTTCATTGCTGCTTCCGTCTGTAAACGGAACTTATGGTCACCCGATAGACACATTCAGCTTTCTAAATGCCGGCGAAGGATTGATCTACCGCCACATCCTGGCGCGGTATTTCCCGGAAACACTGGCCCACATTACCGACCAGTCCTTGTCTGAACTGCACGGAAACCTATACCGGAACTTCGTGAAACTAGTGAACAAGCAGATCAGGGAAAGTGGGAACAAGGACCTGAGAAGGGCATTCAGGAAAGAAAAGCAATTAATTGATTTCGATCTTCATGCACCAAGTCACACGTGGCTTGCCACCAAGCAAATTGTTGAGGCTGAACGAAAAAGCGCAGGAATTGATACCTCGGCAAGCTATGTACTCGATACAGACCTGTTGCTCACCCATACATCCGAAGAATTCACCATGACCAGCCGACTGGCCCGCGGACTGTATGCCGAAAACATCCCGATGTTCTCTTACCGGGTTTTAAAAGCATTCGCAAAACCCGCCAAAGCCGCAAAAGTAAAGGCTGCGATCAGCGAAATGTTCGGAGAGCTTTCGGCAGAAGAAAAGAAGGAAGTAGACGAAGCGATCCTGAGCCAGATGAATGAGGCGCTGAAGACAGGGAAAATCAAAGTGGTGGATTGAAGGAATTCAGGAACATACCGTTTAACCACGCGGATATAACTTACAAGTACCTGGCGTGGTTAAAAATGTGGTCATTTGTCTGAACTATGGTGCTCGTTGCTTCCTGGGATGGTTATTTTAACCACAGAGGCGCAGAGGTAAACGCGGAGGACTCAGAGTTTTCCTCAGAGATCTCTGCG
>JAZKEZ010000083.1:16015-27230 GCA_040386675.1 Bacteroidota bacterium | reverse complement strand
GTTCTACTGACAGCACATTAATTAAAACCTATGATGAAATTCAGTTACCTCCTCTCCATACTATTCACCCTTTTTCTAGGCTCCGCATCCGCCCAAACCACTAAAACCTCGGGTAATCCTATTTTCCCCGGTTGGTACGCCGATCCCGAAGCAGTGATCTTTAACAAAGAATACTGGATCTATCCTACATACTCTGACAGGTACCGGAAACAAGTGTTTTTCGATGCGTTCTCATCAACCGACCTGGTGAACTGGAAAAAGCACGAACGGATAATGGATACTTCCGGCGTACAATGGGCCGATAGCGCCATCTGGGCACCATCCATCGTTGAAAAAGGCGACAAATATTACCTGTTTTTTGGCGCGAACGACATCCAGAACGACAATCAATATGGAGGAATAGGAGTGGCCGTGGCCGACAAGCCTTCGGGACCGTTTAAAGATTACCTGGGGAAACCGCTCGTGGACAAATTTCACAACGGGGCACAACCCATCGATCAGTACGTTTTTTTCGATAAAGGACAGTATTACCTGATCTACGGCGGATGGCGCCATTGCAACATCGCAAAGCTGAAAAGCGATTTTACAGGTTTTGAGCCTTACGAAGACGGAACGGTGTTCAAGGAAATTACGCCTGAAAATTATGTGGAAGGCCCGATCATGTTTGTCCGCAAAGGGAAGTATTACTTCATGTGGTCGGAAGGCGGCTGGACCGGCCCGGATTACAGCGTGGCATATTCCATCTCCGATTCACCTTTCGGACCGTTTAAACGCGAAGCTAAGATCCTGCAGCAAAACCCCGAGATTGCCAATGGCGCCGGGCATCATTCGGTGATCAATATTCCCGGAACCGACGAATGGTACATTGTATACCATCGCCGCCCGGTTTCAGAAAAAGGCGGAAACTCGCGCCATACCTGTATTGATAAAATGGAATTTGCTGCTGATGGGACCATCTGGCCGGTGGTGATTACTACGGAGGGGGTGAAAGCACGTAAAATAAAATAGGTGTGAATGGTGGGGTCTCTCACTGCGTTCGAGATGAAGTTACTATTTAGAGATGACAGTCATCCCGGGCGAAGTGAATGTCATCCCGAACGTAGTGAGGGACCTTACGCCGCCGTGTCCTTCGTATTCCTTACCAACCCGATTCCGGTAATAAAGAATAAAAAGCCGAGGATGCCGTATATGATCAGTCCGCGGATGTCGCGGCTGGCACCGTCTGTATTAGCGAACAATACAGCTGCGTAAATGAGTCCGCCAATACCGAGTACGGTAAGCAGAGTTCCGAATAAGCGTTTCAGGTTCATGGTATAGGGATATTAAGAGATCAGTCCTGACCTCTGCTGTAACTATTGTTTTCTTCGTCTTCTGATCCAATGTCTTCCTGGTCGTCGTCAAGTTCGCTTCCGGGAATATCTAAGTCCTCACCGGCGAAATCCACTGGATAAACGCGGTGCTTCAAATCTTCGTCGGCGCCCATGTCCATGCTCAGGTCACGTGGCCCAAGGGCTTCAAGGTCTTCCTTGGTAACGTCGGCTTCGGTTCCTTTCACAAAGAAATTGGCTTCATCTTCCACATCGGGAACCGAGTTGGTAGAATTCGGATTCACATTATCTATTGAATCAGGTTGCTCGTGGATGATCTCACCGTTTGGGGTGATTGAGTCCTGTATTTCGCCTGTTTCTGCGCTTGAACCGTGGTAGGTATTGTTTGAGCTGTCGGTAGGAGTCGGATCGGTATAATCGTCGTTCTTTACCTCTTTATCTTCTTTTCTCATGATGGTAAGTATTAATTGGTGGCTGGTTTTTTCCGAGGACGGAAACCTTCTTCAAGTGGGTTATTCGAGTCTTTCGATACCTGGTGATATACATCAGATTTGTCCATCACATTATCCTTAATATCTGATTTGCTGTCGCTCAGGATCACTGCAACCAGTTCGGTCGCACCCAGGATCACATGCGGAAGATAAATTTGATCGGCAAATCCGAATACCCATGGGGAAGCAATAAGTATTACGGCAACCAGTGCATCCAGGAACAGGTGACCGGCCATCGGTATTTTTTTCCATACGCCGAGTTCGTATCGCGTAAAGATGGACATCAATACGGTAAACATTCCCAGTCCTACCATAATGGAAGACTGTATTCCATACTCGTTAAAGTCGAGTATCCAGGGAAGTAGAATAAGGGTAAATCCAAGCAGGTAGTCGAGTACTCCGTGAACTTTGGTTGATATGATTTTCATGATGAGTGATTTTTGAGTTCTGTAAGCAGGATGTAAAATCGTGCCATAGCTGTAAATCAATAGATTGACTGTTTTACAAAGGACCCGCAGGGCAATTATATCCACAGAAACCTGCACGAATACCCTTAATCAGCCTAAAGTAAATGGTTAAAGATTTGATATCATAACTGTGATGTCATTCCGAGCGCAACGAGGAACCTTATAATATTTGCCTCAACCATGAAAAAATACACCAACCACACCGGCAACTCGGGCATCGTTGCCTACGAATCCGGGCCGGGTTTTATCCGGGTCAAGTTCCGCGATGGCGATATTTATCGGTATACCAACAAAGCTTCTGGCAAACGGAACGTAGAGATGATGCAACAACTCGCTGAAGAAGGCCGCGGACTGGCAACTTACATCTCGAAGTGGGTGAAGGACCGGTATGCAAGCAAGGGCGTGTGACTGCCGGTAAACCACAAAATGAAAAAAGCGCAAACAACACCAGGCTCTTACTCCTCGCGTTCTTTGCGCATCCTTAGCGTCCTTTGCGGTTAAAAAAAGGGTTCCTAAAACCTTATCTAGGTCTTTTAAACTCAAACCCGCTGCTGTCCATATTCAGGTCAACATTGGTAACACGTTCGCCTTTTTTAGATTTCACCACAACTCCGGTCCGGTTCACTTTTACCGAGGTACCGTCTTCAGGATCTGCCTGAGCAGGTGGTGTGGGTTGTGGTGTTGGTTGCGTTTCGCGTACAATAACTACTTCGCGTTGGGGAGCTTCTTGCTCAACAGGTGCGGGTTGTACAGGTTCAGGCTGCGGTTCCGGTTTAGAGGAACATGAGGCCAGACAAAGGCCTGCAGCGATAAGGGAAGAGAAGAGGAATGTTTTCACGATTGTTTTTTTCGTGAGAAGGTGCAAGTACAGTACCAAGGGATTGTTTAACCGGAAAGAGCACAAAGTTTTTTCGCAAAGAGCACAAAGAACCTTAGCGACCTTTGCGTAAAATCTTCGCGTTCTTTGCGGTTAATTCCTCAATCAAACTCCTCCGCAAAATCCATCGCATCAATCGTAATATCGATTTCAGCCTCAACAACCGCTTCAACTTTCACCGGTGTCAATAGTGCGGTCAACGATAACCTTCCTTTACCAGCTTCAAAACCGGTTTTCAGCTGTTCGTCGCTGTTGTAGTTACTTAAAAGGGCAAAGCTTTCCTTGATTTTAGTCAGTAATTCTTTGCTCAGTTCTACTCTGAACTGTTTGCTTGGCAGGCTCACTTCCATACGCTGTGCATAATCGGTAAGCTGAATCCGCACCGGGGTAGAACCTTTATGCTGGTCAAAGATCTCGAACAAACGGTCTACGAGTTCAGGAGTCAATCCTTCTACCGGTATACCGATAGCCAGGTCTTTGGTCATTTTCTCCATCACCTCGCTCAGGAAACTGATCTCCTTAAATTTCACATCCAGCCGGTCGGCATCTTTCCAGGGTTGTTGCACGTTGGCGCGTCCGAAGACGAATGCATTGGGTACAATGCAGTGCCTGATCTTGGTATAATCTTCCCGGAAGGCTTTAAATTCATACGAACCCGAGAAATCCTCCATCATGAAGATCCCGAACGGGTTACCGTTCTTATCGATCCGTTCCTGGGCCGATACCACGATACCGGCAAAGCTGATCTCTTTGTCTTTGAACTGCTGTAGGTTCTGCAAACGCTCAAGATTCACCGAACAGTAATGATCCATTTCGATGCGGTAATCATCAAGCGGGTGACCGGTGAGGAAAATACCCACGACTTCCTTTTCACGGGCAAGTTCCAGCAATTTGTTCCACGGTTCTGCCTTAGGCATCAGCGGATCGCTGATCGAAACCGCAGACACATCACCAAACAAATCCGGAGGAGCATTCAATGCTTCCTGGTAACTCTGTCCATAGCGCATGATACGTTCCAGGAATGGCAGTCCGTCGGCATCGGCGTAAAAAACCGCACGGTGTACACCGTCAAATCCGTCCAGCGCACCCGCCAGGATCATCGATTCGATCGTTTTCTTGTTTACCGAGCGGTAATCCAGGCGTTTGATAAAGTCGAAAAGGGTAGCGTAAGGTCCGTTCAGTTCGCGCTCCTTCACGATCGAGGCAACGGCTGCTTCACCCACACCTTTGATAGCACCAAGTCCGAAGCGGATTTCGCCCTTGTCGTTTACGCTGAAAAAATAACTGCTCTCGTTCACATCAGGCCCGAGAACCGGCACGCGGATCCGCTTACATTCTTCCATGAAGAACGTTACGTTCTTGATGTTGCTCATGTTGTTCGTGAGCACCGCTGCCATGTACTCGGCGGTATAATTGGCTTTCAGGTAAGCAGTATGGAAGGCAATGTAGGCGTAGCAGGTAGAGTGCGACTTGTTGAAAGCGTACATCGCGAAAGCTTCCCAGTCGGTCCACACTTTCTCACAAACATCTTTCGGGTGACCGTTTTTACCGGCTCCTTCAAGGAATTTGGGCTTCATCTTGTCGAGCGTCGGCCGGTCTTTCTTACCCATGGCCTTACGCAGCGTATCCGCTTCACCCTTGGTAAAACCGGCCAGTTTCTGCGAAAGAAGCATTACCTGTTCCTGGTATACCGTAATTCCGTAGGTATCCTTCAGGTATTCCTCCATATCCGCGAGATCGTATACGACCGGCTCGAGGCCGTGTTTACGGCGGATGAAGTTCGGGATGTATTCCAGCGGTCCCGGGCGATACAAGGCGTTCATCGCGATCAGGTCGTCAAACTTATCGGGTTTAAGGCCCTTCAGGTATTTCTGCATCCCCAGCGATTCAAACTGGAAGATTCCGTTGGTCTCACCGCGCTGGAAAAGTTCGTAGGTCTTTACATCATCAAGCGGAATATCATCAGGAACGATCGTAATTCCGTGGCGTTTTCTGATGTTCTCGACCGCATCGTTTATAATGGTAAGGTTCCGCAATCCAAGGAAGTCCATCTTGAGCAATCCGGCGCTTTCCACCACGCTGTTGTCGAACTGGGTCACCACCATGGCGCTGTCCTTGGCGTTAGCCACCGGGATCAGGTTCGAAATGTCTTCAGGGGTAATGATCACACCACAGGCATGAACCCCGGTATTCCGCAGCGATCCTTCCAGCATACGCGCCTGGTGAAGCGTTTGTGCAGTAAGATCGTTACCGGCAGCAAGTACGCGCATCTGTTTGGCGAGCTCAAGCTGATCGGAATTCTTCATTTTGCTTTTCAGCTCCTCGTCTGATGCGCCCAATACAATGTTCAGGTCGCTTTCGGGCATCAGTTTGGCCAGCCGGTCGGCATCCGGTAACGGAAGTTCGAGTACCCTGGCGGTATCCCGCAATGCGGATTTCGCAGCCATGGTACCGTAAGTAATGATCTGTGCCACCTGGCTTGCACCGTATTTGGCTACCACGTAATCAATTACCCGGCCTCGGCCGCGGTCATCAAAGTCGATATCGATATCGGGCATCGACACACGATCCGGATTGAGGAAACGCTCAAAAAGCAGATCGTACTTGATCGGGTCGACGTTGGTGATCCCGATACAATATGCTACCGCCGATCCTGCTGCCGATCCCCTTCCCGGACCTACGGAAACGCCGATTTGACGTGCGTAGGTGGTGAAATCCTGGACGATAAGGAAATAACCGGGATAACCGGTGTTTGCAATAACCGCCAGCTCGAAGTCCAGTCGTTCAGAAATATCTGGCGTGATCTCGGGATATCGTTTTTTTGCGCCTTCGTAAGTGAGGTGCCGCAGAAAGGCATTTTCACCCCGAACACCGCTGTCGGTCTTGTCCTCCTCGTGAACAAATTCCTGCGGGATATCAAATTTTGGCAGAAGTACACCGCGTGCCAGTTCATACGATTCGATCTTGCCGATAATCTCTCCGATGGTAACCAGTGCATCCGGAAGATCAGCAAAGATCTTCTTCATTTCCGCCTGACTCTTGAAATAGTATTGATCATTCGGGAATCCGTACCGGAATCCGCGTCCGCGTCCTATCGGGGTGCTTACCTTTTCGCCGTCTTTTACACACAGCAAAATGTCGTGTGCCTTGGCATCGGTCTTCTCGAGGTAAAACGTGTTGTTGGCCGCAAAGTACTTTACGCCGTGTTTGCTGCAAAAGCGAAGCAGCACCTCGTTCACCTTGTCTTCTTCCGGCTGACCGTGACGCAGTAATTCGGCATAAAAATCTTCTCCGAATTGTTCCTTCCACCACAGGAACGCTTCTTCAGCCTGGTTTTCTCCGATGTTCAGAATCATGTTCGGAATTTCACCAAACAATCCTCCGGTGGTGGCAATCAGATCGCCTTTGTATCTGATCAGGGTTTCACGGTCGATACGCGGCAGGTAATAAAAACCTTCGGTGTAAGCGATCGACGACATTTTGGCCAGGTTGTGGTAACCGACTTTGTTCTTGGCCAGCAGCACAACGGCGTATCCATTGTCTTTGCTGGTTTTTTCCAGTCGGTTGCGGCAAAGGTTCATCTCGCAGCCAATGATGCCTTTCAGCGGAAGTTCGGTAAATGGCTCGCCTTTTTCTTCGGCGGCTTTCTTCCGGTCGTTCAGTCCTTTGTTGTAACCGCTTACTTCCTTTACAAATTGGAAAGCGGCCATCATGTTGCCGCTGTCGGTAAGCGCAACTGCAGGCATTTTGTCGGCAATGGCCTTGGCCACCATCTTTTTCACGATCGTGGTACTCTGGAGGACCGAATACTGGGTATGGTTGTGAAGGTGAGCAAAAGGCAGATCCGATACCGCACTCAGATCGACTTTTGCTACAGGTATTTTTACCTCCGGAGCAGCCTGCTGTGGAGGAGTGCCAGCCGTTTCAAGCGGCGAATACGGTTTAATGTTCAGCCCGATCAGCTGTATGGTTGACGGGTTGGCCTCAACAAAGGCTTTTACCGCGAAGTCATCAAAGCCCAGTTTTGCCTTGTCGATGATCCCGATCCTTACCGTTTCGAGGAAGGCGCGGGTAGTGGCCTCCACGTCGGCAGAAGCGTTGTGGGCCTCGGCAAACTTTTCTCCGAATAGTTTCTCGTACAATTCGGTAAGCGTCGGCCATTTGAATTTCCCGCCTTTTCCACCCGGAATGGCGCACCAATCGGTGGTTTCTTCCTTGGTGTCGAGTACGCGTAGCTTATGAAGCGTGGTTTCCTGCTGTTTGCGGATGAATTCGGCTCCGAGGATATTGATATCGAACTCGATGTTGTGACCAACGTTGAACTGCGATTTCGCAAGTGCCTGGTTGAATTCTTCGAGTACGAACGCAAGATCAACTCCCTCACGCATGGCGCGTTCGGTGCTGATTCCGTGAATACGCTCGGCGTTGTAAGGAATGGTGTAGCCTTCAGGTCTGACAATAAAGTTCTTTACCTCGAGCAATTCACCGCGCTCATCGTGCAACTGCCAGGCAAGCTGGACCATGCGGGGCCAGTTGTCGGAATCAGTTAACGGGGCATTGTAATCGCGTGGAAGACCAGTGGTCTCGGTATCGAAAATCAGAAACATAAAGGAAGTGGCTTACGTACCTCAAAAATACGAAGACTAAAGGGGTTTTCGTATCCTGTTGATATCTGATGATAACTAAAAATCCCCCCGGATCACCAACCGGGAGGATTCTTTAATAAGTCATGCCGTTTTACTGGTTGACTTGGCTTTGGTTTATAAAGTATACTGATGACGGGGAGAAAGAGAAATACCCTTAGTGTAGCTTACTTCACCATCAACTTTTGCTGTATACGGATCTTATCCACTTCTGCTTCCACCATGTAGATTCCTGATCTGAGCGTACCGATGGAAATGATCGGGTCATGAGATCGGGTGTGAACCATCATCCTTCCGGTGAGATCCCGGATCACGATTTCCCCGATGTTGCCCGATGAAACGATCCTAAATTCCCCTGATGCCGGGTTTGGAAACAGGTTAAACGAGTGGGTGCCTGTTTCGCCAACACCTGTTTCAAGAGGAATTGCATTTACCGTGGTATTGGTGATTACCGCTTCATTGAAATCAAAATAGATATAGGCGGTATTGTTCACACGATCTCCTGCCAGTAAGGTTTCAAGCGGCTTTATCTTATACCAGATCTCACCGTGACTCAATGACTCGTTTACATTGCTGTCGGGAAGCATAATGCCCGGGAAGCTAAAATTCACAACACGATCGTCGCCAACGGTTATCGTCATGGCGTGACTGGCTGAAATGATCTCAAGTGAGGAAAGATCGAGGAGGGGGTCGATTGTATCCAGTACAGAAATGTTGAATGCAGAGTCGGTTCCGGTATTCTGAAAGCGAATGCGATACACCAACTCATCATTCACCTGGAAATGCGGTTCTTCTGTACCGCGCACGTAGCAGGTTTTGTCGTTCGGGTCATAGGCACCCCTTACCACCGGACAATGCACGGCTCTGTTGTTTTCAGGATTGATGTCGGTCAACTGTCCGGATAGATCGGCCGTTGCGCAGAGGGTGTCACCCAACTGAACGCCGGCGGGTACGCTAACCGCGACTTTGAAACCCTGCATGCTCATTCCCTGGGTAAAATGCCAGGTTACTGTATTTCCCTGTATAGACGATGCGGTGGGCGAGGTCCCCGTGACAATGAGCTGTTCGTTCAGGGTCAACGTGAGCGTGGCATTTTCATCCGTGCAGCCTTTGTTGGTTGTGCCAACGAAAAATTCGCCGGCAAATCCCGGTCTCAATACACTTGCAGAAGTAAACGCGCCAAGATCTGCAGCCGACGTAGAACAATGGAGCGCGAAATCTGCGCCAGGGTTATTGGAGTTCCCGATCAGGATAAGTGTATCGCTACAGGCATTCAGGAACGGATCAGCATGAAATACCTTGTAGGTAACACCGGTTAACGTGGGTATGCGGTAAACACCGGTATAATCAGTATATACGGGATGAATACTGCCGCTATCGTCTGAGTAGTAAAGCTGTGTGTAAGACATCAGGTAATCACCTGAATCCTTGTCGCATGAACTGTTCAGATCTTTGAAAACCGTACCCGAAATGCAGTTGCAGGTATCACTATCCGGTATTACCTGTATGTAAATGGTTCCGGTGTCAGTCAATCCTGCTGGATCGTAGATCATATACAATGCCGAGTCATATCCGGTAAACCCTCCATTGGGCAGGTATTCCATTCCGCCTGATGCACTCAGGGATAAAGTGCCGAACAAAGGCGATTGTACCAATATCGGTGTAATCACATCGCCATCAGCGTCATAATCATTGAACAGGACAGCAGGCGGAGGGATGCTCATCAACTGTCCGGCAACAGCCATAAAACTATCATCGTTCGCTACCGGTGCCTGGTTCACATGTTGGATAGAGATGAAGACGGTAGCAGTGGCTGATGCTCCGTCGGGATCGGTTACGCGATAAACCACCATATCTGGACCGCTGTAAAGGGCATTGGGTACATAGGTAAAACTTCCTGATGAATTCATGGTTATCACGCCCATAGCAGGTGGTGAAACGATGGTAACGGTCAGCACATCTCCGTTGGCATCCGAATCATTCGCCATGACGCCGGGTGATGGTACGTTTAATACTACATCCTGCGGGATGGAGTAAAAGTCATCTTGTGCAACGGGTGGTACATTCTGGGCAGATACCATACAGGCCATGCCGGCAAAAAAGGCAATCAGGAGATACTTTTTCATGAGAGAGGGTTGAGGGGAGGGCTAGGTATAGTGAGGGTGGTAAATAGTGATCCGGAAGGTAACAAAAAAAAATCCCGTGAGGTCATCACGGGATTCATTTTATAAAGTGTAGCTGAATGATATTACTTCAGACAAAGTTGATTAAGCTCGTACATACCGCCTTTGAATACGTTAAGGTCGACAGCACCTTTGATTCCTTTTACACGACCGTGGTCGGTAAACTGCCAGAATTTCCAGTGCTCAAGGAAAGAAAGATCCTTTTTACCGTAGTGAGCCACCCAGAAAGGATACTCAGCAAATTCGGAGCTGGAAAGGTGATTGTGGTAGAATCTGTATCCGGTATAGATGATTGGTTTAACACCGTATTCTTTTTCAAGAAGGGTACAGAAGATCTTAAGGTCGGCCTGGAATTTTTCTTCGGTAACGGTTCCGCGGCTTTCGCAGTCGATCACCGGTGCAAGATCGCCTGATGACAAACGAACAGAAGAAATGAAATTCTGTGCCTGAAGGTATACATCCTGGTTAGGACGGTAGAAGTGGTATGCACCTCTTTTTACACCATTCTGGGCAGCACCCAGCCAGTTAGATTCGAAACGCGGATCTTTCTTCTCTACGCCTTCGGTAGCTTTCATGAAAGCAAAACCGATGTTGAAGCGGTAGTTCTCAGGAGCGTTAAGATTAGCCCAGTCGATCGTACCCTGGTATTTTGATACATCCATTCCGTAGATGGCATATCCTGTAGGTACGTGGAAGAAGCTTGAAACTACCCTGCGGGTGCTTCTGCGTTTTGAATTCTTTTTTGATTTTTTAGAGTAGCGCTTTTTGCTGAATTTCTTTGTAGAGCGCTTCTTACCGTATTTCTTCTTTACAACTTTCCCGTAGCGTTTTGAGTTCTTGCGGGCTGCATCCACTGATTGCGGAGCGATGATTAATAGAGAAAGTAGAAGGACGAGTAGGAATCGAAAATTGAACCTCATAGACATCAGTTAAGAAAAAGAGTTGCCAACAAATTTATACTATTTCCGCTTAGTTCCAACCTTTAAGCCACTAAACCCCGCATTTTTTCTATAAAAAACAATGTTGATAACTTGGAAAGCCAATGACATCAATATATTCAGCGGGGCCTTCAAATGCTTATTTTTGCTCCCGATGATCGTATTCAACGAGCTAAAAGGCCTGATTAGAAAGGAATTGCTGCTGGAAGTGAAGAACAAAACAGCAGTAAGCGGTATTTTATTGTACGCCGTTGCAACCATTTACGTAAGCTACCTTTCTTTCCGCCA
>JAZKEZ010000083.1:4165-16005 GCA_040386675.1 Bacteroidota bacterium | reverse complement strand
GCCAGATCACGGATCTACCAACCTGGAATGCCCTGTTCTGGATCATCCTGCTCTTTGCCTCGTTTAATGTGGCCGGACGCAGTTTCGACAAAGAGGCCGGGGGGCGGGAGACGTATCTCTATTCGCTCGCAGGGCCCGCTGCCATTATCCTTTCCAAAATTTTATTCAATGCACTGCTGATGATCGTACTCGGGATCTTCTCGCTGGGCATGTACTGTATACTGGTGGGCACAAAACCGCTGCAATCGGCCGACTGGCCTATGTTTGTTGCCGGAGTGGCTGTTGGTTGCATGGGACTGGCGTCGATCCTCTCGCTGGTCGCAGGTATTGCATTCAAGACCGATAATAACGTGGGACTGACCGCGGTGCTGGGTTTCCCGGTGATCCTTCCGTTTTTGCTGACGCTGATCCGCTTCAGTAAAAATGCACTCGACGGACTGGCATGGTCGGTAAACGGGTCGTACCTGCTGGTTCTTTTGCTGTTAAACGTTGTAGTCTGGGTTCTCGGCTACATATTATTTCCCTACCTTTGGCGCGATTAAAAATGAGCACTTTCAAGAAATATTGGTGGAAGCTATCCGGCGCAGGCCTGGTGGCTTTTTCTGTTGTAATGAGTTTCATTACTCCGCTTTCTCCGGGAATCACCGAAGTGAGCCCGGCCTCGATTGCCGCAGGCCCCGCAACACTTACTGTCAAAGGCTATCACACCAACTTTTCAACAGGTACTAACAGCTTCTGGCTTACCGCAAATGGACGGAAATTCCAGCTTCAGGGAAAGGTGATTTCCGTGAATTCGCCGGGTGAAGCAACCGTAGCCTTTAATATTCCTGCCGAACTTCCTGCCAACGATCTCGACCTGGTGAGCGACCATCCCGGAGACGGAACCAGCGTGCTGCGCTCTGCCGTTTTTGTGAAAGACGTGAAAGTTACTCCCGGCCTGGCGAACGCAAGCGGTACGGAGATCACCGATCATCAGCCTTCGCATTTTACTTTCCCTTTCAAAACGATTTTATACGAAACCATCCGTAACCTTAACTTCCACGTTACCATGTGGTTTGCATTGCTGTTCTGCATGCTGGCCTCGGTCATCAAAAGCATTGCTTACCTGTCGAAAGGCAACCTGAAAAGCGACCGCGAAGCGCTGGAAGGTGTGAACGTGGGGCTGTTGTTCGGTATCCTCGGACTGATCACCGGGAGCATCTGGGCGCGCTTTACCTGGGGAGCCTGGTGGGTGAACGATACGAAACTGAACGGCGCGGCCATCTCTGTACTGATCTACCTGGCGTACCTGCTGCTCAGGAACTCCATCGGCGAAGAACAAAAACGTGCACGTATTGTGGCGGTATATAACATCTTCGCCTTCGTAATGCTGATCGTTTTCATACAGGTATTGCCGCGAATGACCGACAGTCTTCACCCCGGAAACGGCGGTAACCCGGCATTCAGCCAATACGACCTCGACAACAACATGCGCATGATCTTTTATCCCGCTGTACTGGGATGGATGCTGATCGGCGCCTGGATCATAAATCTCCGCTCCCGCTGGAGCCATCTTAACCATAGAATTCATCACCATGCTTAAAAAGATAAGTGTAACGCTGTGCCTGGTCGTCCTTTGCCTGTTCAACGCGAAAGCTGCGGGACAACTGGAAGAGACCATGTTCGAATCGGGTAAGATCTATACGTTCCTGGCGGTTGCGCTGATAGTACTTGGCGGGATCCTGTTTTACCTGCTAAGACTGGATGTCAAAGTGAGCCGTCTGGAAAAGGAAATGAACGAAAAGTGAAGTTGAGATGAAAAAGACACACATCATTGCTATTATTATCATCGCGGTGGCCATTGCGGCTATCATGAGCACTTTCAGCGACAGTTCTACCTATGCTGATTTTACCGAGGCGATAGCAAATCCGCAGGAAGAATACCACGTGGTAGGGAAACTGGACCGCTCGTCGGAGATCGTTTACGATCCGCAGAAGGACCCGAATCTTACGGTGTTCACCATGATCGACAACAAGGGTAAATCGTGCAAGGTGTACCTGAACAAAAGCAAACCTCAGGATTTTGAACGCTCTGAAAGCGTAGTACTGATCGGTAAAGCCGATGGTGGTAATTTCTACGCCAATGAGATCCTGATGAAATGTCCGTCGAAATACAACGAGGAAAATAAAGTAAATGCCGCTGCGGTTTAACCCCGCTGCAACCCGCAAAACATGGATATAAACTATATTGGTGAGCATACATTCCCCGGTCAGTTGGGGAATTTTTTTGTAGTACTGGCCCTGGTAAGCTCGCTTATTGCCGGTATATCCTATTTCTTCGCTGAAAAGCAACAGGACGCTGACTGGAAGCAACTCGGACGCATTGCATTCTGGGTGCATTCGTTAAGTGTGGTACTGATCATAAGTATTGTATTCTACCTGATCCTGAACCGTTATTTCGAGTACGATTACGTGTGGAAGCACTCCAACAAACAGATGCCGCTGCGTTACATTTTCGCCTGTTTCTGGGAAGGACAGGAGGGAAGCTTCCTGCTGTGGATGTTCTGGCACATTGTGATCGGTAATATCCTGATCCGGAAATTCAAGACCTGGGAAGCGCCTGTATTGTCGGTCTTCTCACTGGTCCAGCTGTTTTTGTCGTCGATGCTGCTGGGTGTATATGCAATGGGTCAGAAGATCGGGAGCAATCCGTTCCTGCTGATCCGTGAGTTGCCTGAAAACATCGGTTTGCCGTGGACCATGATCCCGGATTACATTTCCAAGATCCCGCAATTCCAGGATGGCCGTGGACTGAACCCGCTGCTGCAGAATTACTGGATGACCATTCACCCGCCAACACTCTTCCTTGGATTTGCACTCACCCTGGTTCCTTTCGCATTTGCGGTTTCCGCACTCTGGCGCGGTGACCTGAAGGGCTGGTTAAAACCTGCGCTTCCGTGGACCTTTATCGGTATTGGTATTCTTGGTGTCGGGATATTGATGGGCGGTGCCTGGGCCTATGAGGCACTGAATTTTGGTGGTTTCTGGGCATGGGACCCGGTAGAGAATGCGTCGCTTGTGCCGTGGCTCACCTTAGTTGGCGCCGGTCACCTGGTGATCGTAAACACCAAAAAAGACAATTCGATCTTTACGGCATTGTTCCTTTCAATGATCAGCTTTATCCTGATCCTGTATTCTACGTTCCTTACCCGAAGCGGTGTGCTTGGTGAAACCTCTGTACACTCGTTTACCGACAACGGGATGACGGGACAACTGCTGCTGTACCTGCTAACGTTCGTTACGATCATGGTAGCGCTGCTGATCCGCAACAAGCTGGCACAGGTTATCTATGCGGGTACTTCTGCATCGATCCTGGTGTTGATGCTTGCGGTAAAAGAACCGGTATTCTGCATTGTTATTTTCCTGGTATGGTCAGCGATCATGCTGATCTATGGGTACCAGAAGTACTTTCCGAGACTGCGGGAAGAAGAAAAAACCTGGTCGCGTGAGTTCTGGATGTTTGTGGGTACACTGGTACTTACGCTTGCTGCACTCCAGATCTCGTTCTCTACTTCAACCCCGGTACTCAACCTGCTCATCAAACCGTTTTCCGGGCTGATTGAAGGCTGGGGGAAAAGCACCGGCTGGAAATGGCTGACCGACCTGAGCAAGGCGAATTTTGCACCGCCGTCGAATGCCATCCACCACTACAACAAATGGCAGATCCCGTTTGCTTTCCTAACGGCCATACTTATTGCGGTTACCCAGTTTTTTGCCTACAAAAACAGCAACCTGAAGCAGTTCGGGAAGAAGATCGCTTCTGCTGCGGTGGTTGCGGTGCTCATTACGGCGTTGCTGGCTTACCTGTACGATTTCGCGATCGATCAGCCTAACCTGTTATTGCTGTTGTTTGCCTCGGTATTTGCCATCTGCGCCAACTTCAGTTATTACCTGATTGTGATCAACCGCAAGTTTGCCCATGCCGGAGCAAGCATTGCGCACATCGGTTTTGCCATGATCCTGCTGGGCTCTCTTATATCAGCCGGGAAGAGCAGGAAATTCTCAGAGAACAAGACCACCTTCGACATTACCTCGCTGAACAAAGAGTTCAGGAACAATGAGGACATGCTCCTGTTTAAGGGAGATACCGTTGCGCTTGGCGATTATTTCGTGAGCTACAACAACAAAAAGCCCGAAGGGATCAATCAGCTGTATGAGATCCAGTATTTCGGTCAGAAACCCAACTTTTACAAGGCGGGCGAACTGGTGATCAGCAAAGGCATCATTTTCTCGGCGAAGAAAGACCACGAGCCAACCCCTGATTTTATACAGGATCAGGCCGAAAACTGGGAGATGATCGATAACCCGACTTCTGAGGAACTGAAGCGCGTACATCTCTGGAATCCTTATCGTGCCGGCAAGTACGAGTTCTCACTGTTCCCGAGGATCCAGATCAATGAGAAATTCGGGAATGTACCTGAACCGGCAACGAAGCATTTTGTAGGTAAAGACCTGTATACCCACATCCGCTGGGCTGAATTGGAGAACGAAAAGGTAGATGCCGACGGCTATTTCCCGGCGAAAGAATATGTAATTGCGAAGGGAGATACCATTTTCTCTGCCCGGAACATCATTGTATTCGAGCAGATGTCGCTGGTAAAAGACCTGGCGAAAGTGAACTTGCAGCCTAACGATCTTGCGGCTGCGGCTCACCTGAAAGTACTGACCGGCGAAGACAAGGAATTCCATGCCTCGCCGCTGTTCATTCTGAGAGACAGTTCGCTGCAGGTCCCTGACGTTACTGTTGTTAAGGAAGCCGGGCTTAAGATCTCCATCACCCTCATCGATCCGACTACCGGGAAGATCACCTTCCAGGTTGCCGAGCATCAGGGAAATTCGAAGGAATTTATTGTGATGCAGGCAATTATGTTCCCCGCAATTAATGTTCTGTGGATCGGTATCATTTTAATGGCTTTAGGTACTTTTATAGCGATCCTGCAACGGCTGCGGGTGCTTAAAACTTCATAACACATACGACACAGGTGGCAGAAAACAAGACGATTCAATCTATTGTGATC
Source organism: Bacteroidota bacterium (assembly GCA_040386675.1). Lineage (GTDB taxonomy): Bacteria > Bacteroidota > Bacteroidia > Flavobacteriales_D > Luteibaculaceae > DASUEB01. The sequence goes on along the minus strand of JAZKEZ010000083.1, from coordinate 10,948 downwards.
ATCGGTTCCGGTAACCTTGCCTCACATTTATCACAGGGTTTCCTGACGGCAGACAAAACCGTTAAGGCCATTGTATCACGTAATCCTATCGCCGGAAGGTTACTGGCCACAAAAGCCAAAGCTGCATATGTGGCCAAGGTTGAGGACTGTCCGGCGGATGCCGACCTGATCCTGCTGGCGGTTACCGATGCCGCTATTGAAGATGTGGCCAACCGGATGCCGGAGACGGATGCCATCGTGGTCCACATTTCAGGATCTACCAACATCCAGGCGGTTCGCAGGTTTAAGAACCACGGGGTATTTTACCCGCTTCAGTCGTTTACCAAAGACAAGGCGGTAAATTTCTACGAGATCCCGTTTCTGGTAGAAGGAAACACGCCGGAAAATAATGCGTTGCTGACGGACCTGGGACATGCGTTGTCTACCCGCGTGTTTTCTGCAACTACTACCGACCGCAAATACCTGCACCTGGCGGCGGTATTCGCTTCCAACTTTACCAACGCGCTTTACGAAGCCTCGAAACGCATACTCGAAAACAATACCAGTCTGCCGTTTGAACTGCTGCTGCCTCTGATCAAGGAAACTGCGGTACGGCTGAAGGACCTCGATCCGGTGCATGCACAAACAGGACCGGCGAAACGCGGGGAGAAGCACGTCATCTCGCAGCAGATGGAATTGCTGAAACACCAGCGTGAACTCACACAGATCTATGATCTGATCACCAATCTTATCGAACAACAACAACGGAATGCCTAGTTACAAGGAAAAACTGCCGAGCATCAGGGCATTCATATTTGATGTTGACGGGGTATTTACCGACAGTACGGTCTACCTGCATCCATCCGGCGAAATGCTGCGGGCCATGAATACCCGCGACGGTTATGCGGTTCGTGTGGCAGTAGACCGCGGTTATACCATCGGCATTATCACCGGGGGAAATTCGCCCTCGGTAAAAAGCAGGCTCGAAGGATTGGGTGTAAAACAGGTTTTCCTGGGCATCCATGAGAAAATGGATACGCTGCTGGAGTTTATGAGGAGCAACAACCTTTCTCCCGATGAGTGCATGTATATGGGCGATGATATCCCGGATTATGAGGTGATGCTCAAAGTTGGCTTTGCTGCTGCGCCACAGGATGCCTGCCAGGAAATCAAATCGATAGCACACTACATTTCGCCTTACGACGGTGGAAGGGGTTGTGTGAGAGACATTATCGAACAGACGCTCCGGGTGCAGAACAACTGGTTTGATGTAACGATTCCCAGCAACTGATCCTTATGCTCGCATTTATCCGGCTTACCCGACCGCTGAACCTGCTCATGGTCGCCTTTACGATGTTTGCCATGCGCTACTGGGTGATCGGTTCGCTTATCAGTCCGTTCGGCTTTGAACTTCAGTTCAGCAGTGTAAAGTTTATTCTCCTCGTATTTTCGGTAGTGTGTATCGCTGCTGCCGGCAACGTGATCAACGATTATTTTGACGCGAAGATCGATACGATCAACAAACCGGAAAGCGTGATCGTTGGCTTTGGCGTGAGCCGCCGAGTAGCGATGACCGCTCACTTCGTATTCAGCCTGCTGGGTATCGCCATCGGAACGTACCTTGCGTGGAGCATCGGTAGACTGAACCTGGCCGGGATCCACCTTTTCTGTGCGGTTACGCTTTGGTATTACAGCAGCGTGTTCAAACGACAATTGTTTCTCGGGAATTTTGTCATCGCTTTGCTCGCTGGCTTAGTACCGGTAATTGTGGCTTTGTACGAATTACCGCTTCTCGCGGTGCATTATTCGGGTTTCCTCGAAGAGCGTTTCCAGGATTCAGGCATCGATCCGGGATTGTACCTCAAGATCATTTTCTACTGGATACTCGCTTTTGCGGTGTTTGCCTTCCTGCTGAACCTGATCCGCGAAATCCAAAAGGACCTGGCCGACATGAGCGGCGATCGCGAGAACGGACGGGAAACCATTCCAATCATCTACGGATATACATTCACCTACATCGTCATTACGATCCTTACGGCGATCACTTCCGGATTACTGGCCTGGGCTTACACCCGTTTCATCGCACATTCGTTTTCGCTGGCTTATTTTATAGTACTGTTCGGAATACCGATGGCTATAAGTCTTTACTTTACCTGGACCGCCAAAAACAGGAAACACTATCTCATTGCCGGAAATCTTGTTAAGTTCGTAATGGTGGCCGGTATCGCTTACAGCCATATGATTGCAAAGCTTATCGGTTCATAAAACGAAAGTGAATGGAGAAATTGAGTAAATCGACGGTGGTACTGGCTTCCAAATCTCCGCGAAGAAGAGAATTGCTCCAGTCGATAGGAGTGAATGTGGACGTTCGCCCGATAGAGGTCGAAGAGAATTACCCGCAACATCTTTCTGCACCGGAAACCGCACTTTTCCTGGCGGCGTTAAAAGCTTCGGCTTGTCCGGCACCGGCTCCCGGCGAGATCTGGCTCACTTCAGACACTGTAGTGAGTGTTAGCGGACAAATCCTGGGTAAACCGGCAGATAAAAAGGAAGCGTTGAAGATGCTTCGCCTGCTTTCAGGTAAGAAACACGAGGTAATAACCGCGGTATGTCTGCGTTCAGACCGGATGCAGCGCAGTTTTTATGAAACCACCCGGGTAACCTTCAAACGACTTACCACGGCCGAACTCCATTACTACATCGATACGTACAAGCCTTACGACAAAGCCGGTGCCTACGGCATCCAGGAATGGATCGGCATGATCGGTATTGAGAAGATAAAAGGCTGTTACTACAATGTGATGGGACTTCCGCTTAATAAAGTATACACGACTCTTTCCGAATTTCATCTTCCGGAATGAGAACGGTGCTGATCGCATGGTTGCTGGCCTGCTGCGGTTGTCTTGCGGCACAGGAACAAACCTTTTCGTCCAAGATCTGGCTGGAAGGATATGTGCTGTCTGCCGACAGTTCGTTGTTCACCGGGCAGCTCATCGATTACTGGCCCTCCGGCCGCGTAAAACGTACGGCAAAAGTAGAGCAGGGCTACCTGAGCGGAAATACCAAGGAGTTTTACGAAACCGGTCAGCTACGCTACATCAAACAATACAACCGCGGTAAACTCAGCGGCATGATGACCGAATACTTCCGCAATGGCGAACTTAAAATGCAGTGCGAAGTGGGCAAGCAAAGTCGCATGGGCGGAAACGATGTAACCAACCTGCTTTATGCCTATTACAACAACGGCGAATACATCAACAAGGTGAAAGGCCGTGCCAGGATCGTGTTCATGACTGCCGATAAGCTGAGTGATTTCTACAACGACCACCTGGCGCTGCATCTGCAGGACGGCTACCGTATTTTCGACAACAGCAGTATTGATTACGGGATTTTTATTGAGGATAGCCGTAGGATTACGTCACCGGAGTTCAGTAACCAGGTGAAGATGCCGATGAAGGAAATTAAGAATTAAGGGGTAAGATTAAGAATTAGGGGATCTCTCGCTGCGCTCGAGATGACGGTGGGAAGGAAAACACGTCATCCCGAGCGCAGCGAGGGACCCCCTCCGGTTACCCATCACATCATCACGGCATCACCTCATCAAGGCATCACCTCAACCTTAAACCTGATCGTAATATTATCCTTCAAATCCCTCGTCATGATCGTTGCTACGCCTTCCTGAACGCCGACTTTGCCGCGGGTTTCGAACAACAGCACAAACTCCGTTTCTTCTTCCGGTACCAGCATTTTGGTCATCACCTTCAAACTCGTACATCCGCAATCGGTGATGATTTTGGTGAAGTTGATGTTTTGTCCGAATGCATTCCTGAACTTTATTTTCTTCACCAGCAGTGGTCCGCGTCTTACTTTTCCGAGGTTCAGGCTGATCACATTGCTCAGGTAAACCGGATCGGCCTTGGTATCTGTCGCCGATGGTGCGGTGCTGGCTGGCGGAGTGATGATCCTGGCTTCTTTTTCAGGAACGATCGGGGTTTCGGTGAGGCGAACGGTTTTGGTTTTGGGCGTTTCTGTGACCAAGACGGGATTCGTCACAACATCCGATGGATTGCTTTCAGGAACCGTAACTGTATTCTTAACTACACTTTTTGTGTCTGTTGCAGGCTTTGCCTGGCTCTTAACCGGAGTACGAACTTCAGAAGGCAATACACTTTCTATCGGAAGATTGTCGGCCAGGGTCTGCTCTGCCGTGCTCACCGTAGGTTTTGTACCGGAGTTGCCGGTGGTTACCGGTTTTTTAGTGCCTGTGTTGCTTAAAGCGGCTGCCCCAACCGTTGATTTAGCGGGTTCGATGAGCCGCGTAGCAACGATCTCAATGCGTCGTTCGCGGGCAGCGGGATAGCTGTATACCGACAGCTCCTGTTTGTAGTAATCGTCGCTTACTCCGGCTGCACTTTTGTTTTCCCCGAAAGGCAGTCGCCTGATCTTTAGCTGGGATTGGTTGCCGGTAGCCACGAGGTAGGGCAGGAGTTCGCCGTTGTGGTACTGCTTCAGGTAATTGCGGAAACTCTCGATGCGGCGTGAGGTGAGGTTCACATTGTAATCGCTTTTGGCCAGCGGCGAGGCAAAACCTCTCACATCCAGCTCAAGCGCGGCACCGAGCTTCATCAGTTCGGCGGCGATCTCGGTGTAGCGTTCCAGTTTATCGAATCCGCGCTGCACGAGTTCGGTGTAAATACGTGCCGATTGTGCCGGATCGGTTTCATCGTAACGTCCTTTTACCGCAAAATAATCGAGGTAGCAGTCCTGGTAATTGAGCAGGGTGTAATTCCTCACCGACCGCGGGTCCGGCTCGTCGTTGTGGAAGTAGAGCGTAAGTGGCAGCAGGCTGCTCAGTTGCTCATACAGGTCTTTAATGCGTCCTGTGGTCACAGCAATCGGGGCAGGCGGCGGAAGGCTTACCGAAGGCGCACTTTCGATGAGCCACACCGGGTATTCGAATTCATAGATGTCGTTGCAGCAGGTCTTACCAAACGATGATTCCGATCCTTCACGGTTCGAGGTGAGTAATCCGCGGTAGCCCCGGTCGTTTCAAATGACGAGAGATCGGTAGCGGATTTGAAAATGTCCATTCCGCCCATTCCGCCAAACCAGGTGGAACTGAAGAACAGTTCTTTGGTGGGATGAAAATAGAAAGGCGTGATGTCGTCTTCGGTACTGTTTACTCCCGGACAATTCATGGGTTCGCCAATGTTCAGTTTCTCATCTGCCAGGGCGTACCAGATGTCCAGTCCACCGCTGCCGCCGGGACGGTCTGAGCTGAAGAACAGCACATATCCGTTGTCCGTTTTTACCAGGCAGGGTTGGGTGGTATTGTATCCCGGAAGATTTACTTTGAGAGGATAAGCCTCCGAATACGCACCGTTGCGATAGATCGCGATATAGATCATGCAGGTGGCTGGCTGGTCGCAACGGGTAAAAACGAAGTATTTTTTGTCTGAACTGAAGCTCCCGTTGGCATTCTGAAAGCCGGTTGCATTGATCTGTGCGGGAAGCAGCGCCGATTCGTTCCATTTGCCCTGGTCGCGGATGGCGGCATGCAGCTCAATGAACTTTTCTTTCTTGTCGCGCTCTTTTCCTGCTTTTTCCAGGCTGGAGAAGATCAACCCGGTGGAGTCGTAATAGGAGGCCGCAAACTCTGCATTTATGGTGTTCAGGGTTTCAAGATTCCAGATCTTATTGGGATAGGTAGGAATGCCACCTTTGAGGATCGCAGCACAGACTTCGGTTTCCTGCACGGCTTTCCGATAGATGTCGCTCGACGGATCGGAAGAATACAACCTTTTGAGCAGCTCCCAGTTACCGAGTGATTCTTTGTAGTTGCCGTTGTTTTTCTGCATCATCGCGATCCAGTACAGCGACACCGGGTATTCGTTCAGCGAATCGATGGCAAGGGTAAGCTGGTAATATTTCTGGGACAATTCGTATTCGTTCAGCAGGCGCAATACTTCGGCATAATGGAAGTTCAGTTTTGCGTTGGTCACTGTAACGGCGGCACCTTCACGATAGATCTCCGCCGCCTTGTAATAGTCTTTTGCCTCTTCGGCCTCCCTGCCCAGGAACAGGTATTTATCTACCTTTTGGGCATGAACGGGGAAAAATAAAACACACAGTACAGCTACCGCGAGAACTCTCATTATCATATGAATACGGGACACGAACTAAAACGCCGGGATGACGACCTTTTTGCGCTGTAAATGTAAACCAATGAGACCTCAAAAGCCCCACGATAGGAACTTGCACGATTTAGCGGTGAAACATTGAAATCATAGCTTACCCCAAAATTGAAGTCGTTTATCTCAAAATTTCCGGTTACGATCAGCGCGTCGGTATTCCGGTAATAAAGGCCTGCGCCAAATGCGCGGTAAAAGCGGCGGTCGTCAAACAAAATCGATTTCGCTTTTCCTCCGAAAACCAGTTCCTGCAGATCGCCTTGCTGTCCGAAGAAAATGGCGGGAGAGAATACATATTGGTCGCCAACAGCCAGTTCTGCACCCAGGTGACCGGTAACCCGAACATCCAGCGGACTGTTTCCATTTTCGAAAAAACTCTGGTTACTGCTGATCAGGTTGTGAGCGCCCACACCGCCGATCACGACCGCATCTTTGGTAGAATAGAAGTAGGAGATGCCTGCACTGGCCGTAGCCGCAAGCAGGCGGTTGTAATAGAAATTCTCGCCGGTGGCCAGGTTCGGGTCATAAGCTGTTCCGTTGTACTGGTTGTTGAAGCGCAGCTGGCTGTAATCGATCGTAACTACGGCTCCACTTTTAAGTGTTTTGGTTACCT
>JAZKEZ010000083.1:0-4155 GCA_040386675.1 Bacteroidota bacterium | reverse complement strand
AATCGATCGTAATGTTCTTCAGTCCGCCCTGTAGCCCGAAAACAATAGAATGTTCGCGGTTATAAGTGAGATTCAGGGTGTAAGAAAGTGCTGCGTCAAGCTTGAACGTGGTGAGTTTCGAATCTCCGGCCTTGTCATAATAAGCACTTATACCAACGCCCATGTTTTTCGCACCGCTGATGTTGGTGAAATCGGCAGCCATAGCCGACGACTGGTAAGGAACGGTAACCGATCTCCACTGGGTGCGGTTGTTCAGGATCACCCGTCCGTCACCATTGAATTTCCCGGTGAGTGCGGGATTGATGTAGCTTGGCGTAACCGGGAACTGAGAGAAATGCAGATCCTGGGCCTCAAGCAAATTATGCCCGGCCATGGTCAGAAATACCGTAAATGCTACTAAAACCCTCAATGTTAACTTATCTGATCAGTGTAATGTTTCCTTTTTCGAAGTAGGTCTGCCTGTCTTTGCAGGTCATTTGCAGGTAATAAACGAAAACCGCAGGGTCGAGGGGTTTGCCCTTCCAGTTTCCATCCCAGCCAATGCTCTGATCGCTGGTTTCGAAGATCTTTTCTCCCCAGCGGTCGTAAATAGTAAAGTACAACAATTCGATGTGATTACCACGTACCAGTAACGTATCATTCTGTGAATCAGTATTCGGGGTAAATGCATTGGGAACAAACACATTAGGCGGCCCGCAGATCACTTCCACGTATTTCAGGAAAATGCTGTCCCTGATCGCGCAGGTGTTGTTGCTTACCGAAAGATACACCCATACCGAATCATTGGCATATGCATCGGTTATGCGGCTCGTCGGACGATTCACCGTCGCTGCCGGACTCCATTGGTAATTGTAATTCCCGATTGGGAAACCTTCCAACCGGATCGTTGTTCCTTTGTAGAAATAAGTATCTGAAGCCAGTATTTCGGCAGTAAGGAACGACAGGCTGTCGGGATACACCAGCACGGTATCGCGCTGCACACACCCGTCGACATTGGTCGTAATAAGCACCATACGCTCTGTTGAAGGCAGTTTCAGTTCCACCTGCTCGCGGTTATCAGGCCCGATAATGTAAGTGGAAGGCGTCCATTTGTAGGTAAGCGGTCCGCCCTGGTTTTGTGCATCAAGAACGATGTTTTGTTTGTCGCAGTAAGGCACGGTTTTGTCAATTCCCAGGGTGATGTAATCGGCGTGAATGCTCACCGTGTCGTAATACTTACAGTTGCCGAACATGGCTTTCACATAATAATCCATGTTTCCCGGCGGCCGCACAGCAATCATATTATCCCCGTTCGGGTTCAGTACGTTGCTGTAATCGGGTTTGTCGGACCAGACGTAGTTCGAAAGTACGTTCACGCCGCTGGCGGTAAATACCAGCAGGGTGTACCTGTCGCACAAAATGGTATCTCGATACGCCACCAGGTCAAACGACCGCACATTCACATTCACGGTGAAATATTCAAAGCATCCGTTCAATACGGCATGCAGACGATAAGTGATCGAATCCTGTGTGGTGGTCTGGGGGAATGGGATGTCGTCGTCGTCGAGAAAATCAGCAGGTGTCCACTTGAACGATTCGCCGGGTTGCGGATTTACCTGCAGGCCAATCCGTACAGAATCGCCGTAGCACAGGTTCACATCGGGCAGCACGGTAGTGGTTCCCTGGGCAACGATGAGGCGCACACTGTCGATAAATACGCAGTTGTTCACGATCCCCCGGACGTAGTATTTTTTGAGTGTTACCGGGAAAACCGTGATGGTGCTGTCGGTCGGACCTGAATTCAGCCGGGTGCTGAAATCGAGATTCTCTGACCAGGTAAAATCCTGGATCTCACCTCTTCCGTCGGCCACAAGCGTAAACGATGGTCCGCTACAGATCAGCGTATCGAGGGTGAAAGGGATGAGGTCGTATTTGAGGGTGATGATGTTTACGGAAAGCGTATCGATACAGCTTCCGGCACGGGCAATCACATCATACTGCACATCACCGGTTACGGTAATATCGGGCCGTGCAATGGTCGAATCACTCAATCCGTATGATGATGACCAGGTGTAAGTAGCGCCGGGCAGCGAATCAAATGGGATCTGGATCACCGAGAGTTTACAGACTACCGTATCGGGCCAGTAATGGTGACCAGTAGGATGGATCACCACGTAAGTCACAGCGGTGTCGGTCGCCGGACAATTGGGACTGCTTAAACTCGATTCGCCGACCAGCTGCACGCGGTAAATACCCGGCTGGGAATAAATGTGATAGGTACTGGTGTCGTTGCTGATCGCAGACCCATCACCAAAATTCCATCGGTAGGTATCGGTGTAAAGACTGGTATTGGTGAAGAAAATGGTGTCCTGTGCACAGGTTGCGGGAGTCGCGGTAAAAGATGCCGCGGCTCCTTCAACTTTTATGTTGAGCACAGTAGTATCGGTACATCCTGCGGCACTTGAAACCAGGGTATAGGTGATGTTGGTGTCCGGGAAGAAAAACGGATCGGCAACTGAAGGATTACTGATGCCGGTGGGTGGTGTCCAGTAATAGGTGGCCCCGGGCAAGGTAGGGTAACCGATCCGGATGGTATCGGTACGGCAAATGGTGGTATCCGGACGAAGTTTATAGCCTTGCGGATAAATGGTAACGGCTTTAATAACGGTATCGGTTGCCGGACAGCTTCCGGGGGTGGTGGTACGTGCAATCAGTGTGACGTTATAAATTCCTGCTTCGGCAAAAGGATGTTTCACGTCTCTCAGCGTAGACGTTTGTCCGTCGCCAAAACGCCAGATCCATGATGATCCCCGGTTGCTTTTGTTGGTAAAGCGAATGGAATCGTCCTCACACAGGTTGGCGGTGAAGGTAAAGTCGGCTTTTACCCCGTTTACGATCAGCTTGATAAAAGCAGAATCAACGCAACCGTAGGCACGGGTTATGAGGATGTAATTCCTGGTGGTATCAGGAGTCAGGATCGGATTGGCCACTGCGTCGCTGCTCAGTCCGTTAGACGGGATCCATTCATACACTGCTCCAGGTATGGGTTCGCTTCCCAGCCGAATGGTGTCGTTGAGGCACACCACGCTGTCGGGCAGTACATGAACTCCCGAAGGATATACGTTTACTTCGAGCCTGAACGTATCTGAAATCGGGCAATTGCCTTCCTGAGCCAGCGAGTATGCGACGAGTACAGCAGTATAACTCCCCGGTCCGGGATAAACGTGCGACGTGTTGGTATCGCTCACCCCGGCAGATCCGTCGCCAAAATCCCAACGGTAGGTATTGGCCCCGAGACTTTTGTTGGAGAATACAACGGGCAGGTTGCCGCAAATTCCGGTGCTTGCTTCAAACCGAGCCCCAACGCCACGTGGAATTACCGTGATCCGCGTAGTGTCGCGACAGGAAAGTGCACGGATGGTAAGGGTATAGGTTCGGGTCGTATCGGTAAAAACGTATGGGTTGGCTATGGTATCGCTGCTTAAGCCATTGGCCGGGGTCCATTTGTAGGTGGCACCCGGTATTGGAGCGTAACCGATCTGCAACGAATCACTCCGGCAAATGATGGTATCGGGCAGCGTCTGACTTCCCCGCGGGTAAACAATCATTTTGCTGTAAGCCGTATCGGTCTTGCTACAGGTGGTCAGCGTATCGTTGATGGCCACCAGCCGGATAATGTATTCACCCTGATCGGGCCACGCGTGCCGCGGCGAGAACTGTGTACTGCCGGATGCATCACCAAAATCCCAGGAATAGGCGGTTGCACCAACGCTTTTGTTGCTCAGGGTGATGCTGTCGCGTTCGCAATAACTCAGAGTGTGAGTAAAGGCGGCAGAAACCCCGTTGGCAATCAGGTTAAAGCTGGTGGTATCGCGGCAATTGCCGGCGTTCATTACCAGTGTGTAACTCCGGTTGGTGGTTACATACACCAGGGGATTGGCTATCGTGTCGCTGCTTAGTCCTGCGGAGGGTGTCCATTTGTACGTCGCGCCGGGAAGGTGCTCAAAACCCAGTCTCAGAGTGTCGTTCCGGCAAAATACGGTATCGGGAAGGTTATGTCTTCCTTCGGGATAGATCGCTACGACTTTAATGATCGAATCGATGGGAGAACACACCGGTCCGGGTTCGAAAGTAGTACTGAACAGCTTCACAGTATAAGCACCGGGGTGGGCGTAC
>JAZKEZ010000082.1:0-8510 GCA_040386675.1 Bacteroidota bacterium | reverse complement strand
AGTGATCTTCGACAGTAAAAACCAGTTGCAGGGCTGGGACGGAACCTATAACGGTGAGCCGTGTAAGCCCGATGTTTACCTTTATTATTTGAAAATCCGTTCGAAATACAACGGAGCCCGAAAAGACATCCGGGGACAAATCAGGATCCTGAAATAAGTACCAATACGTTACAAAAAGCCGCTTCTCACCGAAAGCGGCTTTTTTGTGTCCCTCCCCTCCGGACCGGCATACACTTTCAGTATTAACTCTTTGTAACCACACTATTACACTTTCAAAAGTCTGCTTCAGGCTATTTTTTTATCTAAAAAACTGAATTCCAACAATTTACCACTTTCAATATGAAACAGAGTATTGAAGTCCTACTAAAACCATGTACTAGCTAAGCTGAAGGCAACTTGCCTATTTTCACCCGTCCTAAAAGCAACATCCCTAATACTCGCTCTTTTTTGTGCAAATGAAACATACTCTTTTAACGCTGGCGGCATTGCTTATTTCTGTTGCAATGTTCAGCCAAAACACACCACTCAGGCCGGTTCTGTATAAGGACAGCCAGATCACCATTTCCCAGCAGCAGAAACGCTGTATTGATGAAGCCGAGGGTATTGACCACGAATACATGCTGATCAGCATCACCAATCATTCTGCATCTGCGGTTGAAATTGGTTTTGATGTTGAACTGAAATACAACAACCAGCGCGAAACATCACCTTCAGCTGAAAACCGGGCTACCCAGATCATTCCTGCCGGAGCATCGGTAAGCGGTGATTGTGGCAGAGGTAAACTCAGATACTTTCATTCTGACCACAACAAGTGGATTTCCAGCACTTTGGAAGACCTGACCGTATCAAACCTTAGCTCAAACCCTCAGAACTGAACATGAAAAATCTTTTTGCCCTTTTACTTTGCCTGGTTTTAGCGGGTAGCAAAACTGCTTATTCCCAGTGTACCGTACAGGCTTTTGCTTCGCCAAAAGAAATACTGTGTGGAGATACAGTTTCATTAAGTGCAGCAGGTTCAGGTATCTCTGTATTCAAAAATACCTTTGATGCCTGTGCGATAGGTACAGGTTGGGCCGCAACTTCGCAGGCACGTTTCGATAATCCCTGCGGAGCATCTAAAGACGGTACCTGCTACCTGTGGATGGGGAATACTTCGGCTGCACCGCGTAACGCCACTACCAATGCGTTTGACCTAAGCACCGGTGGTACCGTTTGCTTCTGGATGAAATATGCCGCACAGGGCGGAGCGAGTCCATGCGAAGGACCTGACCTTACCGATGAAGGCGTTTACATTGAATACTCTACCAACGGAACTACCTGGACCACCATTGAATATTACAACCCGAACGGCGGGAACGATCCGCAGCGAACCAACTGGAACCAATACTGTGTGAACATTCCTCCCGGTGCAATGACCACTACTACGAGGATACGCTGGATACAAAAATCTTCATCCAACCTCGACTCCGATCACTGGGGAATCGACGACGTTGAAATTGTGGTTAATCCACCGGCGGCAACCTATAAATGGGCGCACATCGGGATTGAGCAGCCAACCGCAACAACTCCGGCCGTTCAGCCGGTTAGCAACACTTCTTACACCGTAGAGTATAAATTTGGCGGATGCACCGCAGTTTCTACAGTTAACGTAGTAGTTAGAAAACCTTCACTATCTGTAACAGCAGCGCCAGGCGGAACCGTTTGTCCGGGTCAGGCTGTAGTACTTACGGCAGTGAGCGAACTCCAGGACAAAACTCCCGTGTGCGGAGCAACTCCATCTACCGCCTGTTCCGGCTTGGGTTCTCAACCGCAGGAAAGGACCGTAGGAACCGGAAATATAATCAACACATATAACGGCGGAGGAAGCGGGGTAAACGTATTCGGGGATTTCGGTCCGACAAACGCCAACTCCAGGATGCAGATCCTTTACAGGGCATCAGAACTTCAGGCTCTTGGAATGACCCGCGGAGGAAAAATATCTTCGATTGCATTTGATATTGCACAGATCCGTGATGCCGGAAGTTATACCGACTTTTCTATTTACATCGGCTGTAGCTCAAAAACCACTATGGCTGCCAACGAAAACCTGGCGAATCTTACTCAGGTATACGGTCCGAGGACACAAGCCATTACTACCGGCTGGAACACCTTCAACTTTACGCAGGGTTACAACTGGGATGGAGTGTCTAACCTTGTTGTACAGGTTTGCTGGACCGTAGCCAGTTCGAGCGTATCGCTCTGTGCATTCACCAGGGATCACGCCACCGGATTTGTTTCTGTTTTACAGGGGGTTAACAACACGTTCAACTATACACCAAACGTGTGTTCTACCGGAACCACGTTCCAGTCGAGTGCTTCACAACGCCCGAACACCCGTTTCGGAACCTGCGAACCCAAAAACATTCCGCTGGAATACACCTGGACCCCGAACGTAAACATCGCTCCAACCAACCAGGTACAGGCCACTGCGAACCCAACCGCTACACAAACCTATACCGTTAAAGTAAACGGCGTGGGGATGCCAACTGCCTGTGCAGTAAGCTCCAATTATACCATCAATGTGTTTAACCTGGCTCCGGTAGATGCCCAGTTCGACCCCGTGTGTACCGGCAGTCCGCTGCAGCTAAAGGCAGTTACGTCGGGCTCTTTAACAGGCCTGATCATTTCTTGGACCGGACCCGGCGGATGGACATCGAATGTACAGAACCCGATCCGGACTCCGGCTGTGGCTGGTAAATACACCGTGACCTTCAGCAGCGGACCAGGTGGAGGAAACTGTTCGGTGACCGATGATGTGGATGTGGTACTTGATACCCCGCCAAGTGCCGGGACCGGTTACACTGCAGGCATCTGCGAATCCAACGCCGCTTACAACCTGTTTACTCTCCTTACCGGAGCGCCAAAACCGGGCGGAACGTGGACCTCATCAACCGGATATATCCCATCAGGGACCGCCGGACTTACCGGTGGAAATAACCTGGACGCGAGTGTACTGACCGTCGTTCCCGGAACCTACAAATTCACCTACACGGTAACTAATAACAACGCCTGTGGACCACGTACCTCAGAAGTGACGATCAACGTGGTGAAAGGTGCTTTCGCAGGAAAAGATTCAACCATTACCCTTTGCAACTCAGGAACCACTGTAGCCCTGTTCAACCAGCTTGCACATAAGGTAACCGGTGCGGCAGCTGATGCCGGAGGCGTATGGAGCGACATCAACACTCCGGTCGTTGGGGCACGCTTCACAGCGGCTACCGGAACCTTCAACATTGCCGGAATTGCCGGCGGAACTTATAAGTTCAAGTACAAAGTTACCGGTACCGCTCCCTGCGTAGCCGATTCGGCAGTGGTGACTGTACTGGTTGATGCTCCGCCGGTTCCCGGTGTGAATTACGCCGAGACCATCTGCCAGACCAACAACGCATACAATCTGATCACCGGACTTGGCGCCACGGCACAAGCCGGCGGCACATGGACCTCAACCACCGGTTACACTCCTTCAGGTACCGCCGGACTTAGTGGCGGCACACTGAATGCAACCGCACTCACTACCGTGCCCGGTACCTACAAATTCACTTATACCGTAACCAACAACAACAGCTGTGGAACGCGCAGCGCCGAAGCCACGATCACCGTGGAAAAGGCGCCTTTTGCAGGACGAGATTCCACGTTTGCCAGCTGTAATAACACTACCGTTACCCTTTTCCCGAAACTGGGAAGAAGCTTTAGCGGACAGGCACCAGATGCCGGGGGAACCTGGACCGATGTGTCTACCGCTCCTGTTGGTCCGCGATTTAATGCCGCTGCCGGTTCGGTAGATGTAAACGGACTTACCCCGGGAACTTACGCTTTCCGCTATACTGTTGCTGCAACCAGCAAATGCCCGGCTCACACCGCTACTGTAACGGTAACAGTGATCAGTAATCCTAAGACCGGTAACGGCGGGATGATCTCGATCTGTAACGATGCCGGTGCGATTGATCTGTATACCGTAATCTCCGGTGCTTATGATGCCGGCGGAAACTGGACGTCTGTAGGACCGCTTGGCGGAGGATCGCTTTCGGGCAGCAACTTTAACCCGTTCAATTCAGGAGCTACCACTTACAAATTCCGTTACCAGATCAATGTAACCGGATGCCCGGTTTCTCAAAACGATGTAGATGTGACCGTGAACCGCAGACCGAATGCCGGTAGAAACGGTAACCTTACCATTTGCGAAACTGCTGCACCTGTTGATCTGAGAACCATACTTACCGGAACCCCGCAGCCCGGCGGAAACTATACCGACCTGGCTACCGGATCGGCAGTAGCTTCGCCGTTTGCAGTAAGTGGAAAAGGTGGGAATACCTACACCATCGAATACCGTATTGCAGGAATTGGTGCATGTCCGGATTCTGCGGCCACAGCTACCCTTGTGGTAATTAAGCAGCCGCTGGCGGGTAACGACGTGTCTTCCAAAATCTGTTTCAACGTAAAATCACCGGTAGACCTTTTCAGTCTCATTACCGGCGCACCGCAAACCGGCGGAACCTGGTCGAAACGCGGAACCTTCAACGGGACGCTGAATGCATCGACCGGAGAATATACCCTGAGCGGCAATGAGTCGGATACAGGGACCGTAAATTTCATGTACATCCTCACTGCCACAGCGCCGTGTAAAAACGACACAGCGTTTGTTGCGCTTAGAGTAAACGGGGCACCGCATCTCTCCAATGTGGTGAGTTCATGCGCAGCCAACCGCACTACCTTTTCTTCTACACTTACGCTTACCGGCGGAGACCGCACTACTTACACCGTTACTCCATCAGGAGGTTCAATCAGCGGATCGGCTCCCGCGTATACGTACACCAGCGCCGCCTTTGCTTCCGGAACTTCGCACCTGATCACGGTATCGGATGGAAATGGTTGTGCTTCAGACACCGTTACCGTATTCCGCGACTGCTCCTGTACCACACAGCCCGGTACCATGGCCGATTCACCGCAATCGGTTTGTGCAGGTGGCTCAACTGCTGCCGGATTGTTCAACAACGACAATACCGACGACGGTAACGACCGCGTATCTTTCTACCTTCACGAAGGCAGCGGAACTTCACTGGTGAATGTAAAAGCAGTTAGTAACACCACTGTGTTCGGCTTTAATGCTGCCACCATGCAGTACGGTACCACTTACTATATTTCTTCGGGTTCGGGTAACGACAGTTCAGGATTTGCCCAACGCGGCGATGTATGTTTCTCTATTTCTTCAGGAACACCGGTGGTTTTCCATCCATTGCCGATGGCTACTCTTTCGGGTTCTAAAAACATCTGTCCGGGTAATTCTGCATACCTGGTATTTACTGCAACAGTGGGTACAGCCCCCTTTGAGATCGACATCTTTAATGCCGACGTCACTCCTTCTTCCGGAACGGCTACTTACACTTTAAACGGTGCACTGGACAGCGTGCAGGTGGGTCCTGGTGATACCACTTACTACCAGCTCAGACGTATAAAAGACAGTTTCGGATGCGAGAGCACCTTTGCGACCAATACCCAGGTTGCCATTAATGTGAATGAGGCTCCACGAGCTACGATCGCAGTAGCCACAGCGTGCAGCAATGGCGGCACCAACCCGGGAAGCTTTACCATTACCACCACCGGTGCCGGAAGCGTGTTCAACGTGAGTTACGACAATTCGGTGAACAGCACCGTTGTTCCACTAACCCTGCCTTTGGGAACTACCACCATTACACCGACGGCTTACGATCCCAATGTGGCTGTTTCTTACCACATCACGGCTTTGAGCGACAACTCAGGATCGGTTTGTCCGCCGGTATTCTCTACCGTTCCGGCCATCATTTACCCGGTGCCTACGGCGGTGCTTTCAGGCAACCAGGTGATCTGTACTTCAAACCGCGCGAAATTCAACTTCACCCTCACCGGTGTTGCTCCGTGGACCGTAGTGATCACCGATGGTGTAAACAACCACACCTTTACCTCCTCTAACCGCAACTTTGTGGATTCTATCGCCAATCCTGGTGCAGGAGTACATACCTACAGCATTGTATCGGTGACTTCCAATGCCGGACCTTCCTGCGTAGGAACCGGAACAGGATCGGCTGTAGTGAGAGTAAACAGTGTTCCTTCGGTTGCCCTGTTTATCGAAAACACCGCTACCTCAACACGGGTAAAGAACGACAGGTATTGCGAAGGCGACGGTCCGCGTAACCTTGCATTCGACCTTGCTGCCGGTTCAGGTTACGGTAACCGCTTCAACGTTGGATATACCATCGACGGAACCCCGCAATCTATCGTAGTTGACCGTCCGGGAGGACTTCGGATAGTAGATCCGTTGTTGCCGGGAACACATACCTATACCATCACTTCGATTACCGATACCTCGTCTGCCCAATGCCCGGGAACCGGCGATGTGGCGACCATTATCATCAATGCAAGACCAACACTTACCATTAACTCTGCACCCGCAGTGGTTTGCCAGGGAAGTCCGGTAAGTGTGCAGGTAACTGTGCAGGGACCATCTCCGGTAACCTTTACCGTACAGCCTACGGGAAGCGGCGACAATACCGTATATCCGGCTTTTGGTCCTTATGCAGCCGGTAACCACACCATTACCCTTACCCCGAACGGTACCGGTAATGTGACCTATGCGTTTGGTTCACTCATCGACAACAACACGCCTACCTGCTCAGGAACCATCACTCCGAATACCGTTACGGTTCGTGTAAATCCTGCTCCGGTTGCAGCCATGAGCAAGCCTTCGGTAGAACTGTGCAGCGGTGAACCGCTGGAGCTTACCTATTCGCTGACCGGTGCTCCCGGAGCGACAGTTACGGCCAACTTCAGTTCACAGGGCGGTCCGACGTATACCGTAAAAACCGGCGATGCGAATCCTTTCGTGATCCAGAACCTTGCACCCGGTGATTACGTGTTTGGTTTTATTGCCGGATCGATCGCCGACAACTCATCGTGCCCGGGAACACCCGGAGCGGTAACCACCGTTAAGGTGAGACCGGTACCCAATATGTCTATTGCTTTTGATAAAGATGTGATCTGCCAGGGAGAATCGGCGAAGCTATTGCTGACTGCTGTTTCCGGAACAGGACTGATGGCTACTTACTCGGTAAACGGAGTTGCGCAGTCGCCTGTGGCAGTTCCCGGAGTGATCGACATTACCTCGGCCCAGGCCGACCAGCGTTTCCACTTCACCCTGGTAACCGATAATTCAACTTCTTCGTATTCATTGGGTGTGTGTCGGGCGACCATCGACCTGAAAGATACCCTGCACGTCAATCCCCTTCCTGCAGGTTACCTGAGCGGAGTTCGCGAAGCCTGTAAAGGAACCACCGACTCGGTAATGGTGACCATCACCACCGGTAATCCGCCGTTTACCGCCAGCTTCTCTGATAATAACGGACTTACCTACCCGGCATATACCAACCTGAAGTTAGGGGCCAACCTGCTGCGTATCGCCGGTGCACCATCAGACTCACTGGTATTTTCTAATTTAAAGATCACAGACAGTTCACTGCCTGGAGCCTGTTCTTCACTGCCGGAAGCTTCGGTGGCTTACCTGAACATCAACCCGGTTCCTGCACCGGTATTCAATACCGACAAAAAAGGAGGATGCTCGCCGCTGGACATCAAGTTTGATTATGTACCTGAACTCACTTATACTGCTGCCAGCTGTGTTTGGGATTTTGATGATAAGACGGTTCTGTCTGCCTGTGCTGATACTGCCCATACATTTACCGAGCCCGGCATTTACAACATCGTGCTTACCGTGACCTCGCAGCAGGGATGTTCGGGCAAAACGACGCGTTCGGTGGTGGTTTACCCGGATCCTATCGCCGCATTCTCGTGGGAACCAGAGCCCGTAACACTTACCAATTCGTTTGTGAGATTCTTCAACGAATCATTCGGCGGAGCTTCTTACGAGTGGAACATCGACAACCTGTACCAGTTTGACACCTATGCACCGACTGTGCAGTTACCGGCTGAAGACACTGCGACCTACAACATCAGTTTGAAAGTCACCACCGGCTTCGGTTGCGTGGATTCGATCTGCAAGCCGCTGAAAGTTCAGGGAGAGTTGCTGATCAATATCCCCAACTCGTTTTCGCCAAACGGTGATGCCTTTAACGAAGTGTGGATTCCGGTTGCACTCGGATACAAACCAGAAGTATACTCGCTCACCGTATTCGACCGCTGGGGACAACCTGTGTTCCACACCACCGACCCCGAAGAGGGCTGGAACGGAAAGGACCGCCAGAACGAAATGTGCGCCGTCGGGACTTACGCTTACCGGCTTACCATGAAGTCTAAGTATTCTGGTGAGAAGGTTTCGAAGATTGGGAATATTAACCTGCTTAGATAATCATTACTACAACGAAAGGGCCGCATTGAGCGGCCCTTTCGTTTGTATGGCACACATAGAATATCGATGCTCTGTTATTCAAATTGGATGATACCTTGTTTGTCATTGTTACTTTTTTATAAAAAGTAACGCAAAA
>JAZKEZ010000081.1:9807-14471 GCA_040386675.1 Bacteroidota bacterium | reverse complement strand
TCGCCATTTCACTCAATGCCGTTCAGGCCGGTGATATTCTTCGCGAACTGCTTGAAAAGACTCAGCAGCAGTCGGAAGAACTGGAAGCGCAGCAGGAAGAATTGCGCATCACCAACGAAGAACTCTTTAAACAGACCCAGTTGCTGCAGGCCAGCGAAGAGGAACTCCGCGTACAGCAGGAAGAACTGAAGCAGGCCAACGTGGAACTGGAGGAAAAAGCCGGATTGCTCGAAGAACAGAATAAGGCGATCGACCAGGCCAGGGAAGCGATAGAACTCAAGGCCGGCGAACTGGAAATGACCAGTAAGTACAAGTCGGAATTTCTGGCCAACATGAGCCACGAACTGCGCACACCGCTGAACTCGATCCTGATACTCGCAAAGATGCTGAGTGAAAACAAGCACGGCAGACTGAGCGCCGACGAGATCAAGTATTCTACTGTGATCCACAACGCCGGTAACGACCTGCTTACGCTCATCAACGACATACTCGACCTCTCGAAGATCGAAGCCGGTAAGATCGACCTCAACATTGAGCGTTTTGACATCGGACTGATGGAAAACGACCTGAAACTGCTGTTTGCCGAGGTGGCACGCACCAAGAAAATTGAGTATTCCATCACGATTGGTCCAAATGCCCCGTCGCACATGGTTTCCGACCGTATGCGCGTCGAGCAGATCGTTAAGAACCTGCTTTCGAATGCCTTTAAATTCACCAGTGCCGCAGGCGAGGTAAGTGTATTTATTGACCGCGCCTCAACTGATGTGAGCCTGAATCACGAAAAACTCAGGGCAGGCGTAAACATCGCGATTTCAGTAAAAGATAGCGGCATCGGGATTTCCAAGGAAAAGCAGAAACTCATTTTTGAAGCCTTCCAGCAGGAAGACGGATCTACCAGCCGCAAATACGGTGGAACCGGGCTTGGACTTTCCATCTCACGCGAACTCGCTTCGATACTGGGCGGAGAAATCCAGGTACAAAGCACACCGGGCGAAGGAAGTACCTTCACGCTTTACCTTCCTGTTGAACTTGAGGCAAAAGAGGAAATTGACGGTGATGAACCCAAAACCACCGCAATTCCGGCCAGAGTGGAACGCGCAAGACCAGCGCCAGCACCAGCCCCGGTAAAGCTGTCTGAAAACACGATCCTGATCGTGGAAGACGATCCGACCTTTTCGGACATTGTGAAAGATTATGCAGAGAAATCGGGATTTGTGGCATTGACTGCCTTCGACGGGGAAACGGGTCTCGAAATGGCTGAAAAACACCTGCCCAAAGCCATCATTCTCGACATCAAATTGCCGGGAATGGACGGATGGGGCGTCTTGAAAAAGCTCAAGTCAAATCCTAAAACGCATCATATTCCGGTGCATATTATGTC
Organism: Bacteroidota bacterium; assembly: GCA_040386675.1. Taxonomy (GTDB): domain Bacteria; phylum Bacteroidota; class Bacteroidia; order Flavobacteriales_D; family Luteibaculaceae; genus DASUEB01. Next base: position 13,090 of record JAZKEZ010000081.1, on the reverse strand, counting down.
CGCAATGGACGGAATGGACGGAAAAGCACAAAAACTCGGTGCTATTGACTTCCTGAAGAAACCGATCGAGGCGTCAAGACTGGAAGAAGTATTCCGCGAATTGCACGGAGACGATTCCAAGATCCGGGCGGTACTCATTGTTGAAGACCAGCAGCTGCAAAGCGACAACCTGAAACGGATGCTCGAAACCCGCAAGGTTGAGGTAAAACAAGCCTTTACAGGTGCAGAAGCAGAGCAATTGCTCACCACGCAGCACTTCGACTGCATCATCCTGGATCTCAAACTTCCGGATGTAGATGGAATGGATCTGCTGAACACCATCAAATCGCAGGAAAAATACCAGGGAATTCCGGTGGTGATCAATACGGCACACGATTTGTCGAAAGAGGAGCTTGCCGGGATCATGAAACACAGCAATGCGATGATCATGAAGTCGGGTAAATCAGACGAACGCTTGTTGGATGAGGTGAATCTTTTCTTCAACAAGATCAAGTCAGATTCCCCGAAACCGGGAACGCAGAAAACCGAGTATGTACCCGTATCACAAGACAATTCGCTGCGCGGGAAAAGTATACTGCTGGTAGACGACGACATGAGGAATGTATTTGCATTGTCGACCGCGCTGCAATCCTGCGACATGGAGGTGATCATTGCCGGAAACGGTATTGAAGCCATCGAAAAACTGGGGGAAAATGCAAAAACGGATCTGGTGCTGATGGACATTATGATGCCTGAAATGGACGGTTATGAGGCCATGCGCGAGATCCGAAAAAATAACAAATGGAGTAAGCTGCCCATTATAGCGCTTACCGCTAAAGCAATGAAGAACGACAGGGAGAAGTGTATTGAAGCCGGTGCGAGCGATTATATATCGAAGCCGGTTGACATCGAGAAACTCCTTTCCCTGATGAGGGTATGGATTAGCAGATAAAGGTGAAGAAAACTACAGAACATAAAGAACCCGATATATCATTCGAACAGCTGGAGGAGATTGTAAATCTTCTCGCGGCTTTATACGGACAGGATTTTACCGAGTATTCCAAGGCCTCGCTCAAACGCAGGGTGAACCGTATACTCATGAAAAAACATTTCACGGTATACGAACTCAAACAGGAGATCATCAACCAGCCGTCGTTTGTAGATGAGCTGATCCTTGAGATCACTGTGAATGTGACCGAAATGTTCCGTGATCCGGCGTTTTACGGTGCGGTGCGCAAAAAAGTGCTGCCTTACCTCAAGAGCTTCCCGAGGATCAAGATCTGGAATGCCGGCTGTTCTACCGGCGAAGAAGTGTATTCGTTCGCCATTATGCTCGATGAATCGGGCATGTACGCCAACTCCTTTTTATACGGTACAGACATCAACACCCGGGTACTCGACAAAGCGAGGAAAGGGATCTACACCCTTCACCAGATGAAGGAATATTCTGAAAATTACCTGAAGACCGGTGGTACCGCTTCTCTTGCAGAATTTTACTCTGCCGCTTACGATGCCGCAGCCATTCACCAGGGATTGAAGAAAAATGTGCTGTTTGCTACACACAACCTCGCTACCGACAGCGTGTTCAACGAGTTCGAGATGATCGTGTGCCGCAATGTGCTCATCTATTTCGAGAATTCGTTGCAGGAAAAGGTAATTCAGCTGTTTTACGACAGTCTGCGGCCGCTCGGTTTCCTCTGCCTGGGATCCAAAGAGACCATACGCTTTACCGAGCTTCGCAAGAAATTCAGGGTAGTGGACCAGGAGCAGAAAATTTACCAGAAAATTGGCTGAGAAGATCTACATACGCTCTGCAAACGTAGATTGTCTCGTGATTGGAGGTTCTGCCGGAGCTTTTGAGCCGATCTACGATTTCGTGAGTCAGCTACCCGGAACATTCCCGATCCCGGTAGTGATCGTACTGCACCGTGGTAAAGGTTTCAAAAGCAACCTGACGCACCTGCTGCAAAGCAAAGCCAAACTCAGGATCAAGGAAGCCGATGAGAAGGAAGCGCTTGTGCCGGGAACGGTTTTCCTGGCTCCTGTTGATTTTCACCTGCTCATAGAACCCGACCGCAGCCTCTCGCTGGATGGTAGTGAAGCCGTGCTCTATAGTCGCCCGTCAATAGACGTTACCTTTGACAGCGCTGCAGATGTATACGGGAAAACGCTGGTAAGCATGATCTTTTCGGGAGCCAACAGCGACGGAACCATGGGATGTGAACGGATTGATGAAAAAGGCGGAAGCGTGCTCATTCAGCACCCCGACGAAGCCGATGTACAGACCATGCCGGTATCGGTTGCAGAACGTTTGAAGAAACCCGTTTTTTTTACAAAGGCAGATTTCCAGGATATTATTCACCGGTTGACAGAAACCGGGAAACCCATTAATAAAACAGTATGATCCGGATCAATATACTTCTTGTAGACGACAGGGAAGAAAACCTGATCGCCCTGGAGGCCATCCTGGAACGGGATGATGTGCGTATTTTCAAGACCACTTCTCCAAACGAAGCATTAAAATTAGCCTGGGAAAACGATATTTCCATTGCACTTGTCGACGTGCAGATGCCGGAGATGGATGGGTTCGAACTGGTGCAGATACTCAAGTCGAATCCGCGTACAAAAGATATACTGGTGCTGTTTGTGACCGCGATCTCGGTAGAAGACAAATATGCGATCCGCGGACTATCAGGCGGTGCGATCGATTATCTCCATAAACCACTCGATCCGTACATTACCACAGCTAAGGTTGATAATTTCATCCTGCTGGCCCGTACGCAGAAAGAGATCAGGCAAAAAAACCGTGAACTGGAAGTGTATTCCATCATGGTAAATAACTCTACCGATATTATTTGCGAGGTGGAGGCCGCTTCACTGCGCATCAAACGCATCAACCCGGCGATTCAGAAGGTACTGGGTTACGGTCAGCACGAAGTGATCGGGAAAAGCCTGCTCGATTACATCATTCCCGAAGACCGCGAACTGGCGGCCATTTATCTTGAAACAGTAAGTACCGAAAACGATTCGTTCAAGAGTTTCGAGACACGTGCCAGGACCAGCCGCGACGAAGTATTGTGGATCGAATGCAAGGCCAATCACCACGAAGGAATATTGTCGGTAAACATTGTAGACATACACAGTAAAAAGGAATTCCAGCAAAGCCTGATCCGGAGTAAGGAACTGGCTGAAGAATCGAAGCGCATGAAGGAGAATTTCCTGGCCAACATGAGCCACGAACTCCGTACACCGATCAATGGGATCATGGGGATTACGCACCTGCTGAAGGGCACCGAGATGGACC
>JAZKEZ010000081.1:448-9797 GCA_040386675.1 Bacteroidota bacterium | reverse complement strand
GCCGCGGCCTTGGTCAGCGTGGCAGAAGACCACGGGCCCGAAACGCTGCGACACCTGCGGGTGGCGCTTCGGTCCTCCGCACGTGGCGACGAGCCCCGGTACAGTCAGTTGCGAACCGCGATGCTCGACCTGATCGATACTTCTTCCAAATCGCTGCTCGGTGTGATCAACGACGTGCTCGACCTGAGCAAGATCGAAGCCGGGAAATTTGCCATTGTCCGCGGCGCCACCGAAATACGACAGGTAGTAAAGGCCGTTGCCGATCTGCTTGGCTTCAGGGCTACTGAAAAACACTTGTCTCTCATAGTAGAGATCGACGAGAAGATCCCGAAATTCCTGTATGCCGACAGCCTGAGGCTTAACCAGATCCTGATGAATCTTGTGGGTAACGCCATAAAATTCACCGACAAAGGATTGGTGAAGATCCTGGTGAAGCTTGACGGTTCTGCCGATGGAAAGGTAAAAGTGAGTTTCCGCGTGGAAGACAGCGGGATCGGGATTCCGAAAAACAAACTGAAAAGCATTTTTGACAGTTACAACCAGGTGCAGACCGGAACGACCAAGAATTACGGCGGCACCGGCCTCGGACTTACGATCGTAAAAAAACTCAGCGACCTGAAAGGCGGAACACTAAGTGTAGAAAGCGAACCGGGAATCGGCAGCTCTTTCACCTTTACCAACTGGTATTCTACACTCGAAGAACCGCAAGCGGTAATCGAACCAGAAATCGGTAAACTTCAGCCATTCGACAATCTACGGGTATTGCTAGCAGAAGATAACGCCATCAACCAGTTTATCGCGGTGAAGCTGCTGCAGGAATGGAACGCCACGACTGAAGTAGCCGAAAATGGACAAAAGGCATTGGAACTTCTCAAAACCAACGACTTCGACATCATCCTGATGGATACCCAGATGCCGTTGATGGACGGTTACGAAGCCGCCCGGAAAATACGGAGCGAATTCCCCGACGATAAGCGCAACATTCCGATCATCTCAGTGACTGCCGCCGTTCTCAAAAACGAACAGCGCGAAGCCATGGATGCGGGTATGAACGCGGTGATTCCGAAGCCGTATGATCCGGTGCAGTTGTATCAGAAGATCAAGAAGCTGACGGGGAAGTAGTGGAGAGTGGAAGATTGAAAGTGGAGAATGGAAAATTGAGGAGATCCCTCGCTGCGCTCGGGATGACGGTGCTGCTTATTGGGAATGATCGACATCTGCAATAAGCATTGTCATCTCGAGCGAAGCGAGAGACCCCCTCAACGAGCGCAGCGAGAGCATCCCTCTACCCAGGGAACTAAAAAATCCCGCTGATTCGAAAACCAGCAGGATCTTATTTCTCGTCATCTCGGGGAGTCAGAACCAGTCTTCGTCCCTTTCCGACATTCACCTCTGGCATGCCTTTCGGCATTGTCAGAGCTGAGTTCTCAGTTCACTTAGAGTAAGGCAATTCGCATGCCAGTCTTCAGGCGATCCTGAACAGTTGTTTCACTTCTTCCCAGATTTGGGGATCGGTAATAATAATAAGCGGCTCTTTATGGGTCTTCGAAGTGATCGTGATCGATCCTCCGCCGTGAAGCACTTTGTCGAAGAACTCCACAGAACCTGCAGGCCAGCCGCCTTCTCCCGGATCCATGATCTTCCAGATGTCCATGTTGATGTGGTTGGGCTGGATCTCGAGTAGTTTTTCCAATTCTTCGATCCTTCCTCTCAATCCGTCCAGCTGCATCCCGAGTGCCATTACATCGATCGCATCTGTGGACGGATTGCCCTCATTTCGTCTTGTAAAATACTCGTTGGATACTCTGAAAAATTCTTCTCGCTTAGAACATAAAGCTCTAATGATCTCATATATCTCGGCCATGATGCTGATTGTTAATTAGATGCTTTCCTGTGCCGGTCGGAGGATGTAAGCCGACAAGCCGGGCAGCGCGGTAAATATGCAACAACCGTGAAAACCGGCAATCAATTGTTGGTAAGCAGGCGGTTTACCGCTTCCACGGTCTTCTCCGGCTGAACCATCATCGAACGGATGTGCTCACCTTCAAAAATGAGCAGCTCCTTGGGCTGTGGAGCATTGTCGTATACGATCTCCGTTTGCCCGTAAGGCACCACTTTGTCGGTTTTGGTAGCGATAAACAGCTTCGGGATCTTCACGGTCTTGATGTCTTCTTTGGCCATGTACGGTGAGGTTACAAACTGGCTCACCATGGCTTTCTGCTCCTCAGGAACGTAAAATGCAGCTAGTTCACCAAATGAGCTGATCGTCCCGTCGAGCACCAGTGCAGCGACTTTCGGAGTGTTGTCGTGGGCCAGCTTCGTCGCTATCGGGGTTCCCAGCGAAACACCGTAAAGAATGATCGGCTGTAGTTGCACTTCTTTTCTCTTGAGCAACCAGTCGAAAACTACCTGTCCGTCGCTACCCACATTCAAGTGATTCGGTTTTCCGGTTGATTTCCCATATCCCCTGAAATCGATCATAAATACCTGGAAACCGTCTTTCACCAGCGGACGAACCAGGTCGACATAGGTAGAAACGTTTCCTCCACCACCGTGCAGGTAGAATATAGTAGCCTTGGGTGTTCCGGCAGGTTTTACAAAGATGCCGTTCAGCTTTTCAGCCTCAACGGGAATGGTTACCTCTGTATAATCCAGGTTTTTAATGGCTTCCCACTTCTTCTCGGGGAAATAGAATTTGTCGTCAAACTGACCGAAAGAGGCGCCTGCGCTTAGGGTAAGGATAAGTAGGGTGAGGAGGTTTTTCATTTGTGTTATTTTGAATGTTGATGGGTTGAGGTATTTGGGGTCTCTCGCTGCGTTTGAGATGGCGGGTTTTGGTTTTTTACTTGAAGCTTGTTAAAGTATTTGGAGGTCTCTCACTGCGTTCGAGATGACGGCTTTTTGGTTTTTTACTTGAAGGTTGTTAAAGTATTTGGGGGTCTCTCGCTGCGTTTGAGATGACGGTTTTTTTTTACTGTTAAAGGTTTTCGTAGGATTGGGGAGTTCTCTCGCTGCGCTCGAGATGACGGCTTTTTGTTCGAGATGACGTCTTCGTACGATATGACGGTCTTCGGATTAGCACACTCCTAAAATTCTTAATTCTTAATTCTTACTTCTTAACTTCTACCTTGCTTGTTGGATCTTCACTTTCTTCCCCTTGATCTTCTGTTCCTTGATCTTACTCATCACTTCCTTCACCAGCGAGCGTTTTACTGCCGCATAAGAAAAGAAATCTTTTACTTCGATCAGGCCTAGTTCGTCGCGTTCGAGTCCGCCGGTTTTTGAGAGGAAACCCACGATGTCGATCTTGTTTACTTTGTCTTTTTTACCGGCTCCGATGTACAGCGTGACCCAGCCGGGCTTTGACGGTGCAGGGTGGTTTTCAGAAAGTACCAGTACTTCCTCATCACCCGAAAGGTAATCCGGCTGATCGTCGTCTGATCCCATCACCAGGAAAGCGGTTCCGGAAGCGTCAACCCGTGCGGTTCTGCCGTTGCGGTGAATAAAAGCATCTTCTTTCGGCGGCAGTTGGTAGTGGATCACGAAACGAATTTCGGGTATGTCGAGGCCGCGTGCAGCAAGGTCGGTGGTGATAAGGATGTTTACGCTCCCGTTCCTGAATTTAGCCAGCGTGCGTTCGCGGTCGTCCTGTTCCATGCCGCCGTGGAAGAAACTGTTTTCCACGCCGTGATCGGCAAGGAAAGTACTCAATCGCTCAACCGTTTCGCGGTGATTGCAGAACACGATGGTCGGCGCGGCTTCAAGATTTCCGAGCAGCCGGTACAACATTTCCATTTTCTCAGCTGCTCCGGCATGAATGGTTTTCAGTGTCAGTCCGCGGGGTTTGCCATCCAGGAAGTTGATCTTCACCGGATCGGTCATTCCCACAAATTCCGGAACGGTATCCAAGTCGGTAGCCGAGCTTAAGATCCGTTTTTTTACGCCGTGAAGTTGCTCGCTGATGGTGGCCATCTCGCGGTGAAAACCGAGTTCAAGGCTTTTATCGAATTCATCGAGTACCAGCATGGTTATGGTCGACGGGTCAAAATGTCCGCGACCGATGTGGTCCGCAATTCTGCCCGGAGTTCCGATCAGTACCGCCGGTGGCTGGGTGAAGTTGTTCTTCTCTACGCGCACCGAATGTCCGCCGTACGAACTGTTCACCTTGTATTCCGATCGCATCCTGCGGAACACGTCTTCGATCTGAAGGCACAGTTCGCGGGAAGGAGCCAGGATCAAAGCCTGCACACCCGTTTCGGTTTCAGAAAGATTTTCAAGGACCGGCAGCAAGAACGCCAGTGTTTTTCCGGATCCGGTACCCGAAAGGAGCACACAGTCGTTGTGAATGCGGTTTTGTTTCAGCGACTCAGTCTGCATCGGGTTCAGTGCCTCGATGCTGAGTGCTTTCAAATAGGATTCAACCGGGAAGGGCTGTTTAGACATGGTTCAAATATAGTCGGTTTAGAACAGCACCGCGAGCGACAACCAATAGTTTCGGCCCGGAGCAGCATTGTAATACCGTCCGCCAACTGCATTCAGGTCGTTTCCAAGGCTGTACTTTTCGTTCAGCAGGTTTTCTGCACCCACCGAAGTGCGTAGCGACAGACCTTTCGACACGGTTCCTTCCCAACCCAGCTTGGCCTGCAACAGGCGGTACGATGCTGCGATGGCTGTGCCTGCATCATTTAACGGGATCTCTGAAACATAACTGTGTTGTACATACAGACCAAATCCTGCGGGGAGATCGGTTTTCAATCCGGTGATGATCACATTTTTCGGAACACCGGTCAACCGGTTGCCGCTGTAATCCTGGCCCGACTGCCTGTAGTTGCTGAATTTGAAATCGTACAGCGTAAGGCTATTGGTAACTCGTATTCCGCGGAACACCCTGCTTTTTCCGGGAGTCAACAACTGCACATCCACCTGCGATTCCAGACCGGGCTGGTCTGTACCTCCTGAGTTTACAAAGAACTCCTGTCCGGCGCCATTTACCTGGCGAACAATAGCCCGGTCCATGCGGTAACGGAACACGGAAACATCCCATAATATGGTGCGTTTGTTATTTCTAACCCGGAATCCGGTCTCGTAGTTCCATCCTGATTCGGGTTGGAGCGCAGTGTTGATGGTGTTGTCGGAAGAACGGATCTCGGCAAGGGTAGGCGGAGAGTAGCCGCGGCTCACCGAAGCACGCAGGGTAAATACATTGGTGATCAGCCACGAGGCAGCAACACGCGGCATGGTTTGCGGCTCGAAATTTCGTTTCTGCCGGGCCAGTGCTTCGGGTGCACGGCGTTCCACGAGGTAACCATTCACGTTGTTGCTCACCGAAGCCTCCAAAATCAGGCGTTCCAGTAAGGTAGCGGTAGCAGAGAGAAAGTACGTTTGCTGCTGACTCAGCAGATCATCTGCGGCCTGCACGGTATCCTTTGTCCCGGCGCGGTTCCCGTAATTGGTAATACGTGCGCGGGTTTCCATCAATTCCAGTCCACCGGTTACGGAAAGTGTGGCGCGATTAAATGCCGTGTGGTAATTCAGCCAGCTGCGTACTCCATCGGTACTTTCCTTGCGTACCTCGAAGTTGGTGATGAACGGATTTTCGAAGCGGGTTCCGGAGGTAACTACAGCAATTGTGTGCGTAAAATGATCACCGAGGTTCACTTTGTGCTGCAATCCCCCGAAAAAAGTTTTGTTGCTGATCGCCGCCCGTTGGGTACTGGCAGAGGACAAGGTTGGTGTTGCCGGCCGGGATGCTTTCGGATCAAGGTCAAACTGAGCTTTGGTCAATCCGCCGGGAGTTTCGTAAAATAGATCACTGTAGAAGAAAATGGCCTTTAGTTCGCCATTCGGACTGTAGGCCCAGCGATCGTTTAGTTGGACGTATTTGCGGTCCACCGCACTGTTGTCGCGGTAACCGTCGCTTTTCATCCACGATTGACGCACCTGCAGGGTGTTGTTTCCTTTTGCCAGTTTGTAGCCGAGTTGCTGGTTGAACAAACCGTACGATCCGACCTGTACGCCGGCAATACCGCCGGTTTTGGCTTCTCCTTCGAGATCAAGCCGCACCACGCCGCCCGAATTGGCGCCAAATACGCTGCCATCAGGACCCCGGAGGATTTCCATGCTGTACACCGATTGCGGATCGATCAGGTTAAAATAGGTATTCCCGCCACCATCGGTAAAGGGGATCTCATCGAGATAGACCTTGATGTTGCGAACCCCAAAAGGCGAACGCAGCAGGCTTCCGCGGATGGAAAGCCTGTAACTTCCCGGCGAACGTTCTTCCATGCGCACCCCGGGAACCGTATTGAGTACCGGTACAAGACTGATCCCCGACTGGTTGGCCAGCGCGGTGGTGTCGATATGAGCAACCGCGGCCGGCGTTGTAAATGCCGGCCGTGGGTTGAAATAGGCTTTGATGCTGACTTCCTGCAAACGCACCGAATCGGGCGATTGAGCAGCAGCTATGTTGAGACTGGTGGCCGCGATGAGAGCAGCGGTTAAGCGGCGGATCATTTGCCGTATTTGATTCTCCAAACTGTATCACCTGCATCGTCTGCCACAAGCATAGACCCGTCGGGAAGTACGGCAACGCCTACGGGACGTCCGTAAACTTCATTCTTATCGGCGTTGGCCATAAATCCGGTAAGGAAAGGTTCCGGTTGTCCGGTCGGTTTGCCATTGCGGAAGGGAACAAACACCACTTGATAACCTGTCGGTACGGAGCGATTCCAGGAACCGTGCTGGCCGACGAAGGCTCCGTTCAGGTACTTGGTCGGGAATACTTTTTCATCGTAAAAAGCCAATCCAAGTGAGGCGGTGTGCGGACCCAGCGGAACATCGGGCACAATGGCTTCACGTACCAGATCCATTCTTGGTTCTTTGATACGGGCATCGAGGTGCTGACCAAAGTAACTGTCGGGCCAGCCGTAAAATCCGTTCGGACGAACACTGGTCATGTAATCAGGTACCAGGTCGTCACCCAGTTCGTCGCGTTCATTTACCGCGGTCCACAGCGTGGTACTGCCGGGATAATAATCCATCCCCACAGGATTTCTCAGACCGGCTGCATAAACCCGAAGGCCGGAGCCATCCGGGTTCATCTCAAGGATACAGGCGCGTTTCACTTCTTTTTCCATCCCGTCTTCGGCAACGTTTGATGCAGAACCTACGGCAACATACAATTTGCTTCCGTCAGGACTGGCAATGATGTTTTTGGTCCAGTGACGGCCGTCGGCTGGCAGATCCGCGATCTTTTTTCCGGCTGAAGTGATCCTGGTCTGCCCGGTTTTATAAGGATATTGCATCACGGCATCGGTACAGGCTACGTACAGATGGTCTTTCAATACTACCATCCCGAACGGCATATTCGCGCCTTCCAGGAATACTTCCTGCAAATCAGGTTTGCCATCTTTATCGGTATCGCGGAAAATGGTGATGCGGTTATTTACGGTACTCTTACTTTCGGAATTGGTTTTCCCTACCAGTTTTGCACCGACTTTGGTCAATCCTTTTTCTTCTTTTTTTACTTCGGCCACCAGCACATCACCATTCGGCAATACGTAGATCCAGCGCGGGTTTTTAAGACTGCCGCTGTATTTTTCAACGGTAAAACCTTCTGGGGCAACCGGCATCTGGTTACCGGTCCATCCAAGCACTTTGCTGAAGTTCATGGCCGATTTGGTTTCACCGGGTTTGGGAAGTACAATGTCGCCAACTGCAGTTGTAACGCGATCGGGGGCTTTGTCCATCGATTTTTCGGTCGATTTGGAGTTCTGGGCACACATACTGGTGGTGAGTGCGGCCAGGATAAGGGTGGAGGAGATGATTTTCATTTTCAGGGGTATGGTATACTGATATGGGGATTAGGTAAATCGTAGTCCTTTTTTAGTCAAGCAATTGTCAAACTGTTGTCATTCAGTAGTCATACAATTGTCAATCAATTGTCCGGCATACTATTACCCGCATACTACAATCGTTTGACTACTATTGACAATTGTATGACCACTGTATGACCACTGTATGACTACTGAATAGGTTAACTGGCTTTCGCCGCATTACCATTCATATACTGCGGATGCTCGGTGGCTTTGGGAACTTCGATTTCTACGCGCAGCACTTCAAACGTATTTCCCGGTGCATTGCGGGCCACGGTGATGTAGAAAGTGCCTTTGCGGAAGCGGTCTTCAGCCGTATTCACAAACAGGGCAAAGCTTTCATATTCTCCCTGAATGAAATTTTCAATATCGGTAGATTCAGGTACTCCAATCAGGCGGAGGCGCTGGCGGATGTCGGCATTGGCTGCACCGGACTCTTCAACAGTCCACTGGAAATAGTTGGTGTGTGCCGATGGAATATCAAAACAGCGGCTGAATCCCGGGTAGTTGTACCAAACGGGGTGAAAATTTCTCAGCTCGAAAGGCACATCAAGGTGTTTTACATCGTCTGGTCTGATCTTTTTACCGGCAAACATTACGTAGACAGAAGTCTTCAGATCGTCGTCCTTAAAGTGGACAAGCAGTTGGTCTGGATTAAACATAGTCGGGGAGGTTAGGTTAGGTTGGTTGTTGGTTAGCGTGAAATTTTCAAAAACCGGGCCAGTGTACGGCATCGTTCAACACCACGACATTAACTTGTAAATCCTGAGTGTTGTGTCGGTAGTTGAGTTCGAGTTTGTATCCCGGGCAATAGAGGTCGGCATCAAACTCACCGGTCTCTGGATTGGTCATAGTAAATTGAACCATTACGATATCGTGAAGCTGGAACAGTGATTTTACCGCCTCGCGATCGATGATCCAGCTGTAGTCCATCTGGCCCGATTCCTTCAGTGATTCAATCACTTCTTCGAGTGAAAGATCGAGCGTCACAAAAACACCGTGATCCGGGTAGGTCTGTTGTACGCGAACGGTGCTGAAGTCGGTTTCTTCGCGTTCGGTTGATGTGGTGAGCAGCAGCAGTCCGAGGTGATCTTCGCCTCCTTCCACGCTGTAGAAACCGTAGTTGTTGAGCGAGCACTTAAAATGATCGCCGTCGGCAAGGTTCACATGGAACAAATGTCCATTTCCTTCGCTGCCCTGTTCAAAACCGGTGATGATGCCCGAGATGGTTCCTAAGTTATGGTGACGCAGGCGGATCATGCCGCCTTTGGTGAATTCGATGCTGCCTTCGTGAGTAGGGTTGAGGTAAAAACGGCGGGCAATTTCCATGGCCCTGATTCCAAAATTCTCTTCCATGGGAGTTGATTTTGGGAATGCAAAGACAAATGTCAAGCCAGTCGGCTGTAAAACCTCCTTCATCCGTTGTGTTGCTTACTTTTGCCGCATGTTGAAGAAAGAGATCCACGAAAGATGCC
>JAZKEZ010000081.1:0-438 GCA_040386675.1 Bacteroidota bacterium | reverse complement strand
ATGAGTATCGCCAGGGAAGGCGCCAACAGTGAAGACAAGAGTAGTGCGGGTGATAAACACGAGACGGGCCGTGCAATGGCGCAACTCGAAACCGAAAAGACTGCCAAACAACTGCAGGACGCTCTCGACGACCTTGCGGTACTGAAGCGCCTCGACCCGGAAAAAGAAACCCTGGTAGCCGTGCCCGGAAGTGTGGTTAGCACCGATAAGGGCAATTTTTACCTCGCTACCGCCATCGGCCGCATCCAGATAGGCGAAACCGAAGTTATCGTTCTTTCCCCAGCCTCACCGCTCGGCACTAAAATGCTGGGATTGGTTGAAGGGAAGGAGTTTGAGATGAATGGGAGGGGGTATTTGATAAAGGAAGTGCTTTAGTTGCTTGGGGAGGTCCCTCACTGCGTTCGGGATGACGGCTCAAAAAAATACTTGCCGTCATCC
>JAZKEZ010000080.1:1073-2945 GCA_040386675.1 Bacteroidota bacterium | reverse complement strand
TGTGGAAAAAGATAAACTGCCTGATAACAAACCCGAGACACCCGCCACAACTGCAGCAACAAGCAGCAACAATAGCAATTTACAAACCGGTGGAAATGATGGTGGCATACCCGCGGGTAATGGCAATGTAATCACGGTGAATGACGTCAGGAAAGAGATAAAGCCGGAATTTTATGATATCAAAACGGTTGAGCAAATGCCGGAATTTATTGGTGGTCAGCCGGCCTTCGAAGAATTTGTTCAGGATAATATCGTTTATCCGGTGGATGAAAAATTAGATGGTGTGGAAGGCACAGTCAGGATACAGTTTATTGTTACAGAAGACGGCATACTTCAAAATATCAGCTTATATAAATCTTCCGGTAACCGCAATTTAGATAAAGAAGCCTTAAGGCTCGTGAAATCCCTGCCTAAGTATAAGCCCGGCAAACAGAATGGTGTAGCCGTAAAAGTATTTTGCGTTTTACCTATCCATTTTTTAATTGAGTAGTGTAGTTTTTTAGTTCAGACATAAAAAAACCCCGTTCTTTCAAACGGGGTTTTTATTTGGAATTTAATATTTAGTTGGCTGCTACAGATTCGCCTTCAACAGCTTTGGAAGCCATCAGACGATCGTACTCTTCCTGGCTACCTACAACGATACCGTCGTAAGCGCGCATTCCGGTACCGGCCGGGATCAGGTGTCCTACAATTACGTTTTCTTTCAGTCCACGCATTTCGTCTACCTTACCTGCAATAGCTGCTTCGTTCAGAACTTTGGTTGTTTCCTGGAACGATGCCGCACTCATGAAGCTTCTGGTTCCCAGGGAAGCCCTGGTGATACCCTGCAATACAGAATCCGCAGTAGCGGTCACCGCATCACGCACCATCACCTGTTTCTTATCCTGACGTTTCAACGAGCTGTTTTCTTCCCTCAATTCCCTCAATGAAACGATCTGTCCCACTTTCAGTTTATCGGAATCTCCGGCATCCAGCACCAGTTTACGGTCGTATACCCAGTCGTTCTCTTTGAACAATTCGAATTTCTCCACGATCTCACCTTCAAGGAAATGGGTATCACCCGGTTCAAGGATCTCCATTTTCTGCATCATCTGCCTTACGATGATCTCAATGTGTTTATCATTGATCTTAACACCCTGCAGACGATATACTTCCTGGATACCGTTCAGGATATAACGCTGAACAGCGGTTGGTCCCTGAATCCTCAGAATATCCTGAGGTGTGATAGCACCATCTGACAATGGCAGACCAGCCTTGATGAAATCATTGTCCTGAACAAAGATATGTTTGGACAACGCTATCATGTAGTGCTTCTGTTCGCCATCTTTACTTGTAATAGTAATCTCCCTGTTACCACGTTTGATACCACCGTAGCTCACCACACCGTCTATTTCAGACACTGTAGCAGGGTTGGATGGATTACGTGCCTCGAATAACTCGGTAACACGTGGCAGACCACCTGTGATATCTCGTGTACCACGCGCAGAACGCGGGATCTTAGCGATAATATCACCCGCTTTGATAGCTGCACCTTCTCCTACAGAAATGTGCGCACCCACAGGCAAGTTGATCTCTTTCAATATGGTCTTGTCTTTTCCAACGATCTTGATGGAAGGTGATTTGGTTTTATCTTTGGTCTCGATGATTACTTTTTCACCATAACCGGTTACCTCATCATTTTCTTCCCTGTAAGTGATACCATCTATGATGTTCTCATACTGGATCTTACCTGCAAGGTCGGAAAGGATAACCGCGTTATATGGATCCCATGAACAAATCCTGGTACCTTTTTTCACTTTATCTCCTTCTTTCACATATACAAATGAACCGTAAGGAACGTTGAATGTGATCAGGATATTTTTGGTTTTAGGC
>JAZKEZ010000080.1:0-1063 GCA_040386675.1 Bacteroidota bacterium | reverse complement strand
CTGCACTTCTGCTCAGGTTGATCTCCGCAGGCACTTTTTTACCGGATTCTTCATCTACTTTCTCGATGGTCACCGTTTTCAGCTCATCAAAGCTAACGATACCTTCGAATTTAGAGATGATCTGAGACTCGGCAGCGATACTACTCGCAGTACCACCCACGTGGAATGTACGGAGTGTCAACTGTGTACCCGGCTCACCGATAGACTGTGCGGCAATAACACCTACAGCTTCTCCCATCTGAACCATTCTGCCGTTGGCCAGGTTCCTGCCATAACATTTGGCACAAACACCGTTTCTTATTTCACATGTCAGAACCGAGCGGATTTCCATCTCTTCAATTCCGGCTTTTTCTATTTCTTTCGCGAACTCTTCGGTTATCTCAGCACCGGCAGCAACGATCAGTTTTCCTGTTTCAGGATGGTAAGTATCATACAGACCAGTCCTGCCCAGAATACGTTCGTATAAGCTTTCAACCACATCGTCGTTGTCTTTCAGGGCGGTCAAAGCCAAACCTCTCAAAGTACCACAATCGAATTCAGTGATGATAACATCCTGCGCCACGTCATGCAGCCTTCTGGTAAGGTAACCCGCATCGGCCGTTTTCAAAGCCGTATCCGCCAAACCTTTACGCGCACCGTGTGTAGAAATGAAGTATTCCAATACCGACAGACCTTCCTTAAAGTTGGAAAGGATCGGGTTCTCGATGATCTCACCGACACCACCACCGATGTTCTTCTGTGGTTTTGCCATCAATCCCCTCATACCACCCAGCTGACGAATCTGCTCTTTGGAACCCCTTGCTCCAGAATCCAACATCATATAAACAGGATTGAAGCCCTGGTTATTTTCAGACAGTTCTTTCAGCAATATCTCACCAACCTGTGAGTTGATCCTGGTCCAGATATCAATTACCTGGTTATAACGTTCGTTATTGGTGATGAAACCATTCTCGTAGTTGAATTTAATTTCGTCTACTTCTTTTCTGGCTTGCTCGATCAGTTTTATTTTAGCATCCGGAATATGCACGTAGTTCAGATTGAAGGACAATCCGCCTTTGAATGC
>JAZKEZ010000079.1:0-9619 GCA_040386675.1 Bacteroidota bacterium | reverse complement strand
CTAAGTACGAAGCGATGCCTGAGATCGTCGAAGGCACCTGGCTTCGACATACTCAGCTAACAACCTTATTTAATCCAGCTTCAACACCGTGAGGAATGCCTCCTGCGGCACCTCAACACGGCCTACCTGGCGCATTCTCTTCTTACCTTCTTTCTGCTTTTCAAGCAGTTTACGCTTACGGCTGATGTCACCACCGTAACATTTCGCGGTAACGTCTTTACGAAGGGCTTTAACGGTTTCACGGGCAATGATCTTCGCACCGATAGACGCCTGGATGGCAATCTCAAACTGCTGTCTTGGGATCAGCTGGCGCATTTTCTCGCAGATGCGTTTCCCAAGGTCATAGGCATTGTCGGTGTGTATAAGAGCAGAAAGTGCATCTACCTGGTCGCCGTTAAGCAAAATGTCCATTTTAACCAGCTTCGACTGACGGTACCCGATCGGGAAGTAGTCGAAAGAGGCGTACCCCCGGGAGATGGTCTTTAGTTTATCGTAGAAGTCGAAAACGATCTCACCAAGCGGCATCTCGAAGTTCATCTCCACCCGGTCAGGCGTGAGGTAATGCTGGTTCACAAGGACGCCACGCTTGTTGATACACATGGTCATAATAGAACCGATGTATTCTGCCTTGGTAATGATCTGGGCTTTGATGTATGGTTCTTCCACGTACTCGATCTTTGTAGGATCCGGAAGATCAGACGGGTTGTTGATCGCCAGCATCTCGCCCTGCTTGTTCATGGCACGGTACGATACGTTGGGAACCGTCGTGATTACGGTCATGTTGAACTCGCGTTCCAGGCGTTCCTGGATGATCTCCATGTGAAGCATTCCAAGGAATCCGCAACGGAAACCGAAACCAAGGGCAGCAGAGCTTTCCGGTTCAAACACCAGCGAAGCATCGTTCAGCTGCAGTTTTTCCATCGAAGCGCGAAGTTCCTCAAAGTCATCGTTTTCTACCGGATAGATACCGGCATAAACCATTGGCTTCACATCTTCAAAACCCTGGATGGCTTCTGAACACGGACGGTTAACCTGAGTAATGGTATCACCCACTTTCACTTCCTTGGCTACTTTGATCCCTGAAATGATATACCCTACGTCGCCGGCACTCACTTCCGGCTTTGGCAGCATATCAAGCTTCAGCACACCGATCTCATCAGCGTGGTATTCGCTGCCGGTATTCACGAATTTTACTTTATCTCCTTTTTTGATAGAACCGTTCAACACACGGAAATAAGCAATGATCCCGCGGAAAGAGTTAAACACGCTGTCGAAGATCAGTGCCTGAAGCGGAGCATCAGGATCACCTTTTGGTGCGGGAATACGATCGATAACCGCAGCAAGAACATTATCCACCCCCAAACCGGTTTTACCGGAAGCGGCGATAATATCTTCGCGTTCGCAACCGATCAGGTCAACGATCTGGTCCTTTACTTCCTCCGGGTTAGCCGACTGAAGATCCATTTTATTCAGGATCGGAATGATGGTCAGGTCGTGCTCCAGTGCCAGGTAAAGATTGGAGATAGTCTGAGCCTGAATTCCCTGCGTGGCATCAACAATTAGCAACGCACCTTCGCAGGCGGCAATGCTTCGTGATACTTCGTAAGAAAAATCCACGTGACCGGGAGTATCGATGAGGTTCAGGACGTAATCTTCACCCTGGTAGGTGTAGTTCATCTGGATCGCGTGACTTTTGATCGTAATCCCTCTCTCACGTTCCAGGTCCATATCGTCGAGCGTCTGAGTGGTCAGTTCCCGGTCAGAAATGGTATTGGTAACCTGTAACAATCTGTCGGCCAGGGTACTTTTACCGTGGTCAATGTGTGCGATGATGCAAAAGTTGCGAATGTTCTTCATAACAAAATAAGGCCGCAAAAATAACGAAAAAGAGCGGCCCTTTGACCGCTCTTAGTTGAATAGCAGGCTTTCTGCTGTGTTATGAATAGGAGGCTACTGCTGTGTAGATGCCAAATATTACCATTGCGATCGCAAAAACGATCATCAGAACAGTTACGATGCCTACAAACTGCAGGTTACTTTTCAAATGACCGAAGGATTCTTCGAGGTAATTTCCCGAGCGGTTCACCAGCGCTTTATCCAGGGTATTCGAGAATTTATACAGGTACAGCACCGGGAAAAAGTAGAGCAGTGAACCGATAAGATACGCACCGCCAATCATACCCGACATTACCGCGGGATAACCTCCGCCTGAATACGGACCTGCAGCCACACCTCCGAAAACGATCGTGAGTGAAGTGAAAAACATAAACGCGACCATTATAAAGCCGACGATAGAAAGAAATTTGGCCCATTTCTTTATGCTGTGCAGAAAGTGTTCGGCCTGTGAAGTGACAAGAATATTGCCGTTAGGGTTGGTGAAAATTGGTTGTTCGTCCATGATGAGAAGGATTAAAAAAGGGGTTATGCGGGTTAAGCAAAATTGCAGCCACTCTGCCTCTTTTTCCGGAAGTCAATTAAAATCAGCCCCTTCTGGTATTCAGTAATGGTAATGAATATTCTTTGCGGGGAAAAAATCACCCATTAGTCTTCATAGTCCATCCTTTCTTCCGGGAAAGTAAGTTCTACACTTGTTCCCGCGGCTTCGCCATTCTCATCAAAAAGATCCTCGATCACCACCGAATAATGGCTGCGCTGCATCTGACTGATATTGTCCAGCCTGTTGCGGGTAATATCCATTCCCACCGACTTGTGCTTCTTCAGGCTATGACTCTTGGCGATTTCCTGCGACCGCTGCCGTCCTATTCCGTTATCCCGGATCTCACAAATCACTTTATTCTGTGCTTTATACAGATGGATGGTAAGTTTCCCCTTTGAAGCGCGGTGCAGCAGTCCGTGCCAGATCGCATTTTCAACATAAGGCTGAATGATCATCGGGGGAATTTCTATGTTGTATTTATCGACATCACTGTCGATGCTGATCTCAAATTCGAACGAGCTGTCGAAACGCTGGGCCTCTATCTCGATGTACAGGCGAATGGTTTCCATTTCGTCGTAGATCGAGATGAATGCATTCTTCGAATTTTCGAGTATACGGCGGATCAACGCCGCAAATTTCGACAGATACAGGTTGGCTTTCAGGATATCCTTGTTGAGGATAAAATACTGAATGGAGTTCAGTGCATTGAAAATGAAGTGTGGATTCATCTGCGCCCTGAGTGCTTTTTGTTCTTCCTCAAGTGCCTGCTGCCGCAGCAGGTTTTTTTCTTCCAACCTGCTGAAGCGGGAATTGAAAATCAGGAATACCACCACAATTACTATAATGGTAATGCTCAGGTAAAACCACCAGCTTTGCCAATATGGTGGCCCGATATTGAATGTAATTTTTGCCGGCTCGCTGCTTTCAGTACCATCTTCGTTGACACACTTCACAAGAAAGGTATATTCTCCGGAAGGAAGAATCGGGAAGCTGACCGTGGAAAAATTGGTTTTGACCCAGCCGGTATCAATTCCTTCCATTTTGTATTTGTAGGAAATGGCCCCTAGGCTTCGAAACGACAATCCGGCAAAATCTATACTGATATTATTGTTGGTATGATCCAGTTCGTAGACCGGCAACAGCGTAGTGTCCTTGTCCCAGATCCTTACATGTGTAATGTATATCGGCGGGGGATTGGTGTTCCTTGAAATGTCCCTAACATCAAATACGAACAGTCCTTTCGAGGTACCGGCGTAGATCTGGTCGCCGACCCTTGCAATCGAAGATATTTTATTTGAACTGATTCCCTGCCTGATGTAGATGTTCTGGAGAATCTCTGGAAATCCTTTTTTCCGGATACTGATTTTACTTATCCCACTGTTAGTGGCGGCCCACAATATTGAATCCCCATCTATGAAAAAACTGTTGCAAATATTGCTGGCCAGTCCTTTCGCTACAGGAAAGGATTGAAGTTTGTTATTATCGATGTACAGCAATCCCATTCCCTGTGAAGCCAGCCAAAGTGTGCCTTTCGGGTCGCGTTGAATTTTACTGATGCGGTCTTTCCAAAGACTGTTCTTAGGGAACCGCTTTGTTAGTTTGTCATTTGAATAAGCCACCAGGCTCTCATTCACCCAGAACCAGAGTGTATCTTTGTCGGTGTATAAACCGGAAGGACGGCCAATCCACGCCACGGCCCACTTTTTTGATGCATTGGCCGAAAACATATCACTCAGCAACAATCCACCGTGGTTCCCCATCCAGACCTCGCCGCTGGCTTCCGGGGCAATACTTTTCACAGAACCGCCGGTGGCCCACCTCAGACATTTACTGTCTTTGTAGGTAACCAGACCAATATCCATTCCCACACAAAGGTTGCCGTCGGGTAATATCACCATGTCGTTTACACGGTTGTAGGATTTGAGAGACAAGTAGGTATCCGCATGCTCAAGCGTAGTGATTTTCCCGTCTTCAATCTTGTTCACATACCCGTTGTCAGTACCCGCGTACAATTGTTTCCCGTTGGTAACCAGTGTGGTAATGGCATTCGACATGAGTCCGTCCTGCATGGTATAGGAGTACATCCCGAACGAGAAAATAAACAACCCGTCACCCAGCGTGGAGGCCCAGATATTACCTTCATTATCCTGGACCAGTGAAGAAACCCGCTTCCCGGAGAGATATTTCTCACGAAACTTATACTTCCCGTTCACCAGGGTTACCCTGACTACCCCGTCCAGCGTGGCTACCCAGATGTCGCCCCTGGAATCCTTAATGGCATGAAGCCTGATCTGCGGACCCAGTTCTTCTGCCGACACCAGCACCCGTTCCCTCAAATCCTCCTCGATCACAACCAATCCCGGATCAATATCGGTATGCTGATTTTTCAGGGTATACATCATCAGCACACCCGGAAAATCGAAGTCACGGAGTATTTCATGCACACGGACTGAGTTCGGCATCATTCTCACCTTAGCGTCGCTGGATATCTCAATGATTCGTGCGTCCGAAGAATGGTAATAGACCTTTCCCTTTTTGCAATCCGTGAACAGGTGACCGGCGAAATGATGGTTTTCAATCTTCCATACGGGGATCCTGGGTTCTTCATAGACCGCGACAATTTTAGAATTGCGGATCTTTAATAAACCCCTGTTGTACGTTCCGACCAACAACGCACCATCGCAATCCTCCCGTAAAGACACACAATTGTCGTTGATGAGTGCATTCAGTTTTTCGGAGGCATATACTTTTCCATTGCTGATGTAGCCGATCTTCCCTTTTAACGTCACGTACCAGAGGCGCCCCTGACTGTCTTCGTAGATCTTAAGGATTTCATTATCCTGTAATCCCGATTCGGTGGTGTAATTGAGAAAATTCCTCCCATCGAAAGAAGTAATTCCTGCTTCACTGCAAACCCAGATAAATCCTTTCCTATCCTGGATCACTTTGTAGAGAAAATTACTGGAAAGCCCGTTCTCTATGGTGTAGTCTTTGAAATTAAGCTGTTGTGCATGCGAATAAACCCCCGCCAACAAGCAGATCAGAAAAATAAAGAGAGGGCGAATGTGTTGCATGGTTTCGAGATTCAAAGAAATGAGATTTTCATGAAGGGAAAACAACGAAAAGGTAAAACTGAGCATTCGGGCAGTTTTAAGCACTTTGTGTACCTTAGCCGGCCATAGCAGAAACATGAAAAAGATACTAGTTACCGGAGGTGCCGGCTTTATTGGCTCGCATACCGTTGTTGAACTCCACGCAGCCGGATTCGATCCTGTTATCGTTGATAACCTTAGTAACTCATCGGTTTCGGTACTTGACGGACTGCAAAAGATCACAGGTAAAAATTTCACTTTTTACCAGGAAGACTGCAACAGCGAATATGCCCTGAACAGCATTTTCGAGAAAGAAGGCAACATTGAAGGAGTGATCCATTTTGCGGCAGATAAAGCTGTCGGTGAATCGGTGCTCTTTCCGCTCAAATATTACCGGAACAACGTGGGATCACTGGTAACCCTTCTCACAGCTATGCAGAAATACGGGGTACGTGATCTCGTGTTCTCGTCTTCCTGCACAGTTTATGGCGAACCAGACCAGCTTCCTGTCACCGAATTATCGCCTGTAAAACCTGCCAACTCGCCTTATGGGTTTACCAAGCAGGTTTGCGAACAGGCCATTACTGATTTTTGTGCAGCAGATAAAGATTTCAGCGCAGCTTTACTTCGCTACTTCAACCCTATAGGCGCGCACCCTTCGGCACTGATCGGAGAACTGCCGATCGGCGCGCCCAATAACCTCGTGCCGTTTATTACCCAGACTGCCGCGGGCCTTCGCGACCAGCTTACGGTATACGGTAACGACTACAACACACCCGACGGAACCTGCATACGCGATTACATTCACGTGGTGGATCTTGCAAAAGCGCACGTTTCCTCGCTGAATGCACTGTTTTCATCAGCCAGCCAGGGTGCAACGGTTTTAAATGTCGGTACCGGGAAAGGCAATTCAGTTCTTGAAGTGATCCATACGTTCGAGGAAGTGACCGGCCAGAAACTCAATTATAAACTCGGACCTAAACGCCCGGGCGATGTAGAGAAAGTGTATGCTGATCCGGCAAGAATCAAAGAAATCCTTGGATGGGATGCCAGATTAACCCTGGCCGATGCCCTCCGTGATGCCTGGAAATGGCAGTGTAGTCTGCGTTAACCGCCTAATTCGCTGATTGCACAATTACCGAATCGGCTAATCGTTATTTTGGGTAATTTTGCCAACTTACCCGTTACAATAACCGCATGGACGAGATCAAAGCCGGGCCACTTCTAAGTCAGATCGAATACCCCTCAGATCTGCGCAAATTTGCTGAGAAAGATCTGAACCAGATCTGTAAAGAACTAAGGGAATACATTATTGATGTCGTTTCTGTAAAAGGCGGGCATTTCGGAGCCAGTCTCGGCGTGGTGGAACTCACCGTTGCCCTGCACTATGTATTCAATACTCCTGAAGATCAGCTGGTTTGGGACGTGGGTCACCAGGCTTACGGACACAAGATCCTGACCGGCAGAAGGCACTCGTTTCACACCAACCGGCTTTACGGAGGCATTTCCGGGTTCCCGAAAAGAAACGAAAGCATTTACGACACGTTTGGCGTTGGCCACTCCTCTACCTCAATCTCTGCAGCGCTCGGCATGGCCGTGGCTAACCGACTTAAGGGAGACCTCCAAAAACAGCACATCGCCGTTATCGGTGACGGTGCAATGACCGCCGGACTTGCATTCGAAGGACTTAATCACGGCGGCGTTGAAAACAGCAATATGCTGGTGATCCTCAACGACAACTGCATGTCTATCGACCCAAATGTGGGTGCACTTAAGGAATACCTCACTGACATTACGACTTCTCATGCCTACAACAAGGTAAAAGACGAAGTGTGGAACCTGCTAGGCAAGATCAGTAAGTTCGGACCGAATGCACAGGCCATTGCCCAAAAGATCGAAAACGGAATAAAATCGAGTGTACTGAACAGCAGCAACCTGTTCGAGTCTTTAAAATTCAGGTATTTCGGACCTGTTGACGGTCACGATGTAAACCGTCTTACCAAAGTCCTTGAAGACCTGAAAGATATACCCGGACCAAAGATCCTCCACGTTCTGACCAAAAAGGGCAAGGGATATAAGTTTTCCGAAGAAGGAAATGAGACCGTGTGGCATTCACCCGGTCTGTTCAACAAAACTACGGGAGAGATCATCAAGGTGGTCCCCAAGAACCCGGTTCCCCCGAAATACCAGGATGTCTTCGGTCATACGATTGTGGAACTGGCTGAGAAAAATGAAAAAATTGTAGGTATTACTCCTGCCATGCCTTCGGGATGTTCGCTGAACATTATGATGAAGGCTATGCCTGATCGCGCGTTTGATGTGGGTATTGCCGAACAGCATGCGGTTACCTTCTCTGCCGGTCTTGCGACGCAGGGGCTCGTGCCTTTTTGCAACATCTACTCGTCGTTTATGCAACGTGCTTACGACCAGGTGGTTCATGATGTGGCGCTGCAAAAACTCAACGTGGTGTTCTGTCTCGACCGCGGCGGACTTGCAGGAGCCGACGGACCCACGCACCACGGAGCTTTCGACATTGCCTATTTCCGCTGCATCCCGAATATGATCGTAGCCGCTCCGATGGACGAAAGCGAACTGCGCAACCTGATGTATACTGCCCAACTTCCTGACCAGGGACCCTTCTCTATCCGCTATCCGCGCGGAGAAGGCGTAATGACCGACTGGAAGACGCCATTCAGGGAAATCAAGATCGGAACCGGCCGCAAGATCAGGAACGGTAATGACATTGCCATTCTGTCTATTGGCCACGCCGGAAACCTGGTTTCCCAAGCCGCCGAGACACTTGAAGCAAACGGAGTATCTGCTGCGCACTACGACATGCGGTTCGCTAAACCAATCGATGAAGTCCTGCTGCATGAAGTATTCGCAAAATTCGACAAAGTCATTACGGTTGAAGATGGCACCATTGTAGGCGGAATGGGCAGCGCGGTAGTTGAGTTCATGGCTGAACACGGATATGCCGCAAAGGTGATCCGGTTGGGTATGCCCGACAAATGGATTGAGCACGGCACGCAAAACGAACTTTACCGGGAATGTGGCTTTGATGCTGAGAGCATCGCTGCAAAGGCCCGCGAAATGGTTGGCAATGCGGTTTCAGCATCTTCCAGCGCAGGATAAAGCAAACAGACATTGTAAAAAGGTCGTCGGGAGGCGACCTTTTTTTCTGCCTATATTTAGGACAAAGCTCTCCCTATGTCGTTGCGTTCCAAATTCAACCGCTTTTTTACCAAAAGAAATATGCTGATCTTTCTTTCCCTCGTGCTGATTTGTCTTCTACTCGTCTGGCTGGCCAATACGGTCATTAAGCGCTCGGCAGAGAACAAGACCTATTCAGATGTCAACACGCTCCCGGACATGCAAACCGGTTTATTGCTGGGAACCACGAAGTTCCTGAATAGTGGTCGGGTAAACCGCTATTATTCCAATCGCATTTCAGCTGCAGCCGAACTGATGGCATCGGGAAAAATCGAAAAGATCATTGTGAGCGGCGACAATAGCCGAAAAGACTATGACGAACCTTCCCTGATGCGCAATGACCTGATTGCCGCCGGCGTAGACAGCACCCGTATCTTCCGTGATTATGCAGGATTCCGCACACTGGACAGTGTGTTTCGGGCAAAGGAAATTTTCGGGCAGGATTCCATTCTCGTGATCTCACAACAGTTTCACAACGAACGAGCCATATACCTGGCCAATCGCTCTGGAATGCATGCCATTGGCTTCAATGCTGTAGATGTGACCGGCAAGGGAGGCATTAAAACAACCCTTCGCGAATACCTCGCGAGGGTCAAGGTGTTTGTCGACCTGGTGACTGGCACGGAGCCCCGGTTCCTGGGAGAGAAGATCGATATGGATAAGCCGGAGGTTATTGAGGAGTCGTGAGCTTCAGAACTAATCTAACACGGCACTACCTTAAACAAAAACAGGCACCTTTGAAAGGGCCTGTTTTTGTTATATCCAGGTTGGTTCTATTGTGTAAGTTTGATGATTCCTGGTTTGTCATTGTTACTTTTTTGGAAAAAGTAACGCAAAAACCGTCGCTGCTTTTCCCTCACTTCACTCCACTCCCGGA
>JAZKEZ010000078.1:0-10569 GCA_040386675.1 Bacteroidota bacterium | reverse complement strand
CCAGTTATAGCCAATGTCATCCCATCCGTTGGTGTTGACGTGGAAATCCCAGTAATAGGCTACCACGGCTTTAAAGTCGGTGCTGGTATTGAATCCGGCGCTGTGGTGAACAATGATGTGTGTTGCAGTGGTTGGAGTGGGTGAAGCAGGCTCCGGACAATCTCCCGACGGACACCAGCAGCTGCGGTCGCAAAACGTTGGAGTGGTGCAGTTGCACGCTGCCGACGAAGGCTGCGCGGGTGATTCGTTTACCGCACTGTGCTCCGGGTAAAAAATGCGGAAAAATACAGGCTTGTCGCAATTGCCCGATTTGGCAAAGCGTACGGCAGTGGCGGTAGAAGGAAGCGGATCAGCTTCAAAACTCCTGCGGTCTTCAGTCAGCGATTCAGTATATGGCTTGAATTCTTTCCATGCACTCCAGCTGCCGTTTTCCCTGTAACTGAAATACAATACGTAATTACCGTACTGGTCGTGGCTATAGGCGGTAAGCCCGATAAAGGAAGCATCCCCGGCAGATTGCAGCGGAAACTCCTCAATTACCTGGTTTCGGTCGAGTTCGGCCGGACGGTCGATGCGGATCGTATGACTTTGGGCAATAACCGCCACGGACTGCCAAAGCAGGATTAAGACGGTGAAGTATCGGGAAAATGTAGTGTTTAACATACCGGAAGCATTATCAGATAACGGTTTCCGGTATGTCACGCACTATACATTACTCAGAAAACCACGGAGAACGTGGCAAACACTCTGCCATTGCTAACCGGCGAGGAGGTTGGGTTCTGTACACCGACTGGTAAATGGTAATTGAAGCCGAGTGCATACCGGTAAAAGTAAAACTCGTTTCCCAGCGTCAGGTAGCTGTGGTCTTTAGTTGTAAGCACCTGGTCCACATTGTATTGAGTATCCGGGCGACTGCTTTCACTAAACAGTCCGACGTTCGGGATCAGTGAAAACTCCCTGCCTCGGTACCAGTAAAAGAAAGAAGCGGCTGCGCTGAGATTATTCCCAAAATGATAGCCGTTCTCTGCTTTTCCGTTTACACTGTAGTTGGCGTTGAGGTTAAATCCCCACTTATCGATCCGGGCGGTATAAATCCCGTTGATGAGCAGTGAATACGCCCCGGTTCCTACCTGGAAGGGCTGCGGATACAACACTTTGTCGTTGTCGCGCTGCTGGTATTTCCCGGTGGGCAGTTTTACTCCTCCGCCAAGCAAAAAGGCCTGGCGAAAACGGTGGTCCAGGCTGTCGGTCGTGTTGAATACCACGTAGGATGCGATGGCACTCATGTCGCCGATCCCGCTTATGGTATTGGTGGTCCCGTTTTCGGTCTTCGAGTTTACGCTGTACGGAACAAAAGCCATAAGCTGCACCCGCTTTGCCGGGAAGAACCGCGCCCAAAGCTCGGTAGTGGTATAACTGTCTTTGTGCTCGAACTGGTCGTTGTGGGCATCCAGTCCCTGGAGTTTGGACGGATCAACACTGAACAGGCTGTTTTTGTAGCGAATGCCGACAAATTTCTTGTTGAACTGCGGCAGCAATCCCACGAAATTTCCTCCCGACGAACAGCCGCAGGCATCGCACGCCTTCGCAGCCGGTATTCCTGTTATACCCAGCAAGAGCAGCAACAGCATCGTATAATTTAACCGGATTCTTTGCATGGTTTAAGGTTTTGAAAATCTTGGATCTTTAGTAAATGTCTCATCGGTGAGTGTGCCGAGGAAGCTGATGATCTTACGGCTTTGTTCCGCGCTGAGTCCGAGACCTGTTTTTAATACAGGATCGAGATTCTCAGCATGCCGGATCCCGGAGGTGTAATGCTGTAGCACTTCTTCGAGCGAGTTGAAGCGGCCGTCGTGCATGTAAGGCCTGGTGATCGCCACGTTGCGCAACGATGGTACGCGGAAGGTACCGCGGTCGGTGTTTTGCTGAGTGACCAGGAACCGACCGTCGTCCTTTCCTGCCGAATCGATCCCGTTGTTGCGGAAACTGAAGTCGGTAAAAAGTTCGCCGGAGTGACAACTTCCGCATTTGTCGTCGAACAGCTGCATGCCGCTCATTTCATCAGCACTGAGCGAAAGTTTGCCCTGGCGGAAGCGATCGTAGCGGGAATCAGCCGAGACCATGGCGCCCATGAACTGCGCAAAAGCCTTCAGCATCATCGGTGCGGTAATCGTCTCTGAACCGAAAGCGCCGCGGAAAGCCTCGCGATATGATGCATTTGCGTTGAGCTTACGCACAATATTGTCAAGCGTTTCGTCCATTTCCACCGGGTTTGTGAGCGGTGCCACGGGCATCAGTTCCAGGTTGGTGATCCCGCCGTCCCACATCATGGCCGGTGTCCAGCGCATGTTGAAGATCCCTGGCGAATTGCGTGTTCCCAGTTTTCCGTGTGCCCCGTGCGGTATGGCGTGCGAAGGATCGGAAAAGGCAAAACGCTGCTGGTGACAGCTTGCGCAACTGATATCGTTCTCTACCGAAAGCAGCTCATCGTAAAACAGTCGCCGGCCGAGTTGAAATCCCGCAGAGGTCAGTTCGTTGTTGGTAAACCGGTAGCTCGCTGCAGGGAAATAGGCCGGTCCTTCCGCAGAAACATTCAGCGGCTGAAGCGGAGCCGACTGCTCTGCCTGCTTCGAACAGGCAGTAGCAGTCAGCACCAACATCCAGCAGACCATAAACCGTCTCAACCGTCTCAACTGTCTAAACTGTCTCAACCGTCTAAACTGTCTAACTCCTCCATCAATGCACATGGTCCACCTTAAACATGCCCCTGTAATTGTCGGCAAGTTTCGCCGCTTTTGCACCCGGCATGTGGTTCGACGACATTTCGCTGATCTTAATATCAGAAGCACCGTAGAAAACTTTGGCCGCATCTACAAAAACGTGGACTTCTGGAGTTTCATCAGGGTTGATTTCGGTTGCGATACCCGCGGTTTCGAGCGACAGGGTAACCGTTCTCAATGCATTGTTTGCCCCGGTGAATCCTCCGGTATGATAGCTTACTGTGCTGTCGGCGCTGGCTGAAGATTTCCCTTCCAGTTTAAAGAAGATGTAGCCCGTGTTCCAGCTCCAGAACATCTGGTTGGCAGGATCGAGTGCACCTTCCTGTGCCCCGGAGACGTTGCGCACGCTGTCTACTCCGATGGTAAAAGATACCGAGGTGTAATCGCCGGCGAAGATATTCTTCAGCACCAGTTCGTTCGCTCCGTTTTTATGATCGATAATGTGGTAGCTGTTCGGTTGGCTCCAGGTAGAACCGTCTTTTGCAGTAAGTACAATGTTGCTCACATAATACTTGAACAGGGAAGGAGTGAAGTCCTCACCGAACTGGTTGATGTAGGTTTTACCGGGAACGAAAGCCTCGGTGTTCCATTTCGGATCGAGTTCGATGATCATGTTGCCGGTAAGTGTGCCAGGATCTCCGGTTATTTTTTCTTTTTTGCAGGAAGTGAAAAGCAGGGCAGCGGTTGCTGCAATGAATAGTATAGATTTCATTGAATAGGATTGAATAATAAATTACCCACCCATAAGCGACAACCTGAAAATTCAAATTGTCCGCCTTCAGGCAGAGTGTTGGAGTTAGAATTGACGAAAGGGAATTTCAAATTTCAAATTGTCCACCCATAAGCAGTGACTTGAAATTTGAAATCTGGAATTCGAAATTGACGACTTACTTTTTTATCGCCCTGAGCTTCACCGAAAGCTGATTCATGCGGCGCAATTGAGCACACATGATCACGAACAGGAGCAGGTCGGCGAGTAGCAGATATTGATTGAGTTCCATTTGGGTTTAAACAGTTTAGATGGTTGAGACGGTTTATAGTTTAGACGGTCTTTAACCCACTGCCGGTGGATGGAACGAAGCGCTGGTATAGTCGCTGGGTTTTTCGCAGGTATACGGAAGGTATTCTGGTGTGTTTTCGGATTCGAATGCGGAGAATGAAGGTTGTATCGGAGTGCTGCCGATGAAGACCAGCCATTCGGCTTTGCTGTTCTTGTCGGAATCGTTTTTTTCCTCGCCGGCTTTTTTAAGCTCTTTGGCCAGGTGACATTTTCCGTTGCACTTCAGCTGAGGTTTTGCCTTATTTACGCAAAAGGCCTGGGTGATGTACACCCGGTTCACGCTGTAATCGATCACCAGCCCGAGTTTTATCATGCACTGAAAGCTCAGTACAAGCACTAAACATATGGCCGTTAAACGGGTGATCATGGCGCAAAAGTAAAGCGGATGAGTGAGAAACTGCACACGTTCAAAAAAAAGTTTCAATAAGCATTTTCAGACACTTGATTATGCAGTTCAACTTACTACTTTTGCCATATTTTTCGAGAAAATCAAGATGAGTTCACAGGTTAAGGTGCGTTCGGCACTCATTTCCGTATTTTACAAGGAGAACCTGGCCCCGGTAATTGATTACCTGGCGGCCAATGATGTCACTTTGTATTCAACAGGCGGTACCCAGAAGTTTATAGAAGAATTGGGTTACGACGTGATTCCTGTTGAGGAACTCACTACCTATCCGTCGATCCTTGGCGGAAGGGTAAAAACCCTTCACCCGAAAATTTTCGGAGGAATCCTTGGGCGCCGTGCACTCGACAATGACATTGCCGAAATGCAGGAGTTCCAGATCCCTGAGATCGACCTGGTGATTGTCGACCTGTATCCTTTCGAGGAAACCCTTGCCAAAGGCGGAACTCACCAGGAGATCATCGAGAAGATCGACATCGGCGGGATCTCACTGATCCGTGCTGCCGCAAAGAATTTCCAGGACGTGGTGATCGTTTCGAACCGCAAGCAATACACGCTGTTGCTTGAAATGCTTCGCTCCAACGACTGCAATACCACGCTTGACCAGCGCACCACTTTTGCTGCGGAGGCTTTCGAGACTTCGTCGCACTACGATACTGCGATCCACAGCTATTTCGCCAAAGAAAACCCTTCGCTTGCGCTTAAGATCAGCGTGAATGAGCAATACCCGCTTCGTTACGGTGAAAACCCGCACCAGTCGGGAACTTTCTACGGGGCACTGAACGAAATGTTCGAGCAGGTTCAGGGCAAGGAACTGAGCTACAACAACCTGCTGGATGTGGATGCTGCGGTAAACCTGATGGAAGATTTTGCGGAGGCAACCGCTACTGTAGCCATCCTGAAACACAACAACGCCTGCGGACTGGCTTCGAGAGCTTCGCTACTGGAAGCTTGGAACGATGCACTGGCCGGCGACCCGGTATCTGCCTTCGGCGGAGTGATCATCACCAATAAAACGGTTGACCTGGCTTCTGCAAACGAGATGAACAGCCTGTTTTTCGAAATACTGATCGCCCCGGGATTTGATGCCGATGCGCTGGAAGTACTGCAATCAAAGAAGAATCGCATTCTCCTGAAGAAACTCGATGGTAAACTTTCACAACGTACCGTTCGTACCGTTTTAAACGGCTACCTTGTGCAGGATAAGGACGCGGTTTCCGATAAGAAGGAAAACTTCAAAAAAATGACCAACACTACTCCCTCGGCTCAGCAAATGAGCGACCTGGAGTTTGCCAATATTATTTGTAAGCACACCAAGAGCAACGCCATTGTACTGGCGAAGAACGGACAGCTGCTCGCCAGCGGAACCGGTCAGACCAGTCGCGTGGATGCCTTGCAGCACGCCATTCACAAAGCCAAGTCCTTCGGTTTCGACCTGCAGGATGCAGCTATGGCCTCAGACGCATTCTTCCCATTTCCCGACTGTGTAGAAATTGCAGGTAAAGAAGGGATCAATGCCATCATCCAGCCGGGAGGTTCGATCAAAGACCAGTTGTCTATCGACTACTGCAACGATCACAACCTGGCTATGGTTTTTACAGGAAACAGACATTTTAAACACTGATATATACATATGGGCCTGCTTAGTTTTCTTACCCAGGAAATTGCTATCGACTTAGGAACGGCAAACACACTGATTATTTACAATGATAAAGTTGTGGTTGACGAGCCAAGTATCGTTGCCCTCGACCGTACCACCAACAAGGTCATAGCCATCGGGCGACAGGCTCAACAGATGCACGGGAAAACCCACGAGAACATCAAAACCATCAGGCCACTGAAGGACGGTGTGATCGCGGATTTCTATGCGGCCGAATACATGATCCGCGGTATGATCCGTATGATCAAACAGGGTCGCTCGCTGTTCAACCCTTCTCTCCGTATGGTGATCTGTATCCCTTCAGGGATCACTGAAGTTGAAAAACGTGCGGTAAAAGACAGCGCCGAGCACGCCGGTGCAAAAGAGGTATATCTTATCCACGAGCCTATGGCTGCCGCGATCGGTATCGGTATCGACGTGGAAGAGCCAATGGGTAACATGATCATTGACATAGGCGGTGGTACTTCTGAAATTGCGGTTATCGCACTTGGAGGTATCGTTTGCGACAAGTCGATCCGTGTTGCGGGTGATGAGTTTACCAGCGACATTGAAGAATACATGCGTCGCCAGCACAACATCCTGATCGGTGAGCGTACTGCTGAACAGATCAAGATCGAAGTAGGTGCAGCCCTTCCGGAGCTTGATAATCCACCGGCTGATTATGCGGTTCGCGGACGAGATCTGATGACGGGTATCCCGAAAGAGATCCACGTTTCGTACACGGAGATCGCCCACGCACTGGATAAATCCATTTCCAAGATCGAGGAAGCTATTCTTACCGCTCTTGAGATGACCCCGCCTGAACTTTCTGCAGATATCTACAAAACCGGTATTTACCTTGCCGGCGGAGGATCGATGCTTCGCGGACTGGACAAGCGTATCAGCATGAAGACCAAACTTCCGGTTCACATTGCCGAAGATCCGCTTCGTGCCGTAGCCCGCGGAACCGGCATTGCGCTGAAGAACATCGACAAGTTCCAGTTCCTTATCAGAGACTAATTATTCAGCCAACAGCGGATAGTAAACAACGGACAGCCTACCGGTTCTTTGTTTACTGTTCGCTGTTACTGTTTATAAAATACATTACTGATCGCTGTTTACTTATAACTGTTTACTGATCAATGAAGAATTTCTTCGCTTTTCTTTCGAAGTACCACAAGGAATTCCTGGCAGTTATACTGCAGGCGCTATGTTTGTCTTTTTTCTTTATTCACAACTCCTTCCAGCGTTCGGTGCTCATCAGTTCCTCGAACCAGGTAGTTGGTGAAGTGTATACCCAAAAGGCAAGTCTTACCAAATACTTCAACCTGATCGAACAGGTGGACCAGCTCGCGGCTGAAAATGCAATTCTCCGTTCCAAAAACCGGGATGCCTTTTACTTTGCCGTGCGGAAAAACTATCGCGTAGGCGATACCACAAGTTTACAGCAGTACCAGTACAGTACCGCAAGAGCGATCAACGCAACGACCAACCTCCAGTTCAACTTCCTTACCCTGAACCGCGGAAGCTACCAGGGCATCGAAAAAGACATGGGCGTACTTTCTCCTGATGGATTGGTGGGCGTTGTGGTAAACGTAAGCGGCAATTACTCTACCGTACTCCCGATCATCAATACCAATTTTACCGCGAGTGTTGAGGTAAAACGTACCAAGAATTTCGGTTTGCTGAAGTGGGATGGTGTGGACCCGAGGTATGCAAAGATCGAAGACATTGCCAATCACGCCCGTATTGTTAAGGGAGATACCATTGTGAGCCGTGCCTCTTCAAAGATTTACCCAACCGGTGTTATGGTGGGAATTGTAGAGAAGATCGAGCAACCTGAAGGAAGCAATTACCTCGACCTGAAGATCAGGCTGGCCGTAGATTACACAAAAATTACCACCGTATACGTGGTGAATAACCTGATGAAACAGGAACAAATGAAATTGGAACAGGAAACCGCTCAAACCATCGAGACCAAATGATCGGAGATGTAATCAGAATAGTACTCAGGTTTGTGTTCCTGGTGCTGTTGCAGGTGGTGGTCATGAACAACATCAACCTGGCAAGCGGACTGCTGGTTCCTTTTATTTACCCGCTTTTTATCCTCATGCTGCCGCTTCGTACCCCAGGCTGGCTGGTGCTGGTGCTTTCACTGGTACTCGGACTGAGCATCGATTCGTTCGACAATACCATGGGACTTCATGCCTCGGCATGCGTGGCCATGGGGTATTTCCGCGGTGTGATCCTGAAGATGATCTCTCCTCGTGAGGGCTACGACTTTACACAGAAACCAACGATCCAGAGTATGGGAACCAACTGGTTCATGTCGTACGCGGTAACGCTGGTACTGATCCATCACGTCTGGATCTTTAACCTGGAGAATTTCCAGTTCGATTTCTTTTTCAGAACTCAGATCAGGGTACTGCTTTCGGCGGCAATGACGCTCGGACTGGTTTACCTGAGTCAATATATGTTATACCAGGTTAGAGAAAGAAGAAGGTAATGTTAGATAACCGAAGGTTTGTTATTGCACTCATCGTAGTGTCTGTGGGATTCATATTTATCCTGCGCCTTTTCTTCCTGCAGGTTATCGACGACAGCTGGACCATCGAGGCGGCGAATATGTCGGAGCGGAAAGTCACCGTTTATCCTTCCCGCGGACTTATTTTCGACCGGAAACACCGGCTGATGGTGGCAAACATCGCTGTATACGACCTTATGGTGGTACCCAGCGATGTAAAGAACATTGATACCGCCAAGTTCTGCGAACTGGTAGGCATCACCAAAGAACAATACATTGAGCGGCTTACCGCTGCGCGGAAATTCTCGATCCGGAAACCGTCGGTGTTTGAGAAACAGATTCCGGCCGACCAGTTCTCGACCATCTCTGAACAACTTCACAAATTCAAAGGATTCTATTCGGCTTCGCGTACGCTGAGGGCTTATCCGCAGTCGATTGCCGCGCATACCCTGGGTTACATTGGCGAGGTAAACCAGCGCATCCTCGATAAGGATGTGTACTACCAATCCGGGGATTATTACGGTGCCAGCGGACTGGAGAAAGCCTACGAAAACGAACTGCGTGGCCGTAAAGGCGTGCGTTTCGTGGTTGTTGATGTATACAACAATGAGAAAGGCCGCTACAAAGACGGCGCACTCGATACCATTGCTCTTTCGGGAAGCGACCTGATCTCTACGCTCGATGCGGAGTTGCAGGCTTACGGTGAGAAACTGATGCAGAACAAACGCGGTTCTGTGGTCGCCATCGACCCGTCTAGCGGTGAGGTGCTGGCACTGGTGAATAACCCGAGCTACGATCCCAACCTGCTTACCGGCCGTATCCGTAACCAGAATTTCGCCCGACTGAATGTCGATACGCTTAAACCACTTTTTAACCGTGCAATGCAGGCGAGATACCCGCCGGGGTCAACCTTCAAACTTATCCAGGCATTGGTAGGATTGCAGGAAGGCAGTCTTACGCCTGATATGCGTTACGGTTGCAGCCAGGGATATTTCTACGCCAACCGAAAGCTGGGTTGTCACTCACACGCCTCGCCGCTCGATTTGTTCAGTGCGATTACCACTTCATGTAACGCCTATTTCTGTAACGTTTTCAAGAATATCCTCGATAAGTACCCGACCACAGGACAGGGATATGCGGCATGGAGAAAGCACGTGATGAGTTTCGGCCTCGGCGACAAGACCGGTATCGAACAACCGAACGAAAGCAAGGGACTGGTGCCGTCGAACGAATTCTACGACAAGATCCACGGGAAAAACCGCTGGAAAGCGCATACAGTGATTTCGCTGGCTATCGGCCAGGATGCATTGGGGGTTACACCGATACAGATGGCGAATTTCGTGAGTATCATTGCTAACCGCGGCTGGTACTACCGTCCACACCTGGTAAAGCAGATCGATGGTGCACAGCAGCTCGACAAGAAATTCCTGGAAAAACAATACACTACTGTTGATGCCAAGCATTTCGACATCGTGGTAGAAGCGATGCGCAACGTTATTGTGAACGGTACCGGGCGCGGAGTACAATGGGACCCGCTGATCGAAGTGTGCGGAAAGACTGGAACGGCGCAAAACCCGCACGGAAAGGACCACTCGATCTTTATTGCATTTGCACCGAAAGACAATCCGAAGATCGCAATCGCGGTATATGTGGAAAACGTTGGTTTCGGGGCCACCTGGGCAGCACCGATCAGCAGCCTGATGATGGAGAAATACATGACCGGCAAGATTTCCCGTCCGCTTGTGGAAGAAAGAATGGTGAAAGCTAACCTGATGAAAATGTTACCGGAATGATGCAAGGTCAGACGAACAGAAACAGTTCCCCGCTTCAGAATATCGACCTGGCCACGCTCGGTTTGTACCTGCTGCTCATGTTCATCGGGTGGTTCAATATTTATGCAGCCAGCTACAACGCGGCTCACCCGAGTATTTTCGACATCAGCCAGGAATACGGGATGCAGTTTATCTGGATCTCCAGCTCGCTGATGATCGGCTTCAGTATCTTCCTGATGGACGGTCGTTTTATTACCAAACTGTCGTACCCATTTTACGTGATCTGCCTCCTTATGCTGATCCTCGTATTGCTGGTAGGTAAGGAAGTGAACGGGGCGAAGGCCTGGTTTGGTTTTGGTAGTTTTGGTATCCAGCCTGCTGAGTTTACCAA